>NZ_AKIY01000193.1 GCF_000282615.1 Bradyrhizobium sp. YR681 | reverse complement strand
TGCCCTGTTACCCGCTGTGCAATGTAGCGCAATCTGCTCGTGGCATGGCGGACAATGGGAGCCAGCCGGCTCCCGGCCTTCCCTGCGCCCTCTTTCATGAGGGGGTGAGAAGACGAGCAAAGCTCGGGCGAAATGCGCCGCGAGGATGCGAGGGTGTGTCTGCGATTGAACTGCGAATTGGAGGAGCGACGCTGCCCCCACACATTCCGTCATTGCGAGCGCAGCGAAGCAATCCAGAACCTTTCCGCGGAGGGACTCTGGATTGCTTCGCTGCGCTCGCAATGACGGTGTTGAGACAGGTGCGCACAAAAAACCGCGCTCTCGTGCCCCGGACGCAGCGCAGCGCTTCTTCAGCGGTGCGCTGCAGAGCCGGGGCCCATGTCGCAGCAAGTCGCGCGGCCGGCTGGGTCCCGGCTCTGCGGAGCGTCACTGCGTGCCGCACCGCTACGCGCTGCGTCGCGTCCGGGACACGAGAACGATGCTAAACCGGCTTGCCCGTATAGGGCATCGACGCCGTCAGGCCGCCGTCCACCGGGAACGCTTGCCCATTCACATACGAGGCCTCGTCGCTCGCCAGAAACAATCCCATCGCGGCGAGCTCGTGCGGCTGGCCGGGACGCTTGAGCGGATTGAGCTGGCCGATCTTGTCCTGGGTGCCGCGCTCCTTGGCGCGGTCGAAGATCGGCTTGGTCATGCCGGTTTCGATCAGGCCCGGGCATACCGCGTTGATGCGCACGCCGGTGCCGGTCAGCGAATAGGCCGTGGTCTGCACCAGCGAGATCACGCCGGCCTTGCTCGCCGCGTAGGGATGTCCGCTGGCGCCGGCCTTGAGGCCTGCGACGGACGCCGTCAGCACGATCGCGCCGGATTGCTGCTTCACCATGTGCGGCATCGCGTGCTTCACCGCGAGGAACGGGCCGATCAGATTGACGCGCAAGACCTCCTGCCAGTGCTCCACCGTCTGCTCGCCGAGCGGCACCAGCCCGCCGGAGACGCCGGCATTGGCCCAGATCACATCGAGCCGGCCATGCGTCTTCACCGCCTTGTCGATCACCGCAATGACGTCGGTTTGGGAGCCCGCATCCGCGATCATGGCTTCTGCGACACCGCCGGCCTTCTTCACCTCGTCGACCGTCTCCTTCACCGCCTCGGTGCGATCGACCGCGATGAGCTTTGCGCCTTCCCTGGTGAAGAGCAGTGCTGCCGCACGGCCGATGCCGCTGCTGGCGCCGGTGATGATGACGGATTTGCCTTGCAGACGGCCCATGCGTTTCTCCCTTTGCTTCGCACGCGACGCTTGCCGCGCGACGGAATTTCAAACAAGATTTCAAACGGTAAAGTGTCTTGAGACACATTCACACCTGACGTACAGCGACATCACACGGGATGGAAGGGTTTCGATGGCATCCGCAGACAAGCCGAACGTGATCACGACGCGCTGGTGGTGGGTCCGTCATGCGCCGGTGCGCAATGACGGCGGCAACATCTACGGCCAGAGCGATCTCCCCTGCGACACCAGCGACACCTACGTCTTCAATGCTGTTGCCAAGGTGCTGCCACGCAAGGCGGTCTGGTATTCGAGCAATCTGATGCGCACGCACCAGACCGCGGAAGCGATCTGGGCGGCCGGGTACCCGAAGCCTGCGTCGATGCCATGGGAAGCAGATCTCGCCGAGCAGAATCTCGGGCGATGGCAGGGCATGAACCGCGCCCAGTTCATCGCGAGTCGCCCCGTTGGATCGAGCTGGTTCGCCGACATCAACGAGCCCGCGCCCGGCGGCGAGAGTTTCATGGATCTCTACAATCGCACGCGCCGCACCGTCGAGCGTATCAACAGCGAGGCGGGCGGGCAGGACATCATTGCGGTCGCGCATGGCGGCACCATCAAGGCCGCAATCGGGCTTGCGCTCGACGGCCAGGTGGAGAGGGCGCTGTCGTTCGACATCGACAATTGCTCGATCACGCGGCTCGACTATTTCTCGAGCCCCGAACGCTCGGTCTGGCGATTGCCGATGGTGAACCAGCAGCCGTGGATCGCCGATGACGCGCACGCGGAGATGCATCAGCCGTCGGGTCCGGAAGTCAAGAAGCTCGCCTGAGCAATTGCCCGGTCGCGCGGGCGCGGCGTAAGTTTCAGGCCAACAATAATCGCACTCTGCAAATCATAACTCTGGGAGAGAAGCATGACCTTGTTCGACATGAAGGGGAAAGTCGCCGTCATCACGGGATCGACGCGCGGCATCGGGCTTGCGATCGCCGAGCGCATGGCCGAGCACGGCGCCAAGGTCGTGATCTCCTCGCGCAAGGCAGACGTCTGTGACCAGGTCGCCCAGGGCATCAACGACATGTTCGGCAAGGGCACCGCGGTCGCGATCGCCGCCAACATCTCGTCGAAAGAGAATCTGCAAAACCTGATCGACGAGAGCAATCGCGCTTTCGGCAAGATCGACGTGCTGGTCTGCAACGCCGCCTCGAACCCGTATTACGGTCCGCTCGCCGGCATCTCCGACGATCAGTTCAGGAAGATTCTGGACAACAACATCGTCGCCAACAATTGGCTGATCTCGATGGTGGTGCCGCAGATGATCGAGCGCAAGGACGGCTCGGTCATCATCGTCTCCTCGATCGGCGGCCTCAAGGGCTCGACCATCCTCGGCGCCTACGCGATCTCGAAGGCCGCCGACATGCAGCTCGCGCGCAACCTTGCTTGCGAATACGGCAAGCACAATATCCGCGTGAACTGCATCGCGCCGGGCCTGATCAAGACCGATTTTGCCAAGGCGCTGTGGGACAATCCGGAGAATTTGAAAGCCTCGACCTCGCGCTCGCCGCTGCTGCGCATCGGCATCCCCGACGAGATCGCGGGCGCAGCGGTGTTCCTGGGTTCGAAGGCGGGCGACTTCATGACCGGCCAGACCATGGTGATCGACGGCGGCGCGACGATCAGTTGAGGCGCTCCCGCCCAAGGGAAGTGGTTGGGTGAGCCGCTACGGCGAGGAACCAACCACTTTCCGGCTCGTTAGCCCCGCGCATTCATCGTCGACCGATATGGCAGACGAGGGCGAAAAGCGAGATAGATGATCCCCACGGTGATCAAGCCGCAATCTCCCGACGACGTCTCCGCAATGGTTGTCACGGTAGGGGCGGCGATCCTCAGCATTATCATCGTCTCGGCTCTCTATCTGGGACGGGAAATCTTCGTTCCCGTCGCGCTCGCCATCCTGCTGAGCTTCGTGCTCGCAGCTCCCGTCAGGTTGATGCAGCGTCTTCACGCGCCACGCGCGCTGGCCGTGGTCGGCGTCGTGCTGTTTGCCTTCGCCATCATTTTCGCCTTGGGAAGCGTGATCGCGACGCAGCTCAACGGCCTCGCCGGCGATCTGCCGAAGTACCAGGTCACGATTCTCTCCAAGATCCAGTCGGTGCGCGGCGTCGCCGGCGGCAGTTCCACACTGGAGCGCGCCGCCGGGATGCTTCAGGACCTCGGCAAGGAGCTGGACAAGCCCAAATCGGTTGCGCCCGCCAATCCGCTGACCTCCGGCACGCCCACCCCCGGCGTCAAGCCGGTCCCGGTGGAGGTCTTGCAGCCCGATCCCGGCGCGCTGGAGAGCCTGCGCTCGCTGATCGCCCCCTTGGTGTCGCCGCTGGCAACGACCGGGATCATCGTCATCTTCGTGATCTTCATCCTGATTCAGCGCGAGGATCTTCGAAATCGTCTGATCAGGCTGGCGGGCTCGCACGATCTGCAACGCACGACTGCTGCACTCGACGACGCCGCGGCGCGCTTGAGTCGGCTCTTCCTCAACCAGCTCATGCTCAACACGGGCTTCGGCGTGCTGATCGGCACCGGCCTGTGGCTGATCGGGATTCCCAGCGCCGCGCTGTGGGGCATTCTGGCAGCCGTGCTGCGCTTTGTGCCGTATATCGGTTCGATCATCGCGGCGGCATTTCCGCTCGCGCTCGCCGTGGCGGTCGATCCGGGCTGGTGGATGCTGGCCTGGACCGCAGCGCTGTTCTTCGTCATCGAACCGCTGGTCGGGCAGGTCGTCGAACCGCTGTTGTACGGCCGCACGACGGGCCTGTCGCCCGTGGCGGTCGTCGTCTCGGCGACGTTCTGGACGGCGCTGTGGGGACCGATCGGGCTTGTGCTCGCAACGCCGCTCACCGTGTGTCTGGTCGTGCTCGGCCGCCACGTCGAAAGGCTGTCCTTTCTTGACGTCATGTTCGGCGATCGCCCGGCGCTGTCGCCTCCCGAAATCTTCTATCAGCGCATGCTGGCGGGCGACCCGACCGAAGCCGCCGAGAAGGCCGAGCAGTTCCTCAAGGAGCGATCGCTCGCGGCCTATTACGATGAGGTCGCGATCAAGGGCATGCAGCTGGCCCAGTCGGACCTCGACCGCGCGGCGCTGGACCAGACGCGGCTCGTGCGCATCCGCGATACCGTGGTTGAATTTGTCGAAGATCTCTCGGATCAGGAGGATGGCCGTCCCGCCGGAAATGAGCGGACCTTGGACGCCGAAGCCGTCGATGCCGTCGAAGCGGTCGCGCCGGCCACGGACCGGCCGGACATTCCTGTGCTCGACGCTGCCGTCCTCGCGGAACGCTTTCGCGGCGAAAATGCCGTGCTCTGCATTGGAGGCCGGACCAAGCTCGACGAGGCCGGGGCCATCATGCTCGCGCAGCTCTGCCGCGCCCATGGCGTCGGCAGCCGTGTCGAAGGACCGGAAGCGTTGTCGACCGCCAACATCTTCCGCCTCGAGACGTCAGGCGTGGCCTTGGTCTGCCTGAGCTATATCGGCATCACGAGCCCCGCGCATTTGCGCTACGCGGTGCGCCGGCTGCGCCGCAAGCTGCCGCAGGCGGCCATCATGGTCGGATGCTGGGCGGAGGGTGTCGTGAACATCGACGAGCTGCGGGAGACGGCGAAGGCCGATCTGTTTGCCACCTCGTTGCGCGAGGCGGCGCAAATCGTCGTTGCCATGGCGCAGGGCCAGGAGGGCACCGCGCCCTCTGCCGCGGAGCCTGGCTTGTTGGCGCGTGCCTGAGAAGGCTACTCCACCGCCGCGTAAACCAGATCCCGCACCAGCGTCCGGGTAAAATCGCGCTGGCCGGGGCCCTGGCTCATGAACACCGTGAACAGATCCTCCTTCGGATCGATCCAGAAGAACGTCCCGGCAATGCCGCTCCAGAAATACTGGCCGACGCTGCCGGGGAACGGCGCGATGCCAGCCTCGCGGCGGACGGCGAAGCCGAGGCCAAAGCCGTGGCCGGGCGAGAGCAGCGTGCCGTTGGTCACAACGTGCGGCCCGAGGTGATCGGAAGCCATCAGCTCCAGCGTCTTGCGGCCGATGATCCTGTTGCCGTCGAGCGTGCCACCATTGCGCAGCATCAGCGCGAAGCGGGCATAGTCCGTCGTGGTCGAAACGAGACCGCCGCCGCCTGACTCCATGATCGGCTGCTCCAGCATGTTGAACAGCGCGACCTTGTCGCCGGTCCAGGGATCGGCTTCGAACGGCTGGGCGAGCCTGTTGGCATTGGCCTCCGAGGTCGAGAAGCCGGTCTCGGTCATCTGGAGCGGTGCGAGGATGCGATCGGTCAGGAAGGCGCCGAGCGATTTGCCGCTGACGACTTCGATGATGCGGCCAAGGATGTCGGTGGAGCGGCTGTAGTTGAATTCGTCGCCGGGGTGGCAGACGAGGGGGAAGCTCGCCACCAAAGCGGCATGCTCGGCATTGGTGATCTTGCGGCTGCGGACGCGGGACTCCTGGTAGAGCTTGTGTACGGGGCCGTCGCCCTGGTGCTCATAAGTGAGACCCGAGGTGTGGCGGAGCAGGTCCTGCACCGTCATCGGCCGCTTGGGCGGAACCAGTTCCAGCTTGCCGCCGCTGACGACGCCGACCTTCTGGTCGGCGAATTCCGGGATGAACTTGGCAACGGGATCGCCCAGCAGCAGGTGGCCGTCTTCGACCAGGGCCATGATGCCGACCGACACGATCGGCTTGGTCATCGAGAAGATCCGGAAGATCGAATCAAGCGCCATCGCCGGGCCGGCCGGGCCCTGCCTGCCGAGCGCCTCGAACCAGCCGACCTGGCCGCGCCGGGCCACCAGCACCGTGATGCCGGGGATGGTTCCCTTGTCGATCTCGCGCTTGAACGCGTCCGACATCGCCTGGAGGCGGGGCCGCGACAGGCCCAGCGTCTCGGGCCTGGCCTCGGGCAAGGGCGGGGTTTTCGGCGCGGTCGTGGGGCGAGGGGCGGCTGTCGCGGTCATGGGGACTCCCGGTTGCTCTTTATTATCGGGAGGGGACTGTGACCCAGAAGCAGCGGTACAAACAAGCGAAGCCAGCGCGCTTCACCCTTGCAATCCGTCCTTGCAAACCAGCCGTCCCCTGTGCTTGAAAGCGCGCCTGATCCGCGTGGCGACGCGAGGGTCCACAGGAGTGTAGCTCAATTGGTAGAGCACCGGTCTCCAAAACCGGGGGTCGCAGGTTCGAGCCCTGCCACTCCTGCCAGCTAATCCCCGACAATCAGGATAAGTGGCAGGACAACGGCGAGTGAAAGCTCGGACCGTGGGTGATGGGGACGGGGTAAGCCCTTGATCCGGATCAGGTCCGTTAGCCCCAGCCACTTGTATCCCGGCCGGCCCACACCTTGACCTTTGGCCCCATCCGCAGTATCTACCCCGCACTCGCAGCCGGCCCGTTAGACGCGGATCTCCGGCGCGGCTTTGAAATCCCCGAACAATCGAGCCCGGTTTCCGGCTCATCCTTCGAGACAGAGGGCTGGGCCAACGGCGGCTGTTCGGATCCCTGAAATTCATTTGCGTCTGTCGACGGACGCTGGACCTCAAACGATGGCAGTCAGCCCGTTCAAGTTCTTGCAGGAAGTGCGCTCGGAGACCGCCAAGGTCACCTGGCCGACTCGCCGCGAGACCACGATCACCACCATCATGGTGTTCGTGATGGTCGCCGTGGCCTCGATCTTCTTCTTCGCCGCCGACCAGATCATCCGCTACCTCATCACCTTCCTTTTGGGCATTCACTGATGGCTACAGCAACCGCTCAATTGTCCGACAAGCGCTGGTACATCGTCCACGCCTATTCGAACTTCGAGAAGAAGGTCGCCGAATCGATCCGCGAGCAGGCCAAGCAGCGCGGGCTCGAGGAGCTGTTCGAGCTGGTGCTGGTGCCGACCGAGAAGGTCACGGAAGTGCGCCGGGGCCGCAAGATCGACGCCGAGCGCAAGTTCTTCCCGGGCTATGTGCTGGTGAAGATGAAGCTGACCGACGAGGCGTTTCATCTGATCAAGAACACGCCGAAGGTCACGGGCTTCCTCGGCGCCGAGAACAAGCCGATGCCGATCTCGGAATCCGAGGCCATGCGCATCCTGCACCAGGTGCAGGAGGGCGTGGAACGTCCGAAGGCGTCGGTGTCGTTCGAGATCGGCGAGAACGTGCGCGTGGCCGACGGCCCGTTCGCCTCGTTCTCGGGGGTGGTCGAGGAAATCGACGAGGCGCGTTCGCGCGTGAAGGTCGCAGTGTCGATCTTCGGCCGCGCCACGCCGGTGGAGCTGGAATTCGGTCAGGTCGAGAAGGTCTGATCGTTTGAGGCGTGAGGCTTCGGTCTCGCGCCAGCAAGAGGCCGTGGGAGGGAGAGGGCGGTTGCCAGCCGCATCCGACCCAGACCACGAACCTGAAACCGCCGGCCTGGCCGGCACAACAGGAGTGATACATGGCAAAGAAAGTGACCGGATACCTGAAGCTTCAGGTCCCGGCCGGTGCGGCGAATCCCTCGCCCCCGATCGGTCCCGCGCTCGGTCAGCGCGGTCTCAACATCATGGAGTTCTGCAAGGCGTTCAACGCCCAGACCCAGAAGGAAGAGAAGAACACCCCGATTCCCGTCGTGATCACGATCTACGCCGATCGTTCGTTCACGTTCGAGATGAAGACCCCCCCGATGTCGTTCTTCCTCAAGCAGGCTGCCAAGATCCAGTCCGGCTCGAAGGCGCCGGGCCGTGACAAGGCCGGCAAGGTGACCAAGGCGCAGGTGCGCGAGATCGCCGAGAAGAAGATGAAGGATCTCAATTGCGACACCATCGAATCGGCCATGAAGATGGTCGAGGGCTCTGCCCGTTCGATGGGTCTGGAAGTGGCGGGGTAAGGGCTCATGGCAATCGGAAAGCGTTTGAACAAAGCCCGCGAAGGTGTTGACCGCGAAAAGCTTTACCCGCTCGCGGACGCCATCAAGATGGTCAAGGAACGCGCCAAGGCGAAGTTCGACGAGACCATCGAGGTCGCGATCAATCTCGGCGTCGATCCGCGTCACGCCGACCAGATGGTCCGCGGCGTCGTGACTCTGCCGAACGGCACCGGCCGTACGCTCCGCGTCGGCGTGTTCGCCCGCGGCGCCAAGGCCGATGAAGCCAAGGCTGCGGGTGCCGACGTCGTCGGCGCCGAGGACCTGGTCGAGAAGGTGCAGAACGGCACGATCGATTTCGATCGTTGTATTGCGACCCCCGACATGATGCCGCTGGTCGGCCGCCTCGGTAAGGTGCTGGGCCCGCGCGGCCTGATGCCGAACCCGAAGATCGGCACCGTGACCATGGACGTCACCGGTGCGGTGAAGGGTGCCAAGGGCGGCTCGGTCGAGTTCCGCGTCGAGAAGGCCGGCATCCTGCAGGCCGGCGTCGGCAAGGCCTCGTTCTCGGAGGAGAAGCTGGTCGAGAACATCAAGGCTCTGGCCGATGCTGTCTCGAAGGCGAAGCCGGCGGGTTCCAAGGGCACCTACATCCAGCGCGTTGCGGTGTCCTCGACGATGGGCCCCGGCGTGAAGGTCGAGCCGGGCACCATTCTCAGCTAAGGCCTGCCTCGGCTGAGGTTTGGAAATTGCATGAGGCGAGGGGCGGAATCGGGCGACCGATTCCGCCCCTTTCCATTTTCGACGGCACTCATCGGACAACGGCATTCATCGGAAACAAGAACAATGGCTGACAAGGTCCTGGTCTACGCGCGCTTTCCCAAGACGATGCTGGCGCGCTTCGCCGAACGGTTCGAGCTGCTCGACACCGGAGGCAAGCCCGCACACGAGGTGTTTTCGGCGGACGAGATCGGCGGCGTCCGCGCGATGCTCGCCCAGGGTGGGGGCGCACTCGGCGGGGAGGCGATGGATCTGTTTCCAAAGCTCGGCGCCATCGTCTGCTACGGCACCGGCTATGACGGCGTCGACCTGAAGGCGGCAGCCGCCCGCAACATCGCTGTCGGACACAGCCCGGGCGCCAATGCGGCCTCGGTCGCCGACATTGCCATGACCCTGATGCTGGCGACGACGCGGCGGATCCTGGTCGCCGACCAGTATGTCCGCAGCGGCGATTGGGCGGCGTCAAAGCAGTCGCCGATGATGCGCGCGCAGGCCGGCATGCCCGGCCGCCGCATCGGCGTCTACGGCATGGGCGAGATCGGCCGCAAGATCGCCGCGCGCTGCGCCGCCTTCGAGAGCGAGGTCGGCTATTTCAGCCGCACCAGGTACGATCTGCCCTATCAATATTTCCCGACGCTGGAGGCGCTGGCCGATTGGTGCAGCGTGCTGATGATCGCGGTCCGGGCAGGGGCCGAGACCCAGCACGTCGTCAACGCCGATATCCTCAAGCGCCTCGGCGCGGACGGCTATGTCGTCAATATTTCCCGCGGCTCGGTCATCGACGAGAAGGCCCTGGTCGCGGCCCTGACCGACAAGACCATTGCAGGTGCAGGCCTCGACGTCTTCGAGAAGGAACCGCACGCCCCCGACGCGCTGACCGCGCTCCCCAACGTCGTGCTCGCCCCTCATCTCGGCGGCCACACCCTGGAATCGCACGTCGCCATGCAGAACTGCGTGCTGGCGAACCTGACCGCGTTTTTCGAGGGCAAGCCGCTACCTTATGAGGTGAAAAAGGCCTGAATCGGTCCTTGTCGACCCGCCTCAAGCCCCGCCGCCAATCGATTGGAACTGGTGTGAATTTTGCTCTTGGCAAGCAGGCAGAGAGCGGTTAAAGAACCGCTTCCGGACGTGCCGGCCTCGGCTGGCGCGTTCGTGCACGCATTCCGAAAACCCACAAGACAGGAGATCATTCCTTTTCAGGACGTCCGTGAGGATTTGCCCGAAAAGGAAGGAAAACCCGTCGGTTGGTGGAGTGCGGGCAGGGGTCGGACGGTTCGCCGGCTGACCTCGTCCTGTCCAAGACTGCAGGCGCTCGCGGGAAGTTTCGATTTCCCAACGGCTTAATCGCATGGCCTGCATAGACGGGTGAAGACCGGATTTCACTTCGCCTTCCACCTTAAGGGGTGGTTGCGGAACGGGTTCTGGTTCGGACCTCGACACGCCGTGGGCCTTAGCGGGCTCCCGGAGGGCAGGCTTTGAATTGTCGTCTCGCCCGGCGCGTGTCCGAAGGGGTTTTGCCCCCGAGGTTCAGGTTTTGGGTGGGACGATGGGTGCAACCCGGCGGTCCCGCTTCTCGCGATGACCGCCAACCGGAAAGAGCTTGCTGTGGAACGAGCGGCAAAAAAGGAAGCGGTCGAACAGCTCAACGGGGTCTTCAAGACCACGAGCGTCGCGGTCGTTGCTCAATATTCCGGCCTCACCGTCGCCCAGATGCAGAAGCTGCGCCAGCAGATGAAGCAGGCGGGTGCCTCGGTGAAGGTCTCGAAGAACCGTCTCGCCAAAATTGCTCTTGAAGGCACTGACGTCGTTGCCATCGGCCCCATGCTGAAGGGACCGACCGTGATCGCCACTTCGAACGATCCGGTAGCGGCGCCGAAGGTCGCCATCGAATTCGCCAAGGCGAACGAAAAGTTCGTCATCATTGGCGGCTCGATGGGGAAGACCGTCCTGAATGTCGACGGCGTGAAGGCGCTTGCCTCGCTGCCGTCGCTTGATGAACTGCGCGCCAAGATCGTCGGCCTGCTTGTGGCCCCGGCGACCAAGATCGCTCAGCTCGCCAACGCGCCCGCGGGCAAGCTCGCGCGCGTCATCCAGGCTCATGCCTCAAAGGGCGAAGCGGCCTGACGCCCTTCGCAAAACTCAAACCCGAACCAGACATACACGTAAGGAAACTGAACAATGGCTGACCTGCAGAAGATTGTTGACGACCTCTCGAGCCTCACCGTGCTCGAAGCTGCCGAACTCGCGAAGCTCCTCGAAGAGAAGTGGGGCGTTTCGGCTGCCGCGGCTGTCGCCGTGGCCGGCCCGGCCGGTGGTGGCGCTGCCGCCGCTCCGGCGGAAGAGAAGACCGAGTTCACGGTCGTTCTCGCCAGCGCCGGCGACAAGAAGATCGAGGTCATCAAGGAAGTCCGCGCCATCACCGGCCTGGGCCTGAAGGAAGCAAAGGACCTCGTCGAGGGCGCGCCGAAGCCTGTCAAGGAAGGCGTGAACAAGGACGAAGCCGAAAAGATCAAGGTGCAGCTCGAGAAGGCTGGCGCCAAGGTCGAGCTCAAGTAAGCAGCGCTTACTGGCCGGGTCTCGGGCGCGCATCAGCGAAGCCCGGGACCCTGGTCCTCCCTCGAAGGGGTGGGCCAGATGCAAAAGGCGTGCGACGGAACGTCCCGACGCAGGTCGAACACGAAAAAGTGTGGGGATTTGCGGGTTTACCCCTCGAATCTGCACTATTGTCGTCCCATATCGGGTCGACAGCACGAAAGCGCGGTGGCGGGGAGGCCGGATTTCCCTGTAAGCCGTTGGGAGAGCAAGCTATTTCGGGCTTTTGCAGTCCGTGAAGACGATCGTTGTGACGGGCGGGCGTGCCTATGCGCCCCGCGCGTCGTTTTGCGTTTTGAAGGTCTGAAGAACAGATTCAGGACATGACGGCCTGAAACTGGATTTTTGGTCCCCAAAGCGGGTTCGAAAAATTCAACCCGGGGAGCGGCGGCAGCTGCGTCCTGGACGGCGCGCCCAGAGCGGGCGACGAAATGAGAGGCCACGATGGCGCAGCAGACATTCACCGGTCGCAAACGCGTTCGCAAGTTCTTCGGACACATCAAGGAAGTCGCCGAGATGCCGAACCTCATCGAGGTTCAGAAGGCGTCCTATGACCAGTTCCTGATGGTCGACGAACCCCAGGGTGGCCGTCTCGACGAGGGTCTGCAGGCGGTGTTCCGCTCGGTGTTCCCGATCTCCGACTTCTCGGGCACCTCGATGCTGGAATTCGTCCGCTACGAGTTCGAGCAGCCGAAATACGACGTCGACGAGTGCCGCCAGCGCGGCATGACCTTCGCGGCACCCCTGAAGGTGACGCTGCGCCTCATCGTGTTCGATATCGACGAGGAAACCGGCGCGAAGTCGGTGAAGGACATCAAGGAGCAGGACGTCTACATGGGCGACATTCCGCTCATGACGATGAACGGCACCTTCATCGTCAACGGCACCGAGCGCGTCATCGTCTCGCAGATGCACCGGTCGCCCGGCGTGTTCTTCGACCACGACAAGGGCAAGACCCACTCCTCGGGCAAGCTGCTGTTCGCTGCCCGCGTGATCCCGTATCGCGGCTCCTGGCTCGACATCGAGTTCGACGCCAAGGACATCGTCTACGCGCGTATCGACCGTCGCCGCAAGATTCCGGTGACGTCGCTGATGTTCGCCCTCGGCCTCGACGGCGAGGCGATCCTGTCCACGTTCTACAAGAAGATTCAGTACAAGAAGATCAAGGAAGGTTGGCGCGTTCCGTTCGATGCCAGCCGTTTCCGCGGCTACTCGACCGTCAACGATTTGATCGACGCCGATACCGGCAAGGTCGTGCTCGAGGCCGGCAAGAAGCTCACCGTGCGCGGTGCGCGTCAGATGCAGGAGAAGGGCCTGAAGGCGCTGCGCCTGTCGGATGAGGAACTCGTCGGCAACTACCTCGCCGAGGACCTCGTCAACCCCAAGACCGGCGAGATCCATGCCGAAGCCGGCGAGGAAATCACCGACAAGTCGATGAAGGCGCTGAACGAGCACGGCTACAAGGAACTGCCGCTGCTCGACATCGACCACGTCAATGTCGGCCCCTACATCCGCAATACGCTCTCGGCCGACAAGAACATGACGCGCGAGGACGCGCTGTTCGACATCTACCGCGTGATGCGTCCGGGCGAGCCGCCGACGCTGGATTCGGCGCAGGCCATGTTCCAGTCGCTGTTCTTCGACGCCGAGCGTTACGACCTCTCCGCGGTGGGCCGCGTCAAGATGAACATGCGCCTCGACCTCGATGCGCCCGACACCCAGCGCACGCTGCGCAAGGAAGACATCCTCTGCGTCATCAAGACGTTGGTGGACCTGCGCGACGGCAAGGGCGATATCGACGACATCGACCATCTCGGCAACCGCCGGGTGCGTTCGGTCGGCGAGTTGATGGAGAACCAGTACCGCATCGGTCTGCTTCGCATGGAGCGCGCGATCAAGGAGCGCATGTCCTCGGTCGATATCGACACGGTCATGCCGCAGGACCTGATCAACGCCAAGCCGGCGGCTGCCGCGGTGCGCGAGTTCTTCGGCTCCTCGCAGCTCTCGCAGTTCATGGACCAGACCAACCCGCTGTCGGAGATTACCCACAAGCGCCGCCTGTCGGCGCTTGGACCGGGCGGTCTGACCCGCGAGCGCGCCGGCTTCGAGGTGCGCGACGTGCATCCGACGCATTACGGCCGAATCTGCCCGATCGAGACGCCCGAAGGTCCGAACATCGGCCTCATCAACTCGCTCGCGACCTTCGCGCGCGTGAACAAGTACGGCTTCGTCGAGACGCCGTACCGCAAGGTCAAGGACGGTCGCGTCACCGACGAGGTCGTGTACCTCTCGGCGATGGAGGAAGGCCGCTATTCCGTCGCTCAGGCCAACGTGCCGATCGACGCCAAGGGTCGCTTTACCGAAGACCTGGTGGTCTGCCGCGCCAGCGGTACCCGCGACGTCGTGCCGTTGACGCCGGACAAGGTCGACTACATGGACGTGTCGCCGAAGCAGCTCGTTTCGGTCGCCGCGGCCCTGATCCCGTTCCTCGAGAACGACGACGCAAACCGCGCGCTGATGGGCTCGAACATGCAGCGCCAGGCGGTGCCGCTGGTTCGCGCCGAGGCGCCGTTCGTCGGCACCGGCATGGAAGGTGTGGTTGCGCGTGACTCGGGTGCCGCGATCGCGGCGCGCCGTTCGGGCGTGATCGACCAGATCGACGCGACCCGCGTCGTCATCCGCGCCACGGAAGATCTCGATCCGACCAAGTCGGGCGTCGATATCTACCGTCTGATGAAGTACCAGCGCTCCAACCAGTCGACCTGCATCAACCAGCGTCCGCTGGTGAAGGTCGGCGACATCGTCAAGAAGGGCGACATCATCGCGGACGGTCCCTCGACCGATCTCGGCGAGCTCGCTCTGGGACGCAACGTGCTCGTCGCGTTCATGCCGTGGAACGGCTACAACTTCGAAGACTCGATCCTGCTCTCCGAGCGGATCGTGAAGGAAGACGTCTTCACCTCGATTCACATCGAGGAGTTCGAGGTGATGGCCCGCGACACCAAGCTCGGCCCTGAGGAAATCACCCGCGACATTCCGAACGTCTCGGAAGAAGCGCTGAAGAACCTCGACGAAGCCGGTATCGTCTACATCGGCGCGGAAGTCCGCGCCGGCGACATCCTGGTCGGCAAGATCACGCCGAAGGGCGAAAGCCCGATGACGCCGGAAGAAAAGCTTCTGCGCGCCATCTTCGGTGAAAAGGCCTCCGACGTTCGCGACACCTCGCTGCGCGTTCCCCCGGGCGTGCAGGGCACGATCGTGGAAGTCCGCGTGTTCAACCGCCACGGCGTCGACAAGGACGAGCGTGCGCTGGCGATCGAGCGGGAAGAGATCGAGCGTCTGGCCAAGGACCGCGACGACGAGCAGGCGATCCTGGACCGCAACGTCTACAACCGTCTTGCCGAGCTGCTCGAGGGACGGCAGGGCATTGCCGGTCCGAAGGGCTTCAAGAAGGACACCAAGATCACCCGTGCGGTGCTCGAGGAGTACCCGAAGTCGCAGTGGTGGCTGTTCGCTTCGCCGAACGACAAGCTGATGGCTGAGATCGAGGCCATGCGGAAGCAGTACGACGAGTCGAAGAAGGGCCTTGAACAGCGCTTCCTCGACAAGGTCGAGAAGCTTCAGCGCGGTGACGAATTGCCGCCCGGCGTGATGAAGATGGTCAAGGTCTTCGTCGCGGTGAAGCGCAAGATCCAGCCCGGCGACAAGATGGCCGGCCGCCACGGCAACAAGGGTGTGGTGTCGAAGATCGTGCCGATCGAGGACATGCCGTTCCTCGAAGACGGCACGCACGCCGACATCGTGCTCAACCCGCTGGGCGTGCCCTCGCGCATGAACGTCGGACAGATCCTCGAGACCCATCTCGGCTGGGCCTGCGCCGGCCTCGGCAAGCGTATCGGCCAGACGGTCGATGCGTACCTGTCGAAGCAGGACATCAAGCCGCTGAAGGAGACCTTGAAGAAGGTCTATGGCGAGGACGAGACCATCAAGTCGCTCAACGACAACGAGCTGCTTGAACTCGGCCATAACCTCAGCCGCGGCGTGCCGATTGCGACGCCGGTGTTCGACGGCGCCAAGGAAGCCGACATCGAGGAGATGCTGAAGCTTGCCGGTCTCGACGCTTCGGGTCAGTCGACCGTCTATGACGGTCGTACCGGCGATGCGTTCGATCGCAAGGTGACGGTGGGCTACATCTACATGCTCAAGCTGCACCATCTGGTGGACGACAAGATCCACGCGCGTTCGATC
The DNA here is from genome assembly GCF_000282615.1 of Bradyrhizobium sp. YR681. Lineage (GTDB taxonomy): Bacteria > Pseudomonadota > Alphaproteobacteria > Rhizobiales > Xanthobacteraceae > Bradyrhizobium. Next base: position 32,213 of record NZ_AKIY01000193.1, on the reverse strand, counting down.
GGTCCGTACTCGCTCGTCACCCAGCAGCCGCTGGGCGGCAAGGCGCAGTTCGGCGGCCAGCGGTTCGGCGAAATGGAGGTGTGGGCGCTCGAGGCTTACGGCGCGGCGTACACGCTCCAGGAAATGCTGACGGTGAAGTCGGACGACGTCGCCGGCCGTACCAAGGTGTACGAGGCGATCGTGCGCGGCGACGACACGTTCGAGGCCGGTATTCCGGAATCGTTCAACGTGCTGGTCAAGGAAATGCGCTCGCTCGGCCTCAACGTCGACCTGCACAACTCCAAGGTGGGACCGGCGCCGACGTCGGAAGCAGCCGAGTAATACGACCTTTCATGCCCGGCCTTCACGGCCGGGCATTGGCGCCCCTCCCGAGGCCTTGAGGGCAGGGCGCCCCGATTGAGTGATTTTCGAATTTGCGGCCGTAGGCGACCGGCACGCGAGGAGAAGACGATGAACCAAGAAATTATGAATCTCTTCAACCCGACGACTCCGGCTCAGGTCTTCGACCAGATCCGGATCTCGATCGCGTCTCCCGAGAAGATTCTGTCCTGGTCCTACGGCGAGATCAAGAAGCCGGAGACCATCAACTACCGTACCTTCAAGCCCGAGCGCGACGGCCTGTTCTGCGCCCGCATCTTCGGGCCGATCAAGGACTACGAGTGCTTGTGCGGCAAGTACAAGCGCATGAAGTACAAGGGCATCATCTGCGAGAAGTGCTCGGTCGAGGTCACGCTGTCGCGCGTCCGGCGCGAGCGCATGGGCCATATCGAGCTCGCAGCCCCCGTCGCCCACATCTGGTTCCTGAAGTCGCTGCCCTCGCGCATCGGCCTGCTGCTGGACATGACGCTGAAGGATCTCGAGCGGATCCTGTACTTCGAATATTACGTCGTGCTCGAGCCGGGTCTCACCGCGCTCAAGGACCGTCAGCTGCTGTCGGAAGACGAGTATCTGAAGGCGCAGGACGAGTACGGCCAGGACAGCTTCACCGCCATGATCGGCGCCGAGGCGATCCGCGAGCTGCTCAAGGGCATGGACCTCGAGAAGCTCGAAGCTTCCTTGCGCATCGAGATGCAGGAGACCGACTCCGACATCAAGCACAAGAAGCTCGCCAAGCGCCTGAAGATCGTGGAAGCGTTCCGCCACTCCGGCAACAAGCCGGAATGGATGATCATGACCGTGGTCCCGGTGATTCCGCCGGACCTGCGTCCGCTGGTGCCGCTCGACGGCGGCCGCTTCGCGACCTCCGACCTCAACGACCTCTACCGCCGCGTCATCAACCGCAACAACCGCTTGAAGCGGCTGATGGAGCTGCGCGCGCCCGACATCATCATCCGCAACGAGAAGCGCATGCTTCAGGAAGCGGTCGATGCGCTGTTCGACAACGGCCGCCGCGGCCGCGTCATCACGGGCGCCAACAAGCGTCCGCTGAAGTCGCTCGCCGACATGCTCAAGGGCAAGCAGGGCCGCTTCCGTCAGAACCTGCTCGGCAAGCGCGTCGACTATTCGGGCCGTTCGGTGATCGTGGTCGGTCCCGAGCTGCGCCTGCATCAGTGCGGCCTGCCGAAGAAGATGGCGCTCGAGCTGTTCAAGCCGTTCATCTATTCGCGGCTCGACGCCAAGGGCCTGTCCACCACGGTGAAGCAGGCCAAGAAGCTGGTCGAGAAGGAGCGGCCCGAGGTCTGGGACATCCTGGACGAGGTCATCCGCGAGCATCCGGTGCTGCTCAACCGTGCGCCGACGCTGCATCGCCTGGGCATCCAGGCGTTCGAGCCGGTGCTGATCGAGGGCAAGGCGATCCAGCTTCACCCGCTGGTCTGCTCCGCGTTCAACGCCGACTTCGACGGCGACCAGATGGCCGTGCACGTTCCGCTGTCGCTCGAAGCGCAGCTGGAAGCGCGCGTCCTGATGATGTCGACCAACAACATCCTGCATCCGGCGAACGGCCAGCCGATCATCGTGCCGTCGCAGGACATCGTGCTCGGTCTCTACTACGTCTCGATCATGCGCGAAGGCCTGCCCGGCGAGGGCAAGATCTTCGGTGACATGGCCGAGCTCGAGCACGCGCTGCATGCGAAGGTCATCCACCTCCACACCAAGATCAAGTACCGGTGGCAGGGCATGGACGAGACCGGCAAGGTCTCGACGCGCTGGATCGAGACCACCGCCGGCCGCGTCATGCTCGGCAATCTGCTGCCGAAGAACCCGCGGATTTCGTACGAGATCATCAACAAGCTGATGACCAAGCGCGAGATCTCGGGCGTGATCGACCAGGTCTACCGTCACTGCGGTCAGAAGGAGACGGTGATCTTCTGCGACCGCATCATGGCGCTCGGCTTCTACAACGCGTTCAAGGCCGGCATCTCGTTCGGCAAGGACGACATGGTCGTGCCGCACGGCAAGTGGAAGATCGTCGACACCACCCGTACGCTGGCGAAGGATTTCGAGCAGCAGTACAACGACGGCCTGATCACCCATGGCGAGAAGTACAACAAGGTCGTCGACGCCTGGTCGAAGGCCACGGAAGAAATCGCCAAGGCGATGATGAAGGAGATCTCCTCGACCAAGAAGACGGCGAGCGGGGCCGATGCCGACATCAACTCGATCTACATGATGGCTCACTCCGGTGCCCGCGGTTCGCCGGCCCAGATGCGCCAGCTCGCCGGCATGCGCGGCCTGATGGCCAAGCCGTCGGGCGAGATCATCGAGACGCCGATCATCTCGAACTTCAAGGAAGGCCTCTCGGTGCTCGAGTACTTCAACTCGACCCACGGCGCCCGCAAGGGCCTCGCGGACACCGCGTTGAAGACCGCGAACTCGGGCTACCTGACCCGTCGTCTGGTCGACGTCGCGCAGGACTGCATCATCACGCAGTCCGATTGCGGCACCAAGCTCGGCATCAAGATGCGCGCCATCGTCGATGCGGGCACCGTGGTGGCTTCGCTCGGCTCGCGCATCCTCGGACGCACGGCCTGCGAGGACATCCGTGACAGCTCCGGCAAGGTGATCATCAAGCGCGATACGCTGATGGAAGAGAGCCATCTGGACGCCATCCAGCAGGGTGGCGTGCAGGAGGTGAAGATCCGCTCGGCGCTGACCTGCGAACTCGTCAACGGCATCTGCGGCAAGTGCTACGGCCGCGACCTCGCCCGCGGCACGCCGGTCAACCACGGCGAAGCGGTCGGCGTCATCGCGGCGCAGTCGATCGGCGAGCCGGGCACCCAGCTCACCATGCGCACCTTCCACATCGGCGGTGCGGCGCAGCTCAACGAGCAGTCTTTCGTCGAAGCCAATTTCGACGGCAAGATCGTGATCCGGAACAAGGCCATCGCCCGCAACAGCGAAGGTCACCTGGTCGCGATGGTGCGCAACATGGTGGTGGCGATCGTCGATGCCGACGGCACCGAGCGTGCGACGCACCGTGTCCAGTACGGCTCGCGCCTGCATGTCGACGAGGGCGACAGCGTCAAGCGCGGCCAGCGCATCGTCGAGTGGGATCCCTACACCCGTCCGCTCCTCACCGAAGTCGAAGGTACCATCGGCTTCGAGGATCTGGTCGAGGGGCAGTCGATCTCGGAAACGCTCGACGAGGCGACCGGTATCGCCAAGCGCGTGGTCATCGACTGGCGCTCGACCCGCGGCGGTGCGGACCTGCGTCCGGCCATCGTGGTCAAGGGCAAGGACGGCAAGGTGCTCAAGCTCGCCCGTGGCGGCGATGCCCGCTACATGCTGTCGGTCGACGCCATTCTCTCGGTCGACGTCGGTGCCAAGGTCAATCCGGGCGACATCCTCGCCCGTGTCTCGACCGAAAGCGCCAAGACGCGTGACATCACCGGCGGTCTGCCGCGGGTGGCGGAACTGTTCGAGGCAAGGCGTCCGAAGGATGCGGCGATCATCGCCGAAATCGCGGGCACCATCCGGTTCGGACGCGACTACAAGAACAAGCGTCGCATCTCGATCGAGCCGATGGACAAGACCGACGAGCCGCGCGAGTACCTGATCCCGAAGGGCAAGCACATCCACCTTCAGGACGGCGACGTCGTCGAAAAGGGCGACTTCATCGTGGAAGGCAACCCGGCGCCGCACGACATCCTCGCGGTCAAGGGCATCGAGGAGCTCGCGGCCTACCTGGTCAACGAGATCCAGGAAGTCTACCGGCTCCAGGGCGTGCTCATCAACGACAAGCACATCGAGGTGATTGTCCGTCAGATGCTCCAGAAGGTGGAAGTCACCGACCAGGGCGACACGGACATGATCTCCGGCGAGCAGGTCGACAAGATCGAGTTCGACGCGCTCAACGAGAAGGCCAAGGAAGAGGGCAAGAAGATCGCCACGGGAACGCCGGTTCTGCTCGGCATCACCAAGGCGAGCCTCCAGACCCGCTCGTTCTTCTCGGCGGCCTCGTTCCAGGAGACCACCCGCGTCCTCACGGAAGCGGCGGTCAACGGCAAGGTCGATCCGCTCGAAGGCCTCAAGGAGAACGTCATCGTCGGCCGGCTGATCCCGGCGGGCACCGGCGCCTCCATGGCCAAGATCCGCGAAGTCGCGATGAAGCGCGACAAGCTGATCCTGGACGAGCGCGAGAAGCAGGCGTCCGTCGTGCCGCCGGCGCCGGAAGCCGAGCTTCCTGCGCTCCCGCCCGCGGAATGATGCTTCATCCGTAGGAATACCGAGGACAATGAAAAGGCCGGCGCAAGCCGGCCTTTTTGCTGCTTTGTTTCCCTGTTGCGGTGCAGGATCAACCTTTGTTCATCTTTCCTTCAGGCGCAAAAGCGCTTCTGTTAGGGGAGCTTAGACCGGTGGATCCCGTGACGGGGGCAGGGCCGGAGACCACGGAACTGATATGCTTGATCTCGCAATCGTAGGCGGCGGCCCCGGCGGGCTGATGAGCGCCTGGTATCTGAAGCGCAAGCTCGGCGACCTCTGCCGCATCACCATCTATGAGGCCTCCGACCGCCTCGGCGGCAAGATCGTCACGCGCAAATTCGATTCGGCGCCGGCGATGTACGAGGCCGGCGTTGCCGAGATCTACGACTACTCGATGACGGGCCCCGATCCGCTGCGCGAGCTGATCCAGCATTTCGGCCTGCAAACGATTCCGATGGATGCCGAACAGGTGCAGTTCGGCGGCGAGCTGCTCAACGACGTCGCCGGCATGCGCCGCCGCTACGGCGCCAGGACCGCGGCCGCGATCGAATCGTTCCGCAAGCGCTGCGCCGAGACGATGTCGCCGATCGAATATTACGAGGGCGTCGGCGCGCACGACAACGAGAACCCCTGGGCCTACAAGACCGCCGAGCAAGTGCTCGACGAGGAGGTCGAGGACGAAACCGCAAAGCGTTTCTTCAAGGTGATGGCGCGCTCGGACATCGCCACCGAAAGCCACAACACCAACGGCCTCAACGCGCTCAAGAACTATTTGATGGATGTCGATGGCTATATCGGCCTCTATTCCATCCAGAACGGCAACGAGCAGCTGATCGAGTGCCTCCAGTCGGAGGTCAATGCCGACATCCAGCTCAATCACCGTGTGCTCACCGTCGGCAAGGCGCCGACCGGCCGCTACCAGCTCAAGATGATGAACGGCAAGGGGCCGGAGACGCGCGACTTCGACCTCGTGCTGGTCTGCCTGCCGCATTCCTGGCTCGGGACCGTCGGCTGGGAAGGCGAGCAGCTCCGCAAGTCGATGGTCAAGCATGTCTCGTATTTCGACCGTCCCGCGCATTATCTGCGCGTTTCGATCCTGTTCGACTCCCCGTTCTGGGGCGACAAGATTTCCGGCGCCTGGTTCATGTCGGAGGCCTTCGGCGGCTGCTGCGTCTACAACGAGGGCGCGCGCCACGACGTCGGCAAGCATGGCGTCCTGAACTGGCTGATTCCCGGCTCCGACGCGCTGGCCTTTGCCAATCTGTCGGACCAGGAGCTGTTCGACGCCGCGCTGAAATCGCTGCCGGCCTCGCTCGGCGATGCGCGCGCGCATTTCGTGGAAGGCAAGATCCACCGCTGGCTGTCGTCGGTGAACGCTATACCGGGCGGTCTGCCCGTGCGCGACGTCATGACCAATCACCGGCCCGAGCCGAAGGAGCATCCCGGCATCGTCGTGGTCGGCGACTATCTGTTCGATTCGACGCTGAACGGCCTGCTCGATTCCTCGGACGCCGCGACCGATATCATCCTGACCGAGATGATGCGCCTGCGCCGCGAGCGCGCGCAGGACGACAAGCCGATCTCCGACAAGATCGATCGCGACTATTTCGAGAACTATCGCGGCCTCGGCCCGTACAGCGAGGCGTGGCGGCACTTCACCGATCCCGATTATCTGACAAAGCTGATCGGCATCGTCTGGGGCAAGGCCAAGGGCGCCAGGCTCCTGGTCGCGGGATCCGCCAGCGGCGAGCTGGTCGGGGCGCTGCGCGAACGCGGCGTCGATGCTTGGGGCATCGAGAACAACCGTGCCATCCACGCCAAGACGCCGAAGGCGCTGAAGAAGTACAACAAGCTCGGCTCGATCACCGACATGCCGTTCAAGGACGGCAGCTTCGACTTCGTGTTCGAGACCAGCCTCTGCCACGTTTCCCCGAAGCAGGTGGTCCGCGCGATCCGCGAGCTCAACCGCGTGGTCAAGACCGGACTCGTGTTCGGCTCGGTCACCTCGGACATGGCGTCAGCGGTGATCGACCGCTACGACCTCCTGCGCGGGGTCAAGAAGCTCGGCACTTGGTGGGAATGGTCCGAGCTGTTCTTCGGCAACGGCTTCGACTTGTCGATGCACCGCAAGGACTGCGCCGATGCGCTCTGGGAGGCGACGCTCGCCGCCAACAAGGGCCCCGGCCAGTGGTACGCCGACGCCGACAGTCTGCGCTATTCCTTCTTCGACAAGGTCGAGGACGAGGACGACGACTAGCTCAAGAACTCGGGCGGGTTCGCCAATTGCTTTGCCGAATTCATCGTGATCGCATAGAATCGGTGCGATAGCGGCTCGCCGCTATGCCCTGCTTTCTCTGCGGTCATGCCGGCCGTCAGCATCGATTGGTTTCATGGCGTCCAAGCCCCTCCCGCCCGACAAACAGAAGCTCGCCGCGGAAGAAGCGGTAGAGCTCGACGACAAGCTCGCCCCCGCCAAGCCGGACCTCGAAGACGACGAGGACGACGAGGAGGAGGATGACGGGCTGGAGCTCGATGACGATGATGAGGACGAGGACCTCGTCGTCTTTACCGCGCGCGAGGCCGCCGGCGCGCTCGCGACCATCCTGGGTTTCGTCAAGCCCTTCCTGACCAGCTACAAGCGGATGCTGTCCTTCGTGGCGTTCGGCGTCTTCGTCGAGACGCTGTTCAACGTCATCATGCCGCTCAGCCTGAAGTACCTGATCGACGACGCGCTCGGCGAGGAGGACTTTCAGGCACTGTACAAGATCCTCGGCGTGCTCGCGGTCGCCGGCATCTTCACCTCGATCGTCGCGGTCTGGTACGAGCGCTGGGACGCGCGGCTGGCCGCCTGCATCATCTCCGACGTCCGCAAGCGCCTGTTCGAGCACGTCCAGGACCTGCCGGCGGCCTATTTCGGCCGTACCAAGCGCGGTGAGATCCTGTCCCGCTTCTCGGTGGACCTCTCGGCGTTCGAAGGCTCGGTGAAGACCTTCGCCAACAGCGCGGCACTGCCGTTCCTGGAATTGATCGCCGGCATCATCCTGATGGTGTTCTTGAACTGGCAGCTCGCCGCGGTCGCGCTGCTGGTGTTCCCGATCACGCTGATCGGCCCGCGCATCCTCACCCCGAAGGCGGTGCAGGCCAATTACGAGCAGAAGCAGAACGAGAGCGCGCTGCTCGGCATGGTGCAGGAGAATGTGGCGGCGCAGGCCGTGATCAAGGCATTCAGCCTGCAACGCAAGATGTTCGGTTTCTTCCGCTTCCGCAACGACGAGACCCGCAACAAGATCGCTTCAGCGGCGTTCCTGTCGACCATGGTGGAGCGGACGGTCACCATTTCGGTGCTGCTGCTGCACATCGTGGTGCTCGCGATCGGTGCGTATCTGGCGACCAAGGGCCAGATCACCATCGGCACCTTCGTCACCTTCGAGAGCGCGTTCTGGGAGGTCTCCTACAACATCGCCCATGTGATGCATTTCATCCCGGTGTCGATCTCATCGGCCGCCGCGATTCGCCATATCCAGGAGCTGCTCGACGAGCCGACGCGGGGCGCCGATCGTGCCGGCGCGCCCGACCTGCCGCGCGTCACTCACGACATCACCTTCGATCGCGTCACCTTCCAGTACGAAAACAGCCAGACGCCTGTGCTGGACAATCTCAGCCTCAGGCTGGACGTCGGCAAGCGCATCGCCATCGTCGGTCCCTCCGGCTCCGGCAAGAGCACGCTGCTCAATCTGATCCTGCGGCTCTACGTGCCCAACGAGGGCCGCGTCACCATCGACGGCGTCGACGTCCGCAAGGTGACGCTGGATTCGCTGCGCCGGAGCATGGCGGTGGTGTTCCAGGAGAACATGCTGTTCAACATGTCGATCCGCGAGAACATCCGGCTCGGCAAGGAGGGCGCGACCGATGCGGAGGTGGAGGAGGCGGCCAAGAAGGCCGAGATCCACCGCTACATCATGAGCCTGCCGCAGCGCTACGACACGCCGGTCGGCGAGCGCGGCGATACGCTCTCGGGCGGCCAGCGCCAGCGCATCGCGATCGCGCGCGCGATCATCCGCAATCCGTCCGTGCTGCTGCTGGACGAGGCCACATCGGCGCTGGACCAGACCACGGAGGCCGCGATCAACCGCACGCTGCTGAAGGTCGCCAAGGGCCGCACCATGATCTGGTCGACCCACCGCCTGACCTCGGTGGTCGAGATGGACGAGATCATCGTGATTTCAGGGGGCAGGGCGATCGAGCGCGGCTCGCATGCCGAGCTGCTGGCCAAGAACGGCACCTATCGTAAGCTGTGGAACGACCAGATCCACCAGCCGCATGGCGCCGCGGCTCAGGCCGACGACGACAGCGACGATGACGACGACGATCTCGAGGATGATGAGGACGAGGACGACGAGGAGGCGTGACCGAGGAAGTTCGGCTCCAGATGCACTGCGCTGCCAAGCGGGCGCAGCAGTCCCTGAACCGACCAGGCGATGAAGCGTGCCCAGCGCTGCGCGGTCCAGTACGGGCTCCTGGCGATCGACACTGAGCGGAAGTCGAATGCCTTCGCCGTCGACCATTCGTCGCAGGCCCGCTTGACCGGATCGGCGTAGAAACCCGCGATTTTATCCGCATTCATCCCGTCGGAGGCGAGCCATCGCGGGATGTACACGTTGCAGAGCCGCTCGACGTCGGTGAAGACCTTGTCGCAGCCGGTGCCGGCGACGGGGCAGGAGGTTGCGAACGCATCGCCGACCAGCACGAGGCCGGGCTGGCCTCGTGCATCGTTGACGTAGAGATCGACCGGGCGAATCTTGATGTCGCCGGGGATGTCGAAGGCGCCGGTGATGCGCTTGAGCCGGGGCAGGGCGGCGTTCAGCGTCTCGGCCGGTGCCCGGCGCAGCTCACGCAGCCAGGGGTCGTCGAAGCCGCGATAGACGAACAGATTCGCGCGCATCCGGGGGCCGACCGGAAACAGCGTGACGTAGGGGATGCGATCGCTCGGCCGCTCCGAGAAATAGGTCAGCGCCGGGAAGTCGAACGAGGTCCGCCCCGCCGGCACCACGTCGAACCCGACCGAGATCGAATGGCAGGCGCTCACCACCGTTCGCGTGATTCCGAGCTGGTGGCGAAGGCCGACATTGAGGCCGTTGGCGAGCACGACCAGGCGGGCCGAGACCGTCTCGTCATTGGAGAGCGTGATTCTCTGCCGCTCCGAGCTCGTCTCGATCGCGACCGCCTTGGCGCAGATCCGTGCGACGCTGGCGGGGATTTCGTCGCGGACGGCGTTGACCAGGGAATCGTAGAGGATGTTGAACTGCCGACTCGGTGCTTTGTCGAGCAGGCGGCCGAAGCGCGCAATCCAGTTCTCGCCGGCAAAGGTCGCGCGGCGCAGCACCGATTCTCCGATTCCCGTCTTCAGGAATCGCTCGACCTGGAGCTCGCCGCTGAGTTTTTCGACTCGGAAATCAGCCGGATAGCTGTCATGCGGATCGATCAGCACCGCCGAAACGCCGGCGCGGCCGAGCATTGCGGCGGCTGTCGCGCCGGACAATCCCCCGCCGATAATGGCAATGTCGGTGTACCGCATGGCGCAAATCTCCGCCGAAGGTGGCAGATTGACGCGGCAACAGGAAAAAAAGCCTTAGCAATGGATATAAAAGTATATTTCTCCCGGGTATTAATGGGCCGTTGGGGTGGCGGAACAGGCCCGGCGCTCCCATATCGGAAGAGCGCGACGAGTGCGGTAAACATCGGTTTCGACAGGCGCGAGAAGCGTTTTGTGACTGTCGTTTCACCTTGACTTGATCGATTCCCACTTATAGAAAGCGCCTCACTTAACGACAGGCGGTGAGCATCGCCAACGTCGGTACGGACCACCTGCCTGATCCCTCTGGGGTCGTTCGGCAGGCACCAACCTCGACGAATGCCGCTCAGACGCTGTCGATCATAGCTAGGCAATGCCAGTGCGATTCTAGTTCTCTTGAGCTTGTTCTCTTGAGATCGAATTCGGATGCATGACCTCGGTGCGCGGGCCGCAGCTTTACGCTGATTGGCCCGAAAACTGCGGTCCTCTGTGGCGTCGTAACGCTTTCCGCTCGGTGATGGAGCGGTTGGCGCAATTTCGCTTTGTGCGGATTGTTCCGCGCGGGGCGGCCTCATTGGGCGGGTAGCCCGAACAGAATTGCGGTTCCGGCAACGGGCCGCGGCAAGACAGCGGACCCGGAAGGGGCCGCGGCAGAACAAAGGGTAAGGCCAGGATGCCGACGATCAACCAGCTGATCGCTCAACCGCGTGAAGTGCAGAAGTCGCGCAAGAAGGTGCCGGCGCTGCAGCAGTCGCCGCAGAAGCGTGGTGTTTGCACCCGCGTCTACACGACGACCCCGAAGAAGCCGAACTCGGCGCTTCGTAAGGTCGCCAAGGTGCGCCTGACCAACGGCTTCGAGGTGATCGGCTACATCCCCGGCGAAGGTCATAACCTCCAGGAGCACTCGGTGGTCATGATCCGCGGAGGCCGCGTCAAGGACTTGCCCGGCGTGCGCTACCACATCCTCCGCGGCGTTCTGGATACCCAGGGCGTCAAGAACCGTAAGCAGCGTCGTTCGAAGTACGGCGCCAAGCGTCCGAAGTAAGCGGGAACCAAGCCTATGTCTCGTCGCCACTCAGCGGAAAAGCGCGAAGTTCTCCCGGATCCGAAGTTCGGGAACATCATCGTCACGAAGTTCATGAACTCGGTGATGTACGCCGGCAAGAAGTCGGTCGCCGAAGGCATCGTCTACGGTGCGTTCGGGATCATCGAATCCAAGACCAAGCAGAACCCGCTCGGCGTGTTCGAGCAGGCGCTCGAGAACGTCATGCCGACGATCGAGGTTCGCTCCCGCCGCGTCGGCGGCGCGACCTACCAGGTTCCGGTCGAGGTTCGTTCGACCCGCCGTCAGGCGCTGGGTATCCGCTGGCTGATCTCGGCAGCGCGCGAGCGCAACGAGAAGACGATGACCGAGCGGCTTTCGGCCGAGTTGCTGGATGCCTCGAACAACCGCGGCAACGCCGTCAAGAAGCGGGAAGATGTGCACCGGATGGCGGAAGCCAACCGCGCCTTCTCGCACTATCGCTGGTAACGGCGACACACGGAATCTAAGGAACAGCCCATGCCTCGCGTTCATGCCATAGAGAACTACCGCAATTTCGGTATCATGGCGCATATCGATGCCGGCAAGACCACGACCACCGAGCGCATCCTCTATTACACCGGCAAGAGCCACAAGATCGGCGAAGTGCACGAAGGTGCCGCGACGATGGACTGGATGGAGCAGGAGCAGGAGCGTGGCATCACGATCACCTCGGCTGCGACCACCGCCTTCTGGGCCGGCAAGCGCCTGAACATCATCGACACTCCCGGCCACGTCGACTTCACCATCGAAGTCGAGCGTTCGCTGCGCGTGCTCGACGGCGCCGTCTGCGTGCTCGACTCCAACCAGGGCGTCGAGCCCCAGACCGAGACCGTCTGGCGTCAGGGCGACAAGTACAAGGTTCCGCGCATCGTCTTCGCCAACAAGATGGACAAGACCGGCGCTGACTTCTTCAAGTGTCTGGCCGACATCGTCGATCGTCTCGGCGCCAAGCCGATCGCGATCCAGCTTCCGATCGGTGCCGAGAACAACTTCAAGGGTCTCGTCGACCTCGTGAAGATGCAGGGCATCATCTGGAACGATGAATCGCTGGGCGCGAAGTTCGACTATGTCGACATTCCGGAAGACCTCGTCGACCAGGCCAAGGAATACCGCGAGAAGATGGTGGAAGCCGCCGTCGAGCTCGACGACGACGCCATGGCCGCCTATCTCGACGGCAAGGAGCCGGACGAGGCGACCCTGAAGCGCCTGATCCGCAAGGCTGTGCTGACCGGCGCGTTCTATCCCGTGCTGTGCGGCTCGGCCTTCAAGAACAAGGGCGTTCAGCCGCTGCTCGACGCCGTGGTCGACTATCTGCCGTCGCCGATCGACGTGCCCGCGATCAAGGGCACCGACGATGTCGGCAACGAAGTCGTGCGCAAGGCGGACGACAAGGAGCCGCTGGCTCTGCTCGCGTTCAAGATCATGGACGACCCGTTCGTCGGCACCATCACCTTCTGCCGCATCTACTCCGGCGTGCTCCAGAGCGGCACCGGCGTCGTGAACTCGACGCGCGAGAAGAAGGAGCGCATCGGGCGCATGCTGCTGATGCATGCGAACAACCGCGAAGACATCAAGGAAGCCTATGCCGGCGACATCGTCGCTCTGGCCGGCCTGAAGGAAGCGCGCACCGGTGACACGCTGTGCGATCCCGACAAGCAGGTGATCCTCGAGAAAATGGAATTCCCCGAGCCGGTCATCGAGATCGCGATCGAGCCGAAGTCCAAGGCCGACCAGGAAAAGCTGGGCGTGGCGCTGGCCAAGCTCGCTGCGGAGGATCCGTCCTTCCGCGTGTCGACCGATCAGGAGTCCGGCCAGACCATCCTCAAGGGCATGGGCGAACTCCATCTCGACATCAAGGTCGACATCCTCCGCCGCACCTACAAGGTCGACGCCAACATCGGCGCGCCGCAGGTTGCGTTCCGTGAGCGCGTCACCAAGAAGGCCGAGGTCAAGTACACCCACAAGAAGCAGACCGGCGGTACCGGTCAGTTCGCGGAAGTGTCGATCGTGGTCGAGCCGAACGAGCCCGGCAAGGGCTACGAGTTCGAGTCCAAGATCGTCGGCGGTGCGGTTCCGAAGGAATACATCCCCGGCGTGGAAAAGGGCCTCAACAGCGTGATGAGCTCTGGCGTGGTCGCGGGCTTCCCCGTGGTCGACGTCAAGGTTCAGCTCGTCGACGGCAAGTATCACGACGTCGACTCGTCGGCGCTCGCCTTCGAAATCGCATCGCGCGCGGCTTTCCGCGAAGCGCTGCAGAAGGGCAAGTCCGTCCTGCTCGAGCCGATCATGAAGGTCGAAGTGGTGACCCCGGAAGACTATACCGGCTCGGTCATCGGCGACCTGAATTCCCGGCGCGGTCAGATCCAGGGGCAGGACATGCGCGGCAACGCCAACGTCATCAACGCGATGGTGCCGCTCATGAACATGTTTGGGTACGTGAATAACCTGCGCTCGATGAGCCAGGGACGCGCGACCTTCACCATGCAGTTCGACCACTACGCAGAAGCGCCGGCCAACGTGTCGGCAGAAGTCCAGAAGAAGTTTGCCTGATTGTCGTCGGTCACGAACTGACGATTGAACGGAGAGTCAAATGGCCAAAGCAAAGTTTGAACGTAACAAGCCGCACTGCAACATCGGCACCATCGGTCACGTCGACCATGGCAAGACGTCGCTGACCGCGGCGATCACCAAGGTTCTCGCCGAAGCCGGCGGTGCGACGTTCACCGCATACGACCAGATCGACAAGGCGCCGGAAGAGAAGGCGCGCGGCATCACCATCTCGACCGCTCACGTCGAGTACGAGACGCCGAACCGCCACTACGCCCACGTCGACTGCCCCGGCCACGCCGACTACGTGAAGAACATGATCACCGGCGCCGCCCAGATGGACGGCGCGATCCTGGTCGTGTCGGCCGCTGACGGTCCGATGCCGCAGACCCGCGAGCACATCCTGCTCGCCCGCCAGGTCGGCGTGCCCGCGCTGGTCGTGTTCCTGAACAAGTGCGACATGGTCGACGATCCGGAACTGCTCGAACTCGTCGAGCTCGAAGTCCGCGAGCTGCTCTCGAAGTACGACTTCCCGGGCGACAAGATCCCGATCATCAAGGGTTCGGCGCTCGCCGCTCTCGAAGATTCGGACAAGAAGCTCGGCCACGACGCCATCCTCGAGCTCATGAAGAACGTCGACGAGTACATCCCGCAGCCGGAGCGTCCGATCGACCAGCCGTTCCTGATGCCGGTTGAAGACGTGTTCTCGATCTCGGGCCGCGGCACCGTCGTCACCGGTCGTGTCGAGCGCGGCATCGTCAAGGTCGGCGAGGAAATCGAGATCGTCGGTCTGCGTGCCACCCAGAAGACCACCGTCACCGGCGTCGAAATGTTCCGCAAGCTGCTCGATCAGGGCCAGGCCGGCGACAACATCGGTGCGCTGCTCCGCGGCACCAAGCGCGAAGACGTCGAGCGCGGCCAGGTGCTGTGCAAGCCGGGTTCGGTCAAGCCGCACACCAAGTTCAAGGCTGAGGCGTACATCCTCACCAAGGAAGAGGGCGGTCGCCACACCCCGTTCTTCACCAACTACCGTCCGCAGTTCTACTTCCGCACCACCGACGTGACCGGTGTCGTGCATCTGCCGGAAGGCACCGAGATGGTGATGCCGGGCGACAACATCGCGATGGAAGTGCACCTGATCGTGCCGATCGCGATGGAAGAGAAGCTCCGCTTCGCGATCCGCGAAGGTGGCCGCACCGTCGGCGCCGGCGTCGTCGCTTCGATCATCGAGTAATTACGAGAATAGGGATCGGCGAGTAGCGAATGGTGACATTCGCTATTCGCTATTCGCCACCCAACGAAGAGAGACCACGGCAATGAACGGCCAAAATATTCGTATCCGTCTCAAGGCGTTCGACCATCGTATCCTCGATACGTCGACCCGCGAGATCGTGAACACGGCGAAGCGTACCGGCGCGCAGGTTCGCGGACCCATTCCGCTGCCCACCCGCATCGAGAAGTTCACCGTCAACCGTTCGCCCCACGTCGACAAGAAGAGCCGCGAGCAGTTCGAGATGCGCACTCACAAGCGCCTGCTCGACATCGTCGATCCGACCCCGCAGACCGTCGATGCTTTGATGAAGCTCGATCTGGCCGCCGGTGTCGACGTCGAGATCAAGCTCTAAGATTTTTTGGATCCCGTTCGCGTCAGCGGACAAAGAGAACAGGAAGCAAGCCGATGCGCTCCGGAGTGATCGCACAAAAGGTCGGGATGACGCGGGTCTTTACGGAGGCCGGCGAACATATCCCAGTGACCGTGCTGAAGCTCGGCAATTGCCAGGTCGTAGGCCACCGCACTGAAGAGAAGAACGGTTACGTCGCGCTCCAGCTTGGTTCTGGCAGCCGTAAGACCGTTTACATGCCCAAGGCGGAGCGCGGCCAGTTCGCGGTCGCCAAGGTCGAGCCGAAGCGGCAGGTCGAGGAGTTCCGCGTCTCCGCGGATGCCATGATCCCGGTTGGCGCCGAGATCCTCGCCGACCACTTCGTCGTCGGCCAGTTCGTCGACGTCACCGGCACCTCGGTCGGTAAGGGCTTCGCCGGCGGCATGAAGCGCTGGAACTTCGGCGGTCTGCGCGCCACGCACGGCGTGTCGATCTCGCACCGTTCGATCGGTTCGACCGGTGGTCGTCAGGACCCCGGCAAGACCTGGAAGAACAAGAAGATGCCCGGCCACATGGGCGTCGATCGCATCACCACGCTCAACCTCCGCGTCGTTCAGCTCGATGTCGAGCGCGGTCTGATCCTCGTCGAAGGCGCCGTTCCCGGCTCCAAGGGCGGCTGGATCCGCGTGCGCGACGCCGTCAAGAAGCCGCTGCCCAAGGAAGCTCCGAAGCCCGGCAAGTTCAAGGTTGCTGGCGACGCGGATGCCGCCCCGGCTGCGCAGGAGGCGTGAGATGGAATTGAAGGTCACCACCCTCGAAGGTAAGGAAGCCGGCTCTGTCCAGCTGTCCGACACCATTTTCGGTCTCGAGCCGCGCCAGGACATCATTGCACGTTGCGTGCAGTGGCAGCTCAACAAGCGCCAGGCCGGTACGCACAAGGCCAAGGGCCGCGCCGAGATCTGGCGCACCGGCAAGAAGATGTACAAGCAGAAGGGCACCGGCGGTGCTCGTCACGGCTCGGCGCGCGTGCCGCAGTTCCGCGGCGGTGGCCGTGCCTTCGGTCCGGTGGTGCGTTCGCACGCCACCGACCTGCCCAAGAAGGTCCGCGCGCTCGCTCTCAAGCATGCGCTCTCGGCCAAGGCCAAGGACGGCGATCTCATCGTGATCGAGAAGGCCGCGCTGGAAGCCGCCAAGACCAAGGCGCTGCTCGGTCACTTCTCGGGTCTGGGCTTGACCAACGCGCTGATCATCGACGGCGCCGAGCTCAACAACGGCTTCGCCGCTGCGGCCCGCAACATCCCGAACATGGACGTGCTGCCGATCCAGGGCATCAACGTCTATGACATCCTGCGCCGTCAGAAGCTCGTTCTGACCAAGGCCGCCATCGATGCGCTGGAGGCGCGCTTCAAATGACGAAGAACATCGAGCCTCGCCACTACGACGTGATCCTGTCGCCGGTCGTGACCGAAAAGGCCACGATCGCCTCGGAGCACAACAAGGTCCTGTTCAAGGTGGCCGCCAAGGCGACCAAGCCGCAGATCAAGGAAGCGATCGAGAAGCTGTTCGACGTCAAGGTCAAGAGCGTCAACACGCTGGTTCGCAAGGGCAAGACCAAGGTGTTCCGCGGCAATCTCGGTTCGCAGTCGAACTCCAAGCGCGCGATCGTGACTCTCGAAGAGGGTCACCGGATCGACGTGACCACCGGTCTGTAAGGTCGTAAGACGATGGCACTGAAGACATTCAATCCCACGACGCCGGGCCAGCGCCAGCTGGTCATGGTCGATCGTTCGGCCCTGTACAAGGGCAAGCCGGTCAAGGCGCTCACCGAAGGCAAGCACTCTTCGGGCGGTCGCAACAACACCGGTCGCATCACCGTGCGCTTCCGCGGCGGCGGTCACAAGCAGACCCTGCGCACCGTCGACTTCAAGCGTGACAAGGTCGATGCGCCCGCGACGGTCGAGCGGCTGGAATACGATCCGAACCGCACCGCGTTCATCGCGCTGGTCAAGTATGAGGACGGCACCCAGGCCTATATCCTGGCGCCGCAGCGCCTGGCCGTCGGCGATTCCGTGGTTGCCGGCAACTATGTCGACGTGAAGCCCGGCAACGTCATGCCGCTTGGCAACATGCCGGTCGGCACGATCATCCACAACATCGAGGTCAAGATCGGGAAGGGCGGCCAGCTCGCCCGTTCCGCCGGCACCTACGCCCAGCTCGTCGGCCGCGACCAGGACTACGTCATCATCCGCCTGAACTCGGGCGAGCAGCGCCTGGTGCACGGCCGTTGCCGCGGCACGATCGGCGCGGTGTCGAACCCGGATCACATGAACACCTCGATCGGCAAGGCCGGTCGTAACCGCTGGTTGGGCCGCAAGCCGCACAACCGCGGTGTCTCGATGAACCCGATCGACCATCCGCACGGCGGTGGTGAAGGTCGCACCTCGGGCGGTCGCCACCCGGTCACCCCGTGGGGCAAGCCGACCAAGGGCAAGAAGACCCGCTCCAACAAGTCGACCAACAAATTCATTCTCCTAAGCCGCCACAAGCGGAAGAAGTAAGGAACGCCGGACATGGTTCGTTCAGTCTGGAAAGGCCCGTTCGTCGAGGGTTCTCTGCTCAAGAAGGCAGATGCCGCGCGCGCGTCCGGCCGTCACGACGTCATCAAGATCTGGAGCCGTCGTTCGACGATCCTGCCGCAGTTCGTCGGTCTGACCTTCGGCGTCTACAACGGTCAGAAGCACGTGCCGGTGGCCGTCAACGAGGAAATGGTCGGTCACAAGTTCGGCGAGTTCTCGCCGACCCGGACCTTCCATGGCCACTCCGGCGACAAGAAAGCCAAGAAGGCTTGAGGATTAAACGATGAGCAAACCCAAGCGCGAACGGAGCCTCGCCGAGAACGAGGCCAAGGCGGTCGCCCGCATGCTGCGGGTGAGCCCGCAGAAGCTCAACCTGGTCGCCCAGCTCATTCGCGGCCGGAAGGCGGCTGCTGCGCTCGCCGACCTGCAGTTTTCGCGCAAGCGGATCGCGGTCGACGTGAAGAAGTGCCTGGAATCGGCTATCGCAAACGCCGAGAACAATCACGACCTCGATGTCGACGATCTGGTCGTGGCGCAGGCCTTCGTGGGCAACGGCCTCGTGATGAAGCGCTTTGCCGCCCGCGGCCGCGGCCGTTCGGGCCGTGTCTACAAACCATTTTCGCAGCTGACGATCATCGTTCGTCAGGTCGAAGCCGAAGCAGCGGCCTAAGGGACGCAGGAGCACACGATGGGTCAAAAGATCAATCCGATCGGTCTGCGTCTCGGCATCAACCGGACCTGGGATTCCCGCTGGTTCGCCGGCAAGCAGGAATACGGCAAGCTGCTGCATGAGGACGTCAAGATCCGCGAGATCCTGCACAAGGAGCTCAAGCAGGCGGCCGTCGCCCGCATCGTGATCGAGCGTCCGCACAAGAAGTGCCGCGTCACCATCCACTCGGCCCGTCCGGGCGTGGTGATCGGCAAGAAGGGCGCCGACATCGACAAGCTGCGCAAGCGGGTCGCGGACATCACCTCGTCCGACGTCGTCATCAACATCGTCGAGATCCGCAAGCCGGAGCTCGATGCGACGCTGGTGGCCGAGTCGATCGCGCAGCAGCTGGAACGCCGCGTGGCGTTCCGCCGCGCCATGAAGCGCGCCGTGCAGTCGGCGATGCGTCTCGGCGCGGAAGGTATCCGCATCAACTGCTCGGGTCGTCTGGGCGGTGCGGAAATCGCGCGCATGGAGTGGTACCGCGAAGGTCGCGTGCCGCTGCACACGCTGCGCGCCGACATCGACTACGGCGTTGCGACCGCGTTCACGACCTTCGGCACCTGCGGCGTCAAGGTCTGGATCTTCAAGGGCGAGATCCTCGAGCACGATCCGATGGCCCAGGACAAGAGAATGGCCGAAGGCGAGAGCAGCGGCGGTGGTGATCGTGGTGGCCGTGGGCGCCGCGACAACGCTGCGGCCTGAGCTGCACCAAGAATTTGAGGGCTTAAAGCCATGATGCAACCTAAGAAAACGAAGTTCCGGAAGGCGCATAAAGGCCGCATCCACGGCGTTGCGTCCTCGGGCGCGACGTTGGCGTTTGGCCAGTTCGGCCTGAAGGCGACCGAGCCGGAGCGCGTCACCGCGCGCCAGATCGAAGCCGCCCGCCGCGCGCTGACCCGTCACATGAAGCGTGCCGGCCGCGTCTGGATCCGCGTGTTCCCCGACGTTCCGGTGTCGAAGAAGCCTGCCGAAGTCCGCATGGGCTCCGGCAAGGGTTCGCCGGAATTGTGGGTCGCGCGCGTCAAGCCGGGCCGGGTGCTGTTCGAGATCGACGGCGTCAACACCCAGACGGCGCGTGAGGCGCTGACCCTGGCGGCCGCCAAGCTGCCGATCAAGACGCGCTTCGTCGAGCGCATTGCGGAGTAATGGCCATGGCCCAGATGAAGATCGAAGACATCCGCGCGATGAGCCCCGACCAGCAGGATGACGCCATCCTGAACCTGAAGAAGGAGCGCTTCAACCTGCGCTTCCAGCGCGCCACCGGGCAGCTCGAGAACACTTCGCGCCTGCGCGAGGCTCGCCGTGACATCGCCCGCATCAAGACCGTCGCCGCGCAGAAGCGCGCGAAAGAGAAGTAAGGGGCTTACGAATATGCCGAAACGTACTTTGCAAGGCGTGGTCGTCAGCGACAAGACTGCCAAGACCGTGGTCGTGCGCGTCGATCGCCGCTTCACGCACCCGATCTACAAGAAGACGATCCGCCGTTCGAAGAACTACCACGCGCACGACGAGGACAACCAGTTCAAGCCGGGCGACATGGTGTGGATCGAGGAATCGAAGCCGATTTCGAAGTTGAAGCGCTGGGTCGTGATCCGGGGCGAACACAAGAAAAGCGCCTGATCTGTTGGCTTTAGCCGACTGACTTCAGGGAAATGTTGAGCGCCGGCTGGGCTGGCGCAAGAGAGAAGAGGACGAGGTGCATCAATGATTCAGATGCAGACCAACCTCGACGTGGCCGACAATTCTGGCGCACGCCGTGTCATGTGTATCAAGGTGCTCGGAGGCTCCAAGCGCCGCTACGCCACGATCGGCGACATCATCGTCGTCTCGATCAAGGAAGCGATTCCGCGTGGCAAGGTGAAGAAGGGCGACGTGATGAAGGCCGTCGTGGTGCGCGTCCGCAAGGACATTCGCCGCGCCGACGGTTCGGTCATCCGCTTCGACCGCAACGCCGCCGTTCTGATCAACAACCAGTCCGAGCCGGTCGGCACCCGTATCTTCGGGCCCGTGCCGCGCGAGCTGCGCGCCAAGAACCACATGAAGATCATCTCGCTCGCGCCGGAGGTGCTGTGATGGCTGCGAAGATCCGCAAGGGCGACAAGGTCGTCGTGCTGACCGGTCGCGACAAGGGCCGCACCGGCGAAGTGTTCGAAGTGCGTCCCGACGCCGGCACGGCGCTGGTGCGCGGCATCAACATGGTCAAGCGTCACCAGAAGCAGACGCAGGCCCAGGAGGGCGGCATCATCTCGAAGGAGTCGCCGATCCAACTGTCCAACATCGCGTATGTCGGCAAGGACGGGAAGCCGACCCGCGTCGGATTCAAGATTCTGGCGGACGGCAAGAAGGTCCGCATCGCCAAGAGCTCGGGAGCTGAGATCGATGGCTGAGGCCGCTTACACGCCGCGCCTGCGCGCGGAATACGACGCGAAGATCCGCACGTCCATGACCGAGAAGTTCGGTTATGAGAACGTGATGCAGGTTCCGCGCCTGGACAAGGTCGTGCTGAACATGGGCGTTGGCGATTCCGTCAACGACCGCAAGAAGGCCGAGACCGCCGCTGCCGAGCTGACCCAGATCGCCGGCCAGAAGGCGATCGTGACCTATTCGCGTATCGCGATCGCGACCTTCAAGCTGCGTGAAAACCAGCCGATCGGCTGCAAGGTCACGCTGCGCAAGGCCCGCATGTACGAGTTCATCGATCGCCTGGTGACGGTCGCGCTGCCGCGCGTCCGCGACTTCCGCGGCCTGAACCCGAAGAGCTTTGACGGCCGCGGCAACTACTCGCTCGGCATCAAGGAGCACATCATTTTCCCCGAGATCGACTTCGACAAGGTCACGGAAGCCCGCGGTATGGACATCACCGTCTGCACCACGGCCAAGACCGACGAAGAGGCGAGGGCCTTGTTGACCGCTTTCAATTTCCCGTTCCGGCAGTGAGACGCTGACTTAAAGCCTCTCAAACGCGGATACCCAGGAGCCAAGCATGGCAAAGAAGAGTTCAATCGAGAAGAACAACCGGCGCAAGCGGATGACGAAGAACGCCGCCCCGAAGCGCGAGCGGTTGAAGGCGATCATCGCCGACAAGACGCTGCCGATGGAGGAGCGGTTCGCCGCCACCCTGAAGCTGGCGGAAATGCCGCGAAACTCGTCGGCGACCCGCATCCGTCTGCGTTGCGAGCTGTCGGGCCGTTCGCGTTCGAACTACCGCAAGACCAAACTGTCCCGCATCGCGATGCGCGACCTTGGCTCCAAGGGCATGGTCCCGGGCCTCGTGAAGTCCAGCTGGTAAGGAGGGTCGTTTAGATGTCTACGCACGATCCAATCAGCGATCTGATCACCCGTATCCGCAACGCGCAGATGCGCTCCAAGAGCAAGGTCTCCACGCCTGGCTCGAAGATGCGCGAGAACGTGCTCGAGGTCCTCAAGACCGAGGGCTACATCCGCGGCTACGCCACGCTCGAGCATTCCTCGGGCCGCAGCGAGATCGAGATCGAGCTGAAGTATTTCGACGGCGAGCCCGTCATTCGCGAGATCGAACGAGTCTCGAAGCCCGGGCGCCGTGTTTACGCCTCGGTGAAGGCTCTGCCGCGGGTGAACAACGGACTCGGCATTTCGGTGTTGTCGACGCCGAAGGGAATCATGGCCGACCACAGTGCGCGTGAAGCGAACGTGGGCGGTGAAGTTCTCTTCACGGTGTTCTGAGAAGGATTTTTGATCCATGTCACGAGTTGGCAAAAGGCCTGTTCCGGTTCCGTCGGGTGTGACCGCGACCGTCGATGGGCAGACCGTCAAGATGAAGGGGCCGAAGGGCCAGCTTCAGTTCGTCGTTCATGACGACGTCGAGGTGAAGCTCGAGAACGGCCAGGTCAAGGTGAACCCGCGGGTCGAGACCAATCGCGCGCGGGCGCTGTACGGTACCGCTCGCGCCCAGGTCGCGAATCTGGTCGAAGGCGTCACCAAGGGCTTCGAGAAGAAGCTCGAAATCACCGGCGTCGGTTACCGCGCCGCGATGCAGGGCAAGAACCTGCAGCTCGCGCTCGGTTACAGCCACGACGTGGTCTACGCGATCCCGGAAGGGATCACGATCACCGTGCCGAAGCCGACCGAGATTACGGTGACCGGCAGCGACATTCAGCGTGTCGGCCAGGTCGCCGCCGAGATTCGCTCCTATCGTCCGCCGGAGCCCTACAAGGGCAAGGGCGTGAAGTATGTGGGCGAATTCATCTTCCGCAAGGAAGGCAAGAAGAAGTAACGGAGCCGGTCATGTCGAAAGCCAAGGTTACGAATGCCCGGCGCAAGCGGAGTGTGCGGCTGAAGCTGCGCCGCTCCGGTGGTGGCCGTCCGCGTCTGTCGGTGTTCCGCTCGTCCAAGCACATCTACGCCCAGGTCATCGACGACCTGAAGGGCGAGACGCTGGCCTCTGCCTCGTCGCTCGAGAAGTCGATGCGCGACGGCGGCAAGACCGGCGCCGATATCGATGCGGCGAAGGCGGTCGGCAAGCTGCTGGCCGAGCGCGCCGCCGAGAAGGGCGTCAAGGAAGTCGTGTTCGATCGCGGCAGCTACCTCTACCACGGGCGCGTCAAGGCTCTTGCCGACGCGGCGCGTGAGAGCGGGCTGAGCTTCTAACAGAATTTGAGGATTGAGGCGTAAGCCTCTGAAGGATTGGAAAAACCATGGCAGAACGCGAACAGCGTGGTGGACGCGATCAGCGGGGCGGCGGACGTGAACGCAAGGAGCGCGAGGAGCGCGACAGCGAGTTCGTCGACAAGCTCGTCCACATCAATCGCGTGGCGAAGGTCGTCAAGGGCGGTAAGCGTTTCGGTTTCGCAGCGCTGGTCGTGATCGGCGACCAGAAGGGCCGCGCCGGCTTCGGTCACGGCAAGGCGCGCGAAGTTCCCGAGGCGATCCGCAAGGCAACCGAATCCGCCAAGCGCAACCTGACCCGCGTCTCGCTGCGCGAGGGCCGCACGCTCCATCACGACATCGCCGGCCGTCATGGCGCGGGCCGTGTCTATCTGCGTGCAGCTCCGGCCGGTACCGGCATCATCGCCGGCGGCCCGATGCGCGCCGTGTTCGAGACGCTCGGCGTCCAGGACGTGGTCGCCAAGTCGATCGGTTCGTCGAACCCCTACAACATGGTTCGCGCAACCTTCGACGCGCTGAAGCATCAGGATTCGCCGCGTTCGGTCGCAGCCCGCCGCAACATCAAGGTATCCACTCTGCAGTCGCGCCGTATCGGTGGCGATGCCGAGGCGGCTGCCGACTAACGGAAGCTGGAGTAGACTCCCATGGCCAAGGACGCCGCTAAGTCCAGCAAGACGATCAAGCTCGAGCAGATCGGCAGCGCGATCCGCCGCCATCATTCGCAGCGCTCGACGCTGATCGGTCTCAAGCTCAACAAGATCGGTCGCACCAGCGAGCTGCAGGACACCCCTGCGGTCCGCGGCATGATCGAGAAGGTTCACCATCTCGTTCGCATCGTCGACGAGAAGTAAGTAACGGCGCGCGATCCCGGAAGCGGGCGACCTGCTTTCGGTGAAGATCGTGCGCAAGAAACAAGGAGCAGGGCGATGAAGCTCAGCGATATCGCCGACAATGCCGGCTCGCGCAAGAAGCGCATGCGCGTCGGCCGTGGCATCGGTTCGGGCAAGGGCAAGCAGTCCGGCCGCGGCGGCAAGGGCCAGACCGCGCGTTCGGGCGTGCGCATCAAGGGTTTCGAAGGCGGCCAGATGCCATTGCATCGCCGTCTGCCCAAGCGCGGCTTCAACAACATCTTCCGCGTCGAGTTCGCCGAGATCAACCTGGACCGGCTCCAGGATGCGGTCGATGCCAAGAAGGTCGACGCCGGCAGCGTGGTGACCATGGAGTCTCTGGTGAAGGCCGGCGTGCTTCGCCGCGCCAAGGCCGGCCTGCGGCTGCTCGGCCGCGGCGAGCTCAAGTCCAAGCTCAACATCGAAGTGCACGGCGCCACCAAGACCGCGATCGCCGCGGTCGAGAAGGCCGGCGGTTCGGTGAAGATCCTCGCCCCTGCCAAGGAAGAAGGCGAGGCGGCGTAACAACTGCGTCATTGGCCCGCGGCTCGCGGGCCTTTACGCATGCGGGACGTGGACTTATCGAAGCCGAGCCCCAGATAATGTCCGGCGTCCGCTAGAGTAGCCCGGCCGCGGGCATGACGGCGCAACAGGCGGCGGGAGAAAGTCCAAGATGGTCTCAGCAGCGGAACAACTGGCAGCCAATCTCAATTTCGGCGCGTTTGCCAAGGCCGACGAACTGAAGAAGCGCATCTGGTTCACCCTGGGTGCGCTGCTCGTTTATCGGCTCGGGACCTACATCCCGCTGCCCGGCATCGATCCCAACATCTGGGAGCAGGTGTTCAAGTCCCAGGCGGGCGGCATCCTGGGCATGTTCAACATGTTCGCCGGCGGCGGCATCCACCGCATGGCGATCTTCGCGCTGAACATCATGCCGTACATCTCGGCATCGATCATCATCCAGCTCCTGACCACCGTCTCGCCGCAGCTCGAAGCGCTGAAGAAGGAAGGCGAGGCCGGCCGCAAGCTGCTGAACCAGTACACCCGCTATCTCACGGTCATCCTGGCCGCGTTCCAGTCCTACGGCATCGCGGTGGGCCTCGAAGGCGCCGGCAACGTCGTCAGCGACCCCGGCCTGTTCTTCCGCCTGTCCACGGCGATCACGCTGACTGGCGGCACCATGTTCCTGATGTGGCTGGGTGAGCAGATCACCTCGCGCGGCATCGGCAACGGCATCTCGCTGATCATTCTCTCCGGCATCGTCGCCGAGCTGCCCGCGGCGCTCGCCAACATGCTCGAGCTCGGCCGTCAGGGGGCGATGTCGACCGGCCTGATCCTGGTCGTCATCATCATGGCCGTCGCCGTGATCGCCTTCATCGTGTTCGTGGAGCGCGCCCAGCGCCGGCTGCTGATCCAGTATCCGAAGCGCCAGGTCGGCAACAAGATGTTCGAGGGCCAGTCCTCGCATCTGCCGCTCAAGCTGAACACCTCGGGCGTGATCCCGCCGATCTTCGCGTCCTCTCTGCTGCTGCTGCCGACCACGGTTGCGAACTTCAACGCGGGCAGCGGGCCGGAATGGTTCCAGTGGATCACGACCCAGCTCGGCCACGGCCGTCCGCTGTTCCTGATCATGTATCTCGCGCTGATCGTGTTCTTCGCGTTCTTCTACACCGCGATCGTGTTCAACCCGACCGAGACCGCGGACAATCTGAAGAAGCATGGCGGCTTCATTCCGGGCATCCGTCCGGGCGAGCGCACCGCTGAATATATCGACTACGTGCTGTCGCGCATCACCGTGCTCGGCGCGGTCTATCTGGCGATCGTCTGCCTGATCCCGGAGATCCTGATCTCCTACGCCTCGGTGCCGTTCTACTTCGGCGGCACCTCGCTGCTGATCGTCGTCAGCGTCACCATGGACACGGTGGCTCAGGTGCAGGGCTATCTGCTGGCCCATCAGTACGAAGGCCTGATCCGCAAGTCGAAGCTGCGGGGCCGCCGTAGATGAGCAGGGAGCTCGCGCGCCGGATCGCTTTCACGATTGGCGCGCTGCTCCTTTTCAGGCTCGGCACCCAGATCCCGTTTGTCGGGATGGGCCCGCCAAGCTTGTCGTTCCCGGCCCACGACATGGTCCGCCTTTCGATCTTCGCACTCGGCATCCTTCCCTATCTGACCGCTGCGATCGTCGTTCGGCTTCTCTCGCTGGTATGGCAGCGCCTGAACTCGCTCGAGAAATCAGGTGAGCGCGGCCGGCGCGCCATCGCGCGCTGCACGCTGATCCTGACTCTGGTGTTTTCCACCTTCCAGGCCTACGGCTACGCCTCGGCTATCCGGACAATTTCGGCGCTGGTTCCTGAACCGGACGAATGGCCTGTTCTCGCGGCGACGGCCTCGATCGTCGGCGGCGTGTTCGTTCTGATCTGGCTCAGCGAGCAAATCACCCGCCACGGCATCGGCAACGGTCTGGCGCTGATCCTGGGTGTCGGCTTTCTCGTCTCGCTGCCGCGCGACGTCGCCGGCATCATGGAGCTCATGCAGCAGGGGGCGATTTCGAGCAATCTCGTGCTCGGCCATGTCGTGTTCTGGATCGCGACCGTCGCCGTGATGGTGCTTGTTGAAGGCGCGCGGCGAAATATCCGCGTCGCGTTCGGCGCGGTCAGCGTCGGCGCGCGGCAACTGCCGGCGCGCGATGCGATGCTGCCGATCAAGCTCAACAGCGCCGGGTTCCTGATTCCGGTCACCGTAGCGCCGTGGATATTCTTTCTGCCGCTCGCCTTTGCGGGCTTTGTCCTGGGCGGCGATCACCCCGTGGTCGCTGCGGCCTACCGGCATCTTCAACTCGGCCAGCCGGTCCACATGATCCTCGTGTCGATCGCCGTGTTCGTGCTTGCTTTCATCTACACCGCCTATGTCGTCGATCCCGAGCACACGGCCAAATCCCTGGCCCAGCGTGACGGCACAATTCCCGGTGTCGCGCCGGGCGAGGCGACGGCGGACTATCTCGATCGCGCCGTGTCATTGACGACGGTCGTCGGAGCCGTCTACCTGACTGCGTTGCAGTTGATTCCGGAGGTCTTCGAGCTTTACGGGATCGGTCTGCCTTATAGTATGGTCGTCAATGGTGGTGCGGCGCTGGTTGTGGTTTGCACTGCCCTTGATATCAAAACACAGGTGCGCGACGTATCGCTCACCAATCCGGGGGGCGTACGCCGATGAGAATTATACTTCTGGGACCGCCGGGGTCGGGCAAGGGGACCCAGGCGCAGCTGCTGGTGCAGCGCTATGGCATCGTCCAGCTCTCGACCGGTGAGATGCTGCGCGCAGCCGTTGCCGCCGGAACGCCGGTCGGGCTGAAGGCCAAGGAGATCATGGCCGGCGGCGGCCTGGTGCCCGACGAGATCGTGGTCGGAATCATCTCCGACCGGATCGACCAGCCGGATGCCCGGAACGGTTTCATCCTCGATGGTTTCCCGCGCACCGTGCCGCAGGCCGAGGCGCTGGATGAGCTGCTCAAGCACAAGCACATGAAGCTCGACGCGGTGATCGAGCTCCGCGTCAACGAGAGTGCGCTGCTGAGTCGTGTCGAGACCCGCGTCGCCCAGATGCGGGAGCGCGGGGAGGAGGTCCGGGTCGATGACACCCCGGAGGTCCTGACCAAGCGGTTGGCCAACTACCGGAATCAGACGGAACCTCTGATTCACTACTATTCGGAGCGGCGGAAGCTCTCCACCATCGACGGCATGATGGCCATCGACGAGGTCACCCGCGCCATCCACCGTCTGCTCCTGGCGTTGGGAGCGGTCGAGCCGAAGAGCCATGCCCGCAGCGTGGCCAAGGCGGGGCCAGCCAAAAAGGGCAAGGCTGCGAAGAAAGCGACCAAAAAGCCGGCCAAAGCAGCCAAGAAGGCCGCCAAATCGGCAAAAACCGCCAAAAAACCTGCCAAGAAGGCCGTGAAGGGTACCAAGAAAACGGCCAAGAAAGCGACCAAGAAAACCGTCAAAAAGGCAACCAGGACGACCGCCAGGAAGGCAGTCAAAAAGGGTGCCAAAAAGGCCGCAAAAAAGGTCACGAAAAAGCGAGCCAAGCGCTAGCAGCGGTTGACGAAAGCCCCTGGAATCCCCTAATAAGCCCCGCATCCAAGTCGGATAGTTTCAAACGATGCCGGGCCCCAGGAAGACCAGGGGTGGGCGTCGTGTTCGCGTTTGTGAACACCTGCCCGAGAAACCAAGCACTTAAAGACCGGTTCCTGACGAGGGATCGGCAACAGGAGAGAAGGCCGTGGCCCGTATTGCCGGCGTGAACATTCCGACCAACAAGCGCGTGCTGATCGCGCTCCAGTATATCCATGGCATCGGCCAGAAGATCGCTGGGGAGATCCTGGAGAAGGTGAAGATCCCCGTGGATCGTCGCGTCAACCAGCTCAGCGATGCCGAAGTGCTCCAGATCCGCGAAGTGATCGACCGCGACTATCTCGTCGAGGGCGACCTGCGTCGTGAGGTCGGCATCAACATCAAGCGTCTGATGGACCTCGGCTGCTATCGCGGCCTGCGTCATCGTCGCGGTCTGCCGGTGCGCGGTCAGCGCACCCACACCAATGCGCGTACGCGCAAGGGCCCGGCGAAGGCGATCGCCGGCAAGAAGAAGTAAGTCTTCGCATCCAATCGTGGCGTGCGGCGGGCAGGGGACAACCTGTTCGCCGCGCGCCTTTCGTTCCATCAGGTGTAGCCGCTGGCATTACGGCGGCGTTTGAGATCTCCAGGAAAGGTAGTCTATGGGCAAGGAAGCCACCCGCGTTCGCCGTCGTGAACGCAAGAACATCGCCTCCGGCGTCGCGCACGTGAACTCGTCGTTCAACAACACGACCATCACCATCACCGACGCGCAGGGCAACACGATTGCCTGGTCTTCCGCCGGCACGATGGGCTTCAAGGGCTCGCGCAAGTCGACCCCGTACGCCGCCCAGGTTGCCGCCGAGGACGTGTCGAAGAAGGCGCAGGAGCACGGCATGCGCACGCTGGAAGTCGAAGTCGCCGGTCCCGGTTCGGGCCGCGAATCGGCGCTCCGTGCACTGCAGGCCGCGGGTTTCACCGTCACCTCGATCCGTGACGTGACCACGATCCCGCACAACGGTTGCCGTCCCCGCAAGCGTCGGCGCGTTTGATTAAGAGGTTGCGGGCGCATCGGCGCCCGCAATGACTTTTGTAAGAAGCCGCGGGTGCGACCTGCGGCCTTTCTCCAACGCCAGTGTCTGCAACGGCAGTTCGACTGGCCTGTATGGGTGAAACAGTGACGATCCAGAAAAATTGGCAAGAACTGATTCGGCCGAACAAGCTCCAGGTCACGCCCGGCAGCGATTCGAACCGCTTTGCGACCATCGTCGCCGAGCCGCTCGAGCGCGGCTTCGGCCAGACCCTCGGCAACGCGCTGCGCCGTATCCTGCTCTCCTCGCTCCAGGGCGCGGCGGTGCAGTCGGTGCACATCGACGGCGTGCTGCACGAGTTCTCCTCGATCGCGGGCGTCCGTGAGGACGTCACCGACATCGTGCTCAACATCAAGGACATCTCGATCAAGATGCAGGGCGAAGGCCCCAAGCGCATGGTCGTGAAGAAGCAGGGTCCGGGCGTCGTCACCGCCGGCGACATCCAGACCGTGGGCGACGTCGTCGTGCTCAACCCCGACCTCCAGATCTGCACCCTCGACGAGGGCGCCGAGATCCGCATGGAGTTCACGGTCGCCACCGGCAAGGGCTACGTGCCCGCCGAGCGCAATCGTCCCGAGGATGCGCCGATCGGCCTGATCCCGGTCGACAGCCTGTACTCGCCGGTCCGCAAGGTCTCCTACAAGGTCGAGAACACCCGCGAGGGCCAGATCCTCGACTACGACAAGCTGACCATGACGATCGAGACCAACGGCGCGATCTCGCCGGATGACTCGGTCGCTTACGCCGCCCGCATCCTCCAGGATCAGCTCAACGTGTTCGTCAACTTCGAAGAGCCGCGCAAGGAAGTCGCCCAGGAGATCATCCCGGACCTCGCCTTCAACCCGGCCTTCCTCAAGAAGGTGGACGAGCTCGAGCTGTCGGTGCGTTCGGCCAACTGCTTGAAGAACGACAACATCGTCTACATCGGCGACCTCGTGCAAAAGAGCGAAGCCGAAATGCTCCGCACTCCGAACTTCGGCCGCAAGTCGTTGAACGAGATCAAGGAAGTGCTGGCCCAGATGGGTCTGCATCTCGGCATGGAAGTGCCGGGCTGGCCGCCGGAGAACATCGACGAGCTCGCCAAGCGCTTCGAGGATCATTACTGATCCGCTTTCACTGTCGCGGCCGGACATCTCCGGCCGCGATTCTTATGGGCGAACGCAGGAAGCCCACCTGAGCAACTGATCCGACGAACCATCGCGGCAGTTCATACGTAAGGAATAGACACATGCGTCACGGCAAGGTTCATCGGAAGCTCAACCGCACTGCCGAGCATCGCCGCGCGATGTTCGCCAACATGTGCGCCGCGCTGATCAAGCACGAGCAGATCGTCACCACGCTCCCGAAGGCCAAGGAGCTCCGTCCGATCGTCGAGAAGCTCATCACCCTCGGCAAGAAGGGCGGGCTGGCCATGCGCCGCCAGGCCATCTCCGAGATGCGCGACAAGGATCAGGTCAAGAAGCTGTTCGACACGCTGGCGCCCCGCTACAAGGACCGCCAGGGCGGCTACACCCGCATCATCAAGGCCGGCTTCCGCTACGGCGACAATGCCGCGATGGCCGTGATCGAGTTCGTCGATCGCGACGTCGATGCCAAGGGCCAGGATTCCGGCCCGGTGCAGGAGAAGGAAGCCGAGGCGGCGTAAGCCGGCTGGTACTTCAGGTTTCAGAAAGCGGCGCCCTTGGGCGCCGCTTTTTTGTATGGCACGGCGACATCTCATGCCGCGCATCGTTTTTGTTGAACGCGATTCCGGGCGGGGGCTCTCATGAGGATTGTGTTTGGGATTGCGCTGGCGCTGCTGACGTCGCCAGCCTTTGGTGAGACGCTGGTCGAGCGCGGCGCCTATCTCGTCAACAGTGTGATGATCTGTCACAACTGCCATACGCCGCGCGGGCCGCAAGGCCTCAATCTGTCGCGCGCGCTCTCGGGCGGCAGCCAGATTTTTGACGAGCCCGCCTTCAAGGTCACCGGCTCCAACATCACGCCGGACAAGGAGACCGGCATCGGCAATTGGAGCGATGCCGAGCTGAAGCGGTTTCTGGTCAGCGGCACCAGGCCTGATGGCACCAGGGTCGCGCCGATCATGCCGACTGCGTTCTACACGGTGCTCACGACGCGCGATCTCGATGCGCTCGCGGCTTACTTGCGTTCGGTGCCGGCCGTGCGCCACGAGACGCCGGCGCCGGAATACAGGATCGCGCTGAAGCCGGAGGCGCCGACCTATGCCGGCAAGCAGGCGAGCGAATCTGAGCTGTCCGACAAGCTCGCGCGCGGCCGCTATCTCCTGACCATCGCCCATTGCCTGGAATGCCACACGCCCGAAGGTCCGTCCGCCGTGCATGATTTCACAGCAGCGAGCGGCAAGGGCGGCCGGACATTCAGGGGGCTGTGGGGTGAATCGGTCTCCCCCAACATCACCGCGGATTCCACAGCCGGCCTCGGCCAATGGAGCGATGACGAAATCAAACGTGCGATTACGCAAGGCATCGCCCGTGACGGCCACAAGCTCAAGCCGCCGATGGCCTATGCTGCCTACGCCACCATGACGGCGCAGGACCTTGATGCCATCGTTGCGTTCGTGCGGACGCTGCCGGCGCGCAACTGATCCTCACGCGTCGGTGAGAGGCGGTTGAAGCCGCCTGCGCAGCGCACGATATCTTCGCCAGCATCAATGGAGATGATTCATGAAGATCGACCTTTCCGGAAAGACCGCCCTCGTCACCGGCTCCACCGCCGGCATCGGCCACGC
>NZ_AKIY01000192.1 GCF_000282615.1 Bradyrhizobium sp. YR681 | reverse complement strand
GGCGGCTTGGGCCGCGGCGGCCAGCCGCGACGCGGTTGCGGCGATGGCTACGACTACAATTATTCCGATGGCCGCTGTTATCCGAACGGCTACAAGGCGCCCGGCGTTTACGCACGCTAGCGATCAAGCGCCGTTGCCCGCTCTGGGAGCAGGCCGTCCGGCAATGCAAGCTCGAGGAAAGGCCCGGGGAAACCGCCGGGCCTTTTTCCGTTGGTGGTCTCGCTCACACCACCTTGGCATCCCGCAGCTTGCCGATCTCGTCGGCGCCGAAGCCGAATTCCTTCAGCACCTCGTCGGTCTGCTCGCCGAATTCCGGCGGCCGCGCCACCATCCTGCTCGGCGTGCGCGACAGCGTCACGGGCTGGCCGACCAGGCGGATGTGGCGGTCCTCGTCGTTCGGCACGTCCTGTGCGATGCCGAGATGCCTGACCTGTGCGTCATCGAACATCTGGTCGATGGCGTAGATCGGCCCGCAGGGCACCCCGGCCTCGTTGAACTCACGGACCCAGGTCTCGGTCGACTTCGTCACCGTGCGCTTCTCGATCGCGGCGTTGAGTGCGTCGCGGTTCTTGGAGCGGGCAGGGGCTGTCGCATAATCGGGATGGCTGTAGAGCTCGGGCGCGCCGATCGCCTGTGCGCAGCGCTCCCAGATCCGGCCGCCCGTGGTGGCAATGTTGATGTAGCCGTCCGAGGTCCTGAACACGCCGGTCGGAATGCTGGTCGGATGGTTGTTGCCGGCCTGCTTGGCCACCTCCTTCTCCATCAGCCAGCGCGCGGCCTGGAAGTCGAGCATGAAGATCTGGGCCTGGAGCAGCGAGGTCTGGACCCATTGTCCCTTGCCGGACACTTCGCGCTCGAGCAGCGCAGTGAGGATGCCCATGGCGCAGAACAGGCCCGCCGAGAGGTCGGCGACGGGAATGCCGACCCGCATCGGTCCTTCGCCCGGCGCGCCGGTGATCGACATCAGCCCGCCCATGCCCTGCGCGATCTGATCGAAGCCGGGCCGCTTGTGATAGGGGCCGTCCTGGCCGAAGCCGGAGATGCTGCCATAGACGATCCGAGGGTTGATCGCGGCGAGGCTGTCATAATCGATGCCGAGCTTGTTCTTCACGTCGGGCCGGAAATTCTCGACCACCACGTCGGCCTTGGCGGCCAGGCGCTTGAACACGGCGAGCCCACGCTCGTCCTTCAGGTTCAGGGTCATCGCCCGCTTGTTGCGGTGCAAATTCTGGAAGTCCGAGCCGCGTCGCGGGCCGCCCGGCTGCTCGCCGCCGGCATCCTCGGTCAGCGCGTCGATCTTGACCACGTTGGCGCCCCAGTCCGCGAGCTGCCGCACGCAGGTGGGCCCGGAGCGGACGCGGGTCAGATCGAGCACGGTGAAGCGCGACAGGGCTTCCGAGGCATGCGGAAAAGGCATCGTGAGAGGCTCCGGGACAGATTGCAGGGCCTACCATAGTGCCGAAACACCATGCGGCAAAGTGTCGGCCGGCGCAGCCAGCCATGTCCAAGATCGATGTCCAGTCTCGATGCCCGATTTCGATGCTTGATTCAGCCGTGATCCCACGCCTAGATTCCCCTTGCGCCGGCGAGGCGAGTGCGGCAAATCCCGCAAGGCTCCGTGGCTTCAAGGGATGTTCCGGTGAAATTGTCCATCGTCACCACCCTCTATCGCTCGGCAGCGACCATCGACGAGTTCTATCGCCGCGCGCTTGCGGCGGCCGAGTCGATCACGCGCGACATCGAGCTCGTGATGGTGAACGACGGCTCGCCCGACGACAGCCTTGCGCGCGCGGTGGCGCTGCACGAGGCGGATCCGCGGGTCGTGGTGGTCGACCTCTCGCGCAATTTCGGCCACCACAAGGCGCTGATGACCGGCCTCGCGCAGGCGAGCGGCGATCTCGTTTTCCTCGTCGACAGCGATCTGGAGGAAGAGCCGGAACTCCTGACGCGATTTCACGAGCGACTGGCGCAGGGCGATTGCGATGTGGTTTATGGCGTCCAGGAGGTTCGCCGCGGCCGCCTGTTCGAGCGCGTCACCGGTGAGCTCTTCTTCGCGCTCGTCAATGCGCTCAGCGACCAGTCGCTGCCGCGCAATGTGCTGGTGGCACGGCTGATGACCCGCGGCTATGTCCGCGCGCTGCTCGCACATGAGGAACGCGAGTTCCTGATCGGAAACCTGTTTCAGCTTGCCGGATTCCGCCAGGTTACGCTTCAGGTCAGGAAGCTCTCGACGTCGCCGACGACCTATTCGTTCCGCATGCGGCTCGAGATGGCGGTCAAGCATCTCACCACGACCTCGTCGCGGTTGCTTTATTACGTGATGTACGGCGGCATCGCGATCTTCCTGATGTCGCTGCTTGCGATCTTCTATATCGTCGCCCGCTATTTCACCTCCGGCATCGGCGTCAGCGGCTTCGCTTCCCTGATCGTCTCGATCTGGTTCTTCGGCGGCCTGACGATCCTCATTCTCGGCATCATCGGCATCTACGTTGCCGACATCCTGGTCGAAACCAAGCAGCGTCCCTATACCGTGATCCGGCAGGTTTATCGCGCCGACGCCGCCGCCAAACTGATTCATGTGGCCTCGCGCGATCCGCGCGCCGGTGGTCACGCGACGAGCGGCCGATCGTAAGGCTGGACTGGCTCATTCGATGCAATCCTGGGAAAAAATCGGCTTCATCTTCCGGCCCGATGGGCGCGACCCGAAGATGCACAGCCATGCGACGCTGCCGACCGCGGAACTCGTCACGGGCGATGTCTACCGGATCTATTTCAGCGCGCGCGATGTGCAGAACCGATCCTCGACCTTCAGCGTGGTGGTCGATCTCAATCGTCCGCAGGAGTTGCTCGAGCTGAACGGCCGACCGCTGCTGGAGCCCGGCGAGCTCGGCGGCTTCGACGACAGCGGCGCGATGCTGTCCTGGATCACGGATGCGGGCGCGTACGGCAAATATTTCTACTACGCGGGCTGGAATCTCGGCGTCACGGTGCCGTTCCGCAACGCGCTCGGGCTCGCGGTGGTCAAGGACGGCTGCGTCGTCGAGCGTTACCGCGGACCGGTGCTCGACCGCAGCCTGACCGAGCCGCATTTCGTCGGCGCGGCCTGTATCCTGCGTGAAGAAGCGCTTTACCGCTGCTGGTATCTGTCGTGCGTCGGCTGGGAGCCGGCCGAGCCGCGCCCGGTGCACCGCTATCACCTCAAATATGCGGAGTCGGTCGACGGCCTGACCTGGCGCCGGGACGGCGTTGTCGCGATCGACTTCTCCTATCCGGGCGAATACGCCATCGCGCGGCCCTCGGTGATCAAGGATGCCGGCGGCTACCGGATGTGGTTTAGCCACCGCGGCGAGCATTACCGGATCGGCTATGCCGAATCCGGCGACGGCATTCGATGGAGTCGGAAGGATTCCGAGGTCGGTCTCACCGTCTCGGACAGCGGATGGGACAGCGCCAGCCTCTGCTATCCCCATGTGTTCGATCACAAGGGCACGCGCTTCATGCTCTACAACGGCAATGAATACGGCAAGTCCGGCTTCGGCCTCGCGGTGCTGCGCTAGATCTTGCGCAGCCGCGTGCTCGGCACGCCCGACCGCTCCGTGCCGCGTGGAGCCACGACTGCAAAATCCGGCTGGTCCTCGAGCACGAGCGCGCCGGCGCCGAGCACGCATTGCCGGCCGATCTTGACGCGATCACGGATGGTGACGTTGACACCGACGAAGCTGCCGCGGCCGATCACGACGCCGCCGGAAATGACCGCATGCGAGGCAATGAAGACGTCGTCCTCGATGGTGGAATGGTGACCGATATGGTTGCCGCTCCACAGCGTGACGTTGGCGCCGATCCGTGCGAAGGGCTGGATGGTGTTGTCTTCGAGGATGAAGCAATTGTCCTTCAGCTCGAACCCGTCGAACACGGTGGCGCGGCTGCTGAGATAGGACGCCAGCCGGTAGCCCATCGCTTTTGCGGCCTCGACCTTGGCGAGCCGCAGCGCGTTGACCTTGTTGTAGCCGATCGAGACGAAGAAGCCGAAGCGCTCCGGCGGAAATGTCTCGGCGACCTGCTCGAACGGCACCAGCGGCCGGCCGCGAAAACTGTCCGCGTTGCAATAGGCCTGGTCCACGGTGAAGCCCGCGACCTCATAGGCGGAATCCTGCGTGAGGTAGAAATCCGCAAGCTCGGCGATCTCGCCGTTGCCGAATATGACGATCTGCTGCTTCACGCGTCTTGCTCCCGGACCGACGCTAGCCGGTTTCCGTCGCCTTGCGCAACGTCTTCTCCAGCCACGCGACGATCGACATCCCCTCGGCGGCCGCCTGCTTGACGATCGTCTCGCGCAATTGCGGCGAGACGCCGTCGAGCCGGCCGAAATAGCGCGTCCGGTGCGAGCCGCCGCGCCAGCCGGGAAACTCGACGTCGAGGTCGAGCTGCGGTTCTCCCGCGCCGACCTCGAACGAGATCAGGTAGAACGAGCCGCTCAGCACCCAGCGGCAGCTGACGTCGCGGGCGTTGACCGGAATTTTGTCGAGCGGCGCGACATGCGCGAACAGGGGATTCGAGTTCTTCAGGATCTTGGCGAATTCGGTGTCCGCCAGCCACGGGCCGACGCTCTCGTCACCGGCGACGACGCGGCCGCCCGGCTTCACCACCCGCGCCATCTCCTTGAGCGCGCCGGCGATGTCGGGAAACAGGTTGAGGCCGCCGAAATGAAAGGCCGCGTCGAAGAACCCGTCCGGGAACGGCAGCCGCATCGCATCGCCCCTGAACAGGCGCGCGCGGCTGAAGTCGGCCCGGGCGTCCTGCAGCCGCTGCTTGCCGATCGCGAGCATCTCGTGGGAGAGGTCGCCGGCATAGACGGTTGCATCCCTGCGCAGCAGATGAACGGTGTCGCGGCAGGTCCCGCAACCGATCTCCAGCACGCGCGCGCCGGGCCGCAGCAACAGGCTTGCGGCGAAATCCTCGCGGACCGGCTCCTCCTCGGCGAGCAGCATCCGGAACATGACGCTGTTGCCGAGATCGTATTCCTGCGCGCGGGTGCGGTAGAAATCCTGGTTGCCATGCGGCGGTTCCTCGCTGCCACTTGCGGGAACGAAATCGGGGATGCCGTCATGGATCGGATAGCGCACACCGTCGGCCCGGACGAGCGCCGAGCCGTCCGCGGCAGGGGTCAGGGGCTGGTGGTTTTCCGGGCTAACGAAGTCGAGCACGCGACATTCCGGTTTGGGCGTCAGATCATCCGGTTTCTACAGTCTGGGCTGCGGCGTGTCACGTGCGGCGCGCCGCGATCTCGCCGATCTGGCCATTGCAGGGCGCGCTGTCTATAGTCGCTCCCATGCAGGATCACCGTGCTATCGGCCGACCGCGGCCACCATTTTCCAGACGTCCCTGACATGACGGAGGCAATCTCCGGCCGTCGCTGCCTGTCCTGCGACGCGGTCGTGCCCGTTGCCGCGGACCAGCCGGTCTGGCCGCTCGATGCCCGCTGCCCTGCCTGCGCGCACGTGATCGAGCAGCGTGAGGGGATTGCGAGCTTTGCGCCTGAACTGGCCGATACGATCAGCGGCTTCGATCCCAAGGCCTTTGACGAACTCGCCGCGCTCGAGCCCGGACATTTCTGGTTCGTGGCGCGCAACGAGCTGATCGTGGGGCTCGCCGGCAAATATTTCCCGCAGGCGCGCCGCTTCCTCGAGGTCGGCTGCGGCACGGGTTTCGTGCTGCGTGGTATCGCGAATGCCCGCGACTGGGACCGGCTCGCGGGCTCCGAGTTGCACCCATCCGGCCTCGTTCATGCGCGCAAGCGTCTGCCTGAGACCGTCGAGCTCGTGCAGATGGACGCGCGGAACATCCCGGCCGCGGGGCTGTTCGATCTCATCGGCGCATTCGACGTGATCGAACACATCGCCGATGACGAGGCCGTGCTGCGGGCCATGCGCGGCGCGACCGCAAGCGGGGGCGGCGCGATCATCGCCGTGCCGCAGCACCGCTGGCTGTGGAGCCGCAGCGACGAGGTCGCACATCACGAGCGGCGTTATGAGCGCGGCGAGCTCGAGCAGAAACTACGTCGGAACGGCTTCGAGGTGCTGTTCTCGTCGTCCTTCACTGCCCTGCTGCTGCCGCTGATGGTCGCGAGCCGTGCGCTCGGCCGTGGCAAGCAGAGCAGCGAGAGCGTCAATCACGAGTTCATGCTGGACCACCGCATCAATGGGCTGCTCACGGCAATTCTGCGCACCGAGGTCCGGATCACGCTTGCCGGCTTGGCCTGGCCGGCCGGCGGCAGCCGCGTCGTCGTTGCCCGTGCGGTCTGACGTCGCTCAGCGCGACAGACGCCTGAGGTGGGCGCGCGCCTTCTTGGCGAGCGGATCGTCGCCATGGCGCGCGATGAAGAGCTCGTAGGCGTCCGTCGTGTCCTTGCGGCGTGCGGCCTCGTACTCCTCGGCCACCGCAGCGGACGGATCCCGGGCGGGCGGAACCGACGGTGAACGGATCGCCTTGTGGCTTTCGACGGCTTTGGCTTTTCCGTCCATGGCACGCAATCCTCCAGAGCCGACAAAGACGAGCAGGGTGCCGAGCACGCCGGCTGACAGTCGGGCTATTGTCATGATTTTCTTTGCATATCCACCGTGCCGCCCGGTCGGGTTTCCTTGCCGCGGTCCCGTGCGAATACGGGATTTGATGCCTAACCGCGCATTACGCAAGCCGCCGGAGGCCTTCGCCCAAATTAAACCAAACGTATCAATCTCAAGCTAGAATCGCTTGCCTGCGCGCCGAATCGCTTCCGGAGAGTCCCTTGGCCACTTCTGTTACCGTCAGTGCCACCAACAATGCGGAAATCGACGGCCTGCTGGCGGGCACCAAATGGTCCGGCACGATCACCTACAGCTTCCCGGACGCCTCGAGCGATTACAGCAATCCCTATAGCGGTGGTAGCAGCGAGCCGACCACCACGGGCTTCGCTTCGGCGCCGACCGCGATGCAGGCGGCAATCAACTACGCGATCGGACTGATCCTCAACTACACCAACGCGACCATCCAGTACAACGGGACCGGCAGCGCCAACGTCATGATCGCGCAGTCGCCGTCGGCCAATCCGACCTCCTACGCCTACTATCCCGGCAACTATGCGGCTGGCGGCGACGTCTGGTTCGGCACCCATTACAATTATTCGCTGGCGCAGCTCGGCAATTACTATTTCACGACGGCGCTGCACGAGCT
The DNA here is from genome assembly GCF_000282615.1 of Bradyrhizobium sp. YR681. Lineage (GTDB taxonomy): Bacteria > Pseudomonadota > Alphaproteobacteria > Rhizobiales > Xanthobacteraceae > Bradyrhizobium. The sequence continues at coordinate 83,193 of NZ_AKIY01000192.1, read as the reverse complement.
CGGTCACGCCTTCGGACTCAAGCACAGCCAGGAGACCGGCGGCGTCGCCAACGTCGCGGTACCGAGCGCGCATGACGACAGCGAATACACTGTCATGAGCTATCGCAGCTATGTCGGCGCTTCGACCTCGACCGGCTATACCAATGAGGCCTACGGATATCCGCAGACCTACATGGCCAACGATATCCTCGCGTTCCAGACGCTGTACGGTGCGAACTACACGTACCAGAGCGGCACCACGGTCTACACCTGGAGTCAGACGACGGGGCAGGAGTTCATTAACGGCGTGGCGCAGCTCGCGCCGGGCGGCGGCGCCGGCGGCTCCGCCAACCGCATCTACGAGACGGTCTGGGACGGCGGTGGTGTCGACACCTACGATCTGTCGAACTACACGACCAGCCTGAGCATCAATCTCAATCCCGGTGCGTCGTCGCTGTTCTCCTCCGTCCAGCTGGCCAATCTCGGCAACGGCCATTACGCGTCGGGCAACGTCTACAACGCCTATCTCTACAACAATGACGTGCGCTCCTACATCGACAACGCTATCGGCGGCTCCGGCAACGACACCATCCTGGGCAACGCCATTGCCAACGTGCTGAACGGTGGCTCCGGCGACGATACGCTGACCGGCGGCGGCGGCAACGACGCCATCATCGGTGGCTCCGGCAACGACACGGTGGTGTATTCGGGCAACGAAGCCAACTACGTCATCGTCTACAATTCTGCCACGCAGACCTTCACCATCTCCGACCAGCGTTCAGGTACCCCCGACGGCACCGACACGATTACGGGCGTGGAGTATTTCCAGTTCGCGGACGGCACGGTGACGAACGCCACGCTGGCCGCAGCTTTCGCCGCCAGCCACACCGCAACACGCGAGCCCGATTTCAACGGTGATGGCAAGACTGATCTGCTGTTCCTCAATGACACCACGCACGGGGTCACCGTCTGGGACATGAACGGCACCCAGGTGCTCGACAACACGCAAGTCGGCACCTCGTCCACGGGCTCGCACTATGCCGCGAAGGGCGACTTCAACGGCGACGGCAAGGCCGACCTGTTGTTCCTGAACGACACGACGCACGAATTGTCGGCGATGCTGATGAACGGATCGCAGAGTGTCGCGCCTGCCGTCGTCGGCGTTATCAATGCCGCAGGGGGATGGCAGTTTACCGACGTCGGGGACTTCAACGGCGATGGCAAGGCCGATCTCCTGTTCGTCAACTCGACCACCAACGGGATTGCGGAGTGGCAGTTGAATGGCACGCAGATCGTCGTCGGCCCGCAGGTCGGCGTCGCGCCGTCCGGCTTTCACTTCGCCTCCACCGGAGACTTCAATGGTGACGGCAAGACCGACCTGCTGCTGATCAACGACACGACCCACGACGTCCAGATGTGGCAGATGAACGGCACGCAGGTCTCTTCCGCGACCACGATCGGTACGGTCAACGCGGCGGGCGGCTGGCATTTCGCGGCGACCGGAGACTTCAACGGCGACGGCAAGACCGACCTGTTCTTCATCAACGACACCACACATGGTGCCGCGATCTGGCTGATGAACGGCAGCCAGATCACCGCGAGCCCGCAGATCGGCACGATCAATACGGCTGGTGGCTGGCAGTTTACTGACGTCGGCGACTTCAACGGCGACGGCAAATCCGATCTGCTCTTCCTCAACAGCACGACTCGCGGTGTTGCCGTCTGGCAGCTCAACGGGACGCAGATCATCGACGGCCCGCAGGTCGGAATCGCTGCTTCAGGCGACATCTATGCGGGCTTGCAGGACATCGACGGCGACCACAAGTCCGACATCCTGTTCGAGAACGCGACCACCCACGCGCTGACGGTGTGGGAGATGAACGGCACCCAGGTCGCGCTCAACCAGCAGATCGGCACGACGAATGCCGCGAACGGCTGGCATCTCGTCACCTGACGAGCCGCAATTACGTTGCAGGTCCAGCATCAGGCATGTGCGATACCTTGTCACAGGCCGCGCCGCGGCGATGTCAGATCCACCGTATACAAGTGAACATTCGCGCCATAACGCGATGTATTCAACGGCCGCGAGAGCCTGTGACTGCTGACGAAATTCGTCGCATCTCTACGCAATCGGGAGGCGGCGAAAAAAAGCTTCGCATGGCTTGAACCTCCCTGTGGTTGCAAAGACAAATCCAAGCAGGTTCCGACGTGCAGTGGGCTAGCGTCAGATCATTGAGCGGGAATCAATTGATTTCCACGACGGTATGTCGCAAAGCTTTCTGCGATCCGAGATAGTACCTGCGAAATAATATCTGGCCGGCGATAATAACTAGCCGGCGACAAGACGAGAATTGCACTAATTCGACAGGGGGCCTGTCAGTTTCGAAAACGCTTCCATTGTCCCATGCCTTCCCGAGCAACGAGTACCGGCTCGCGGAAATTCTGCATTACCGAGCAATCCCACTTCCCTTAAAGGAGATATACCATGCGTCGCATTGCCCTGGTAGCTTTGGCCGTCGGACTGTTCGTTCCACTCCTCGCGTCTGCGCCCGCCAACGCGCAAGCGACCCGAACCTGGGTGTCAGGTGTCGGTGATGACGCCAACCCCTGTAGCCGCACTGCACCCTGCAAGACCTTCGCGGGTGCGATCTCCAAGACCGCCGCGGCCGGCGAGATCAACTGCCTGGATCCGGGCGGCTTCGGCGCGGTGACGGTCACCAAGTCGATGACGATCTCCTGCGAGGCTGGGACAGCCGGCGTGCTGGTGTCCGGCACCAACGGCATCATCTTCAACGGTGGCGTGAACGACTACCTGTTCCTCAAGGGCCTCGACATCGAGGGCCTCGGCACCGGCATCAACGGCATCACCTTCCTCAATGGCGGCTTCCTCCATGTCGAGGATTGCGTGATCCGGCGCTTCACGGGCAGCGGCATCTCGATCACGGCGGGCGGCACCACCGGCTTCGAGATCACCCGCACCACGCTGTTCAGCAACGGTAACGGCTCGACCGGCGCCGGGATTCGCATTGCGCCGGCGGCGGGCGGAATCAGCAAGGGTACGGTCGACCGCGTGGTCGCCGATCGCAACACCTTCGGTATGGCGGCGGATGCGAGCGGCGGCAGCGTGAACCTTGCCATCGACAACAGCACTGCGACCAACAGCACGCTGGCGGGCGTCATCGGCGTCGGCGGGTCCGGAACCGCGAACGTGATGGTCATGCGCACGACGGCCTCCAACAATGGCACCGGTATCCAGAACGCCGGCGGAACCGCCAATATCCGGATCGGCGAAGCCATGATCCAGGGTAATACCACCGGCGTGTCGGGCACCGTGTCGTCCTATACGACGAGCCAGATCGACGGAAACACGTCCAACGGTGTGACGACGCCGACCGCGCTGCACTAGCGGTCTCGTCACTGCGAGGTCATGAAGGGCCCCGGACGATTGCTCGTCCGGGGTCTTTCTCATGCCCGCTCATGCCCGCAGGCGTCAGGTCGACCGATCGAGATAGCGCGCCGCCGCCGGCCCGGTGTTGAACAGCAGGTCGAGCGCGCTCACTTCGTGCACGAAGTCGCCGTGCAGCTGGCTGTATTCGGGGTACCCGCGATAGCTCATCCATTCCGTCGTCACGCCGGCGGCGCGGAACAGGTTCTCGTCGAAATAGGCGCGCGCCGAAGGGCCGCTGAGATAGTGGTCCGCGCCTGCCGCGCGGGCGATGGCGAGCAACCGCTCGGTGCTGGCTCCCTGCGCCGGATAGGCGGTGTCGCGCGTCATCCGCGTCGCGATGCCGAGCAGAGCGGCGATTCCGTGCAGGAAGATGGCATTGATTTCGGTCAGCCGCTTCTCGCGCTCGGCCTGTTCGTACCAGCCCTTCACCAGCGGTGCGAAATCGTCGAAGAACGCGGCGCGGCGATAGGCGAGCTCGATCGCGCGCCAATGCTTCTCCGCCCAGGGATTTGCGATCTCGACCTCGTCGATCGGCTGCTCGAAGCGGCCTTTGACGACGACGGGGATGGTCAGCCAAGTCGGGCCGCTCGCCGTCTTGATCAGGTTGCGGTTGTGCCAGTGCCGCTTCACGTACTGGGCACGGTCGAACATCACGTATTCGTCGCACTGCCGGATCAGATCGAAGAAGCCCTTCCAGGGGATGTAGCAGGACTGGATGATGCAAATCCGCAAAACACGCGATCCTGTGCCCGTGGTGGCCGCTCCCGCGCATCGGGCGCGACGGCAAGGAGATTAGTTCAGGAGAGCCTCGCTCGCCTTATAGTCGGGTCGGCCGTGCACCCAAAGCGCCAAATCGCCGGTTGCTGCATGGCCGGGCAGTGCTCTGGATTCCTTCGTACCGCCGGACTAGTCTTGTGGCATGCAGGGAAGGAACGGCATGACGTCTTTCGGCGGATATGATCCTGAGCGCCGGTGCCATGCCGGGCTGTTGCGGTGGGCCTCAGCGGCCGTCGCCGCGCTTCTGTTCCTGACGGCGATGCCGGCCCACGCCCAATCGCTCCGCCAGGGCATGTCCGCGTTCCAGCGCCAGGACTATGTGGCGGCATCCCGCATCTTCATTCCGCTTGCCGAGCGCGGCAATGCGGCGGCGCAGACCTATCTCGGCCTGCTGTTCGAGACCGGCCGCGGCGTGCCGCAGAACTACACGGAAGCGGCGATGTGGTACCGCCGCGCGGCGGAGCAGGGCGACAGCCGCGCCCAATATTCGCTGGGCCTGCTCTACGACCGCGGCCAGGGCGTGCCGCGGGATGTCGTCGAGGCCTCCAAATGGCTCAACCTGTCGACGGCCGCGGCACCGCCGCCGGCGCGGGAGGCGAGGGTCCGCATCCGCGATGCCGTCACCACCAAGATGACGCGCGGACAGATCGCCGAGGCCCGCCTGCGGGCGCTGGAATGGGCGCCGAGCCGCGAGCATTGACGGCCCGGTTTTCCCGGGCCGCCGGCGCCGCCAAACCAAAATCGCGAAAACAACCCCATGCACAGTAGAAGGCGATCGCCTCGGGCCAGCGCCGGAATGAGGATTCATCCAGGTATCATCGGGCCTTAGCCCGGCCAGCCGCCGAGCCAGCCCGCATACCAGGTTTCGCCCAGCCAGCCGATCCAGATGGCCGGTGCCAGGAACAATCCGAACGGCAGGTAGGCGGTCGTTCGCAGCGGCTTTCTTTGCAGCGCCGCATGGGCGGCATAGGCGCCGATCGCCAGCAGCGCCGCCAGCTCGATCACCACGACCACGGTCGCAAGGTCGAGCCAGGCACCGCAGACCGCGGCCAGCTTGACGTCGCCGAGCCCGAGCCCGTCGCGGCCGCGCCAGCGCCGGTAGAACGCCATCAGCAGCAGGAGCGGGATCGCAACGGCCGCCGCACGGATCACCGGCCAGAGCAGGGCCTCGGCGCCGACGTCAGGCACGAACGTGGCGGCGCGGAGCAAGGCGAGGGCGAAAGCGGCGCCCGTCAGCACGTTCGGAATGAGATAGTGGCGAGCATCGTGCGCGGCGATCGCTAGCATCAGGGCAGCCAGGAAGGCGCCAAACATGCCTTCGGCGCCCGGCGCGGCGACGAGGCTGGCGAACACCCCCAGCAGCAGCGCGATGCCGAGCGCGAGCGCAGGGCCCGTCCCGTCATTCGCCTCCGGATCGGTCACGCGATCAGCGTGCCGCCTTGGGCACGGTGACCACGGGATTGCTGGTGCCGACCAGGCGGCTGTTCATCTTGCTGCGCATCTCCTCGGCGATGACATGCGCATCGACGCCATCCTTGATCACGGTCGGGCGGATGAACAGGATCAGCTCGGTGCGGCTGCGCGCATTGGTCTGGTGCGAGAAGGCGTCGCCCACGCCGGGAATGGAATCCAGGATCGGCAGGCCCTGGCGCTGCCTGTTCTCGGTCTCGCTGATCAGGCCGGCGAGCAGCACGGTCTGCCCGCTCGTCACCGCGATCGAGCTCTTGACCCGGCGCTGCGAGATCGTCGGCGTCAGCGAGTTGGCGCTGCCGGCGGCGACGCTCGAGATTTCCTGCTCGATGTCGAGCACGACATTGCCGTTGGCGTTGGCGCGCGGCAGCACGCGCAGGATGATGCCGGTGTTCTTGTAGTCGATGGTGTTGACGACGGTGTTGTTGGCGGTCAGCACGGTCGCGGTGCCCGTCGAAAACGGCACCTGGTCGCCGACCTGCAAGGTCGCCGGCTGGTTGTCGAGCACGACCAGCGACGGATTCGACAGCACCTTGACGTTGGTGACGCCGTGCAGCGCGTCGAGCACGACGCGCGGCGAGTTCTCGGCGCCGATCAGGAAGTTGAAGCCCGGCAGCGCGCGGCCGAGCAGGGCGCCGGCCGCCGCGTTGACGGCGTTGCTCGTCCCCTCGATGTTGCTGCCGATCGTGCTCGAATTGCTGATGCCCGAGGTGGTGTTGGAGATCGAGCCCTGCTTGCTGGCCAGGAAGAACTGTACGCCATAGTTCAGCTGGTCGTTCAGCGTCACCTCTGCGATCGTCGCTTCGATCGCGATCTGGCGCTGCGGCCGGTCGATCTGCCGGATGGTCTGCTCGACGATGCGCTGCGCCTCCTGGTTGGCATAGACGAGCACGGCATTGTTGGTGACGTCGGCGGTGATCCGCACGTTCTGGAGAATGCCATTGAGGCCGGGCTTCGCCGTGCCGCCAGAAAGACCGCTTACGCCGTTGTCCGGCGGCGGCGCCGACGCGGACGGCGCGGGGCGGGCGCTGAGCGAAGATCCCGCGGGCGCGGTGACCGGGGTCGAGGCGCCGGCACCGGCGGTCGGCAGCGCGCTGAGCGAGGCGACCGGATTACCCGATGATGAGGTCGAGATTCCGGCGCCGGGCGAGATCTGGCTCGAACCGCTGTCGAGCGTCGAGCTGCTCGTCGCGCCCTGGCTGAGCAGCATGTCGTTCAGCAGCGCCACGATCAGCTTGGAATTGCCGTAGCGCAGCGGGTAGGACTTCAGGTTCACCCCTTCGGTATCGGAGCGGTCGAGCCGCGCGATCCAGGTCTGCGCGCGTTTGAGATATTCCGGCTTCTGGCTCACCACGAGGATCGAATTCTGCCGTGCGATCGGCTGGAACTTGATCATGCTCTGGCTCATGCCGCCTTCACCGGAATCCATGATCTTCTCGATCTCGGCGATGACGGGCTCCGGCGTGGAGTTGCGCACCGGGAAGATGCCGACCGACTGTCCGCGCATCCAGTCGGCGTCGAAGGAGAGGATGGTGTCCACCGCGCTCGCCCGCTCGGTGCCGCTGCCGCTGACGATCAGCGTGTTGCGGGCGCTGTCGGGACGCATGGTCGAGGCCTTCACGCCGAAGGCGTCGAGCAGCTTGAAGATGTTCTGGGCCGAGACGTAGCGCAGCGGCACCACCGTGATGCCCTGGCCGGCCGCGGCGTTCGCCGAACGGTCGATGCCGCCGGGTCCGGCCTCCGGCGCCGGCAGCAGGCGATAGCCGGTGCGATCGCGGACCAGCGCGACACCGGACATGCGGAGCGCGTTTTCCAGCACGTAGAGCGCGTCCGCCTTGGGTACCGGCCGCACCGAGGCCAGCGTCACGGTTCCCTGCACGCGGGGGTCGATCGTGTAGCCGACGTTGAGTACGTCACCAAGGATGACCTTTGCGACGCTGGCGACGGGAGCGTTCTCGAAATTCAGGTCGTAGCCGCTGCCGCCGGCATCGTCGCGCTCGGCCAGCGCGCCGCCTTGCGGCGTTGCACCATCGCTGAGATAGATCGCGGGCTTGGACGATTTCGCCTGAGCCACACCGCCCGACCCGGTGTCCGCAGGGAGCCGCGGCTGGAGATCGAGGGAGCGGATCTTGTCGGCGATGTCCTGGGCGCGCGGATCCTTTGGATCGGCTTCCACCGACTGGTCGGCGGTGACGATGCAGGCGCCGAGCACGAACGCACACGACAACAGAACGAGCGTCCCGGGCAACGCTGAGCGAAGGCGCAAAAGCGGCTGGACCACCCTGGACAAAATACGCCTGCCAACGCTGGAAGTGATTGAAAATTGCATCCGGTCCCCCGTCGGCTCGGACGCTCAATAGTTTGCGCCACGATTATGTTTTTGCTAAGAAATAAGTCAAGGGCAAAGGGCTGTCCGTAACCCGCCGAAGTTGTTGCATTCAAGTAACAAGGTCAACGCTGTGAATGCGATGCGCGACCGCTCCGCAGATAGCTTCCGGCAGCACCTCCTCGACAAATATTCACTGCCGCCGCGGGCGCACGCCCACATGGACAAGTCGGCCAATCCCGCGCTGACGCGCCCCTTGCGCGAATTGTGGGAGGCCACCGATCTGTCCGCGGCCGAATTCGCTGACGAAGTCTCCGATTATTTTGCACTGCCGCGGCTGAGCCTGCCGCAATTGCTCGCGGCGACGCCCCGTCTTGACGGCTTTTCGCGCCGCTTCCTGCGTGAATCCACCATCTTTCCTTTCAGCGCGACGAACGACGCCTTCCGGCTGGCTGTCGCCGACCCCTCCGACACGGCAGCCATTCGCGCCGCCGAAATCGTGTTCGGGACGCCGGTCGATGTCGTCGTGGCGTCATACGAAGACATTACGACGGTCCTCGATCAACGGGCCGATGCCGATGACGCAAATGCCGATCGAAGCGGCAAAGGCGTTGCGCAACAGTCCGACGACGACATCGAAAGTCTGCGCGATCTCGCCAGCGGTGCGCCGGTGGTGCGCGCCCTCAACGATCTCCTGGAGCGCGCGGTGGATTTGCGCGCGAGCGACATCCATGTCGAGCCGTTCCGCGCAGGACTTACGGTACGCATGCGCGTCGACGGACTGCTCCGCGCGTTGCCGTCGCCGCACGGTATCCCGCCGCAGGCGCTGATCTCGCGCATCAAGATTCTCGCCAGCCTCAACATCGCGGAACGGCGGCTGCCGCAGGACGGCGCGGCTCGCGTGCGCGTCGGGCGCAGCGAGCTCGACGTTCGCGTCGCGACCATGCCGACGCAGCACGGCGAGAGCGCCGTCATCCGCCTGTTGCCGCGCGACCGCGGCCTGCTGGAGATGAGCAAGCTCGGTCTTGCCGCACGCGACGAAAGCGTGATGACGCGCCTGCTGGCGATGCCGCACGGCATGATCGTCGTCACCGGGCCGACCGGCAGCGGCAAGACCACGACGCTCGCGACCATGCTGTCGATCCTCAACGAGCCGACGCGAAAAATCCTCACCATCGAGGATCCCGTCGAATACGAGATCCCCGGCATCAACCAGTCCCAGGTCAAGCCGTCGATCGGGCTGACCTTCGCCTCGGCCATGCGCTCTTTCGTGCGCCAGGACCCCGACGTGATCATGGTCGGCGAGGTCCGCGACGCCGAGACCGCGCATATCGCGATCCACGCTGCGCTCACCGGCCATCTCGTGCTGACGACGCTGCACACCGAGACGGCGGCGGCCGCCGTGCCGCGTCTGATCGATCTCGGCATCGAGGGCTTTCTGCTCAAGTCGACGCTGCGCGCCGTGGTCGCGCAGCGGCTGGTGCGCATGCTCTGTGACCGCTGCAAGGTGCCGCATGCGCTGACCCAGGCGGATCTCGCCAAGGACCCGCGCTTTGCCGTGATCGGCTTCAAGTGCGGCGAGGTCGTGCACGAGGCCGGCGGCTGCGAACGTTGCGGCGGCACCGGCTATCGCGGCCGCAACGGCGTGTTCGAGATCCTCGAAATGTCCGAGGAGGTGCGTGCGCTGGTCGGACCGCAGACGGATTCCCACAGCATCGACGCCGCCGCGATGCGGGGCGGCATGACCACGATGCTGGAGGACGCGGTCGCCAAATGCCGGGCCGGCCTCACCACCGTGCCCGAGGTCTTCCGCGTCACGACGGTGCGCTAGATGATGCGATCAGGCTCAAATGCCGCAAGACGAGAGGTGTGCTCCCTTTCCCGCTTGCGGGGGAGGGTTGGGGAGAGGGTGTCTCTGCAATCGACAATCCCCAAGAGGAGAGAACCCCCACTCGCCGCTTCGCGTCGACCTCTCCCGCAGGCGGGAGAGGTGCACCGAGCATGCGGCCGCTTGATTCAACCCACGTCCGCTCCGCGATAGAGCTCATGCCGAACTACCGCTACCGCGCGCTCAATGCCAACGGCGAACTGGTCTCCGGCGCCATCGCCGCGCCTGCGCCGGGCGACGTCGCGCAGCGGATCGAGCAGCTTGGTCTCGTGCTGGTCGACAACGTCACGCCGGAAGAGGGCGGTGCGACCGGCAGTGTGTTCAGCCTGTTCAACCGGCCGAAGCCGGAAGACGTCACCATCCTCACCCGCGATCTGGCACTGCTGCTGCGCGCCGGCGCCCGCATCAACGACGGATTGGAGCTGCTCGCCGCCGATCCCGATCTCGGCCGGCTGCGCCCGGTCGTCGCCGACATCCGTTCGCGCGTCGTCTCGGGCGAGAGCTTTGCCGAGGCGCTGGCGCGGCACGAGGGGCTGTTTCCGCCGATGTATATCGCGCTGGTGCGGGTCGGCGAGGCCTCCGGCTCGCTCGATCAGGTGCTGGAGGTGCTGGCCGGCGAACGCGCGCGCAGCGAGGCCTTGCGGCGCCGACTGTCGGATGCGATCCGCTATCCCGTGTTCGTGCTCGGCGCGGCCGGCTGCGTGCTGCTGTTCTTCCTCACCTTCGTGCTGCCGCAGTTCGCATCCGTGCTCCAGGATTTCGGCGCCAAGGTCGACCCCATCGTTGGCGTCTTCCTCAACATCTCGACGTTCCTGCGCGGCAATTCCGACGCGGTGCTGGCGGGGCTGGCGGCGGCCATCGCGGCCGTGTGGCTCCTGCTGCGGCAGCAGCGCATCCGCCACGGCCTCACCAATGCGATCACGCGGCTGCCGGCGATCCGCAACATCATGAGCGCGTATCGTACCGCGTTGTTCTGCCGCAATCTCGGCCTGCTGCTCGGCAGCGGCGTCAATCTCACCATCACGCTGCGCATCCTGATCGACATGATGGCGACGACCGGTCCGTCCGCGGTCTGGAGCGATGCCGCCGACCGTGTCCGTCACGGCTCGAAACTGTCCGACGCGCTGGCCGAGACCGAAGCGCTGCCGCCGATGGCGGTGCGCATGCTCCGGCTCGGTGACGAGACCGGGCAATTGCCGATGCTCTCGGGGCGCGTCGCCGAATTCTACGAGACCAAGCTGCAGCGGACGCTGGACCGCGCCGTCGGCATTGCGGGGCCGGCAGCGATCATCGCGATCTCGCTGGTCGTCGGCGGCCTGATCACCTCGGTGATGACGGCGCTGATGTCGGTGAGCCAGATTGTCGGTTAGGGCCAGGGAATGGGCCAGGGAATGAGCCAAGAAATGGGCCGGGAAACGGGCAAGGAACAAGAGAGGCTTGAAGTGACCAAACATCGATCCGCATCGCGCGGCCGACGGCGCAGAGGGCGAGGTGAGGCGGGCTTCACCCTCGTCGAGATGCTGGTCGTCATCACCATCATCGGCATGATCATGGCGCTGGTCGGCCCGCGGGTGCTGAACTATCTCAGCGAGTCCAAGGCCAAGGCGGCGAAGATCCAGATCGAGAGCTTCTCCAGTGCGCTCGATCTGTATTATCTCGATCTCGGGCGTTACCCGACGTCGAACGAGGGCCTTGCCGCGCTGACCCGCAACACCAATCAAGCCGGCTGGAACGGACCGTATTTGCGCGGCGGCGTGGTGCCGAACGATCCCTGGGGGCACGGCTATGTCTATCGCTCGCCGGGCGCGAGCGCACCCTATGACATCATCTCGCTCGGATCGGACGGTCAGGAAGGCGGCAGTGGAACGGCGGCCGACATTGTCAGCGGCACGCGCTGAAGGTTTTCGCGATGCGCGCGGCTTCGCGCTGATCGAGATCCTGTGCGTGCTCGCGATCATCGGCCTGCTCGCGGCGATCATCCTGCCGGCGATCCCGCGCTCGACGACGCGCGCCAGGCTGGAGAGCTATGCGGTCGAGACCGCGGCGCTGCTGAAGGCCGACCGCAATGCGGCGCTGCGCCGGCAGGTGCGGGTGGTGACGCAGGTCGATGCGCAGGCGCGTGCGATCCGCTCCGGCGTCAGCGGGCGGACCATCCGCCTGCCGGGCGACGTGGTCGTGCAGGCAACGCTGGCCGCGCGCTGTGCCGATCGCGCCGCGGGGCGGTCGATCGATTTCTTTCCGTCAGGCATGTCGTGCGGCGGGACGATCGCGCTGGCGCGGCCGGGCATGAGCTATGAGGTGCGTGTCAACTGGCTGACCGGAGGCGTCGAGATTGTCCCGCAGAAGCTGCTCTGACGCCGCCGGCTTCACGCTGATCGAGGCGCTGGTGGCGCTCGCGATCATCACGGTCGTGCTCGGGGCGATCGGCTCGGTCATCGCCACGACGACCAGGGGGACGCGTTCGATCGACCAGCATCTGGCGCTGTCGGGCACGGCCGAGACGCTGCTTGCGGACCTTCCGGCGCGGGGGCTGCTCAAGCCCGGCCGGCAGAGCGGCGAGCTCGCCGGCAGCCGCTGGCGCGTCGACGTGGCGCCGATGAATGTGGCGGGCGGCAATCCCGCCACCGATCGCTTCGTGCCTCTGGCCGTCAATCTGCGCCTCCAGCGCGCCGACGGAGCTGCGATCCAGATCACGACGGTGAAGCTGGTGCCAAGGGGCGCGCCATGAAACGGCTGCGCCGCATGCTGGCCGACGAGGCGGGCTTCACACTGCTCGAAGTGCTGCTCGCGACGCTGCTGATGACCGTCATCCTCGGGGCACTGGCGACGGTGACCGCGCAATGGCTGCCGAACTGGAATCGCGGCATCGCGCGGGTGCAGCAGGCCGAGCGCCTCGCCACCGGCCTCGACCGTATCGTCGCCGACCTGTCGGTCGCCGAGCCGATCACCGTCAACGGCGACGCCAGGGCGCCGCTGTTCGACGGCGCCGAATTGTCGGTGACCTTCCTGCGCACCGCGCTCGGCCCGAGCGCGCGGCCGGGCCTCGAATTCATCCGCCTGATCGAGAAGGCCGATTCTCAAGGGCTCGCGCTGGTGCGCGAGCGCGCGCCGTTCCAGCCGATGCCGACCGACGGGCAGATCCGTTTCGCCGACCAGGTGGTGCTGGTCCGCGCGCCGTTCCGCGTCAGCTTCACCTATGCCGGGCCGGACGGCCGGTGGCAGCCGACCTGGCGCGGCCAGGCGCAATTGCCGGACCGCATCCGCATCACCGTGCGCAACAGTGCGACCGGGCAGGTGCTGGCGGTGTCGGCCGCCGCGATCCCGCACATCACGGCACCGGCCGAGTGCGCGCGGGCCAGGAATCCGGCGTCATGCGTCACGGCGCGTACCCGGCCGGAACAGGCCGAGAAAGAGGAGCAGCAGCTGTGAGCGGCGCGCAGCCCGGACAAGCGAGTCTTCGTGACAGCCGCGGCTTCATCGTCGTCGCGGTGCTCTGGATGCTGGCGGCGCTCGCCGCGCTCGCGCTGATCTACCTCTCCTATGTCACCAACACGGCGATCACGGTGGCCGTCAATGCCGACCGGTTGCAGGCGGATGCGCTGGCGAACGCCGGCCTCGAGCTGGCGGCCTACCGGTTGACGGCGCAACCCGAAGCAACGCGCCCGACCAGCGGCACCTTCAATGCGCGCGTCGGGGCCGGCCGGGTGAGCGTGACCTTCCGCTCGGAGGCCGCGCGCGTGGATCTCAACATGGCGCCGAGGGCGATGCTGGCGGGCCTGATGACGGCGCTCGGCGTCTCCGCGGCGGATGCGCCTGTCTACGCCGACCGGATCATGGCCTGGCGCTCGTCGACCGAGCCCGGCCAGGACAATCCGGAAGATTCCTATTACCGCACGCTCGGCGCCACCTATCTGCCGCGCCATGCGCCGTTTCCGCACAGCGACGAGCTCTGGCTCGTGCGCGGCATTCCGTCCGCCGTCGTGGAACGCATGCTGCCTTTCGTCACCGTGTTCAGCAACATGCGGACGGTGAACGTGCTGGACGCCGCGCCGCAGGTGGTGGCCGCGCTGCCCGGCATGACGCCGCAGACGCTGCAACAGCTGCTGCGCGACCGCGCCGACCCCAATGTCGATCCGCGATCGCTGGTCGGGCTCGCCGGCGGCACCAATGCGACCAGCGAGGGCGCGAAGGCGTACCGGATGACGGTAACGGTCGAGGCGCCGTCGCGTCGCCGCAGCTCGGCCGAGATCGTCATCCTGCTTCTCGAGAGCGGCGACGAGCCCTATCGTGTATTGTCGTGGCACAATGCCTTGGACGGCTCCGCCGGAAAGCCTCTGTGAGATGAGCTCGCTCAATTCCCTTCGCGGCATTCTCGATGCCTGGACCGGCACCGTGGCCGGGGCGATCGTTGCCGCGCTGGAGCGCGTGGTGGCGCCGCGCGTGGTGCGGCTGGTCGAGACCGAGACCGGTGCGTTCGCGCTCGAGGCGACGAAGTCGGAGAATGTGCCGAAAGAGATCGCGTTCGAGGACGGCAAGTTCACGGGCGTCAATCTGGCGCAGATCGCCCGCGGCAGCCGCGTCGAGATCGTGCTGCGGCCGACACGTTTCCTGTTCCGCACCCTGGAGCTGCCGGCCCGCGCGGCCGACTTCCTCGAGGGCATCGTGCGGGCGCAGATCGACCGGCTGACGCCATGGAGCGCGGCGGAGGCCGTGTTCGGGTGCAGCGCCCCGGTGGCGCATGGCAGCGAGAGCATCACCACGGAGATCGCGGCCGTGCCGCGCCGGCAGGCGATGAACTATGTCGAGGCGGTCTCGGCGTTCCATCCGTCGGCGATCGCGATCGTGACGGAGGCGAGCGGGGGCGGGCGCGTCAAGGTGTTCGAGCAGAGATCGCGCGGCGCGATCGATCCGGTGCGGTTGAGCCGGACGCTGCAGGCCGTGCTGGCCCTTGCCGCGGTCACCGCGGTGATCGGCTCCGTCGCCGCCGGCTACCTGGCCGACAGTCTCACCGCGCAGGAGGGCGAGCTCGAACGGCAGATCACCCAGCGCCGCGCCGCGCTGCGCGGCAGCGACGGCGGCGAGCGCTCGCCGCTCGCGCTGCTGGAGCGCCGCAAATACGAGACGCCGGCGAGCGTGATCGTGCTGGAATCGCTGAGCCGGATACTGCCCGATCATACCTATGTCACCGAGATGCATCTGTCCGGCAACAAGATCCAGATCGGCGGCATCACGCGCGATGCGCCCTCGCTGATCCCGTTGATCGAGCAGTCCCAGCATTTTACGCGCGCGACCTTCTACGCGCCGACGACGCGCAGCCCCTCCGATCCCGGCGAGCGCTTCCACATCGAGGCGCAAATCGAACCGAGGAACGCGCCATGAGCGTCGGCATGGGCAGCGCCAAGGCCGCCGGCGGACATGCCGTTGCGCGGGCCCTCACGGGATCGCCGCTGATTGCAGTCACGCTCTATCTCGCAATCGCCGGCGCGCTGTTGCTGACGGCAGGGCTGTCGATCGCCGACGTGATCGCCCACCGCCAGGCGCTGGCGCAGACCTCGGACCTGCTCGACCAGCTGCGTGGCCGCAAGGGCGGCGCCAGGAATCCCGCGGCGGTCTCGGCCGAGCATCCGGGCACGCCGTTCCTGGAAGGGCCCACCGTGACGGTCGCGGGTGCCAATCTGTTGCAGCGGGTTGCCGCCGCCGTCGGCAATGTCGGCGGCTCGGTGCAGTCCTCGCAGGTCGATGTCTCAGGCGCGCAAACCAAGGATGGCTTCGTCGGCCTCGTCGTGAGCTGCGAGCTGGAGCAGCCCGCGCTGCAAAAGCTGCTCTACGATCTCGAGGCCGGCATGCCGTTCCTGTTCGTCGACCAGCTCGACGTCCAGGTGCCGCAGACCACGGCGCTGAGCGATGCCCCCACCGGCCGCGTCAGGGTGATTTTGGGCGTCTCCGGCCAGTGGCAGGCGGGGAAGTAGGGCGCCAAATCAGGTGGGCTGTGTCGGCTCACCAGGAGTACTTGAACACGCCCTTGCCGGAATAGCTGGTGACGTTGCCGGAGAACTCGCCGTCGAAGGTGCCGGCGATCGAGAAGCCGCTGAGCCATTTCATCTCGGCGCTGGCGCTGACCAGCGCGGAGTCGGCATCGACGCGTGCGCCGTTCACGACGAAGCTGGTGCCCGGCAGGGTCTGGAACAGCGCGGTGACGGCGCGGCTCGGATTGTAGTCGTGCGCCCAGGCGGCGCGGCCGCGCAGGGTCAGCACGCCGTTCTGCATGGCGTAGGCCTTGTCGGTGCGCAGGCCGAGCTCGGAGCGGGTGTCGGTGACGGATTGCGCGGCGTAGTTCAGCGCGAACAGGCCGCCGCCATTGAGGCTGACTTCGGAATAGTTCGGCAGGTTGAAGTTCGTCACTTGTGCGGCCGCGTAAGGCGTGATGCCGATCAAAGGCGTTGCGAAGCGGTAGCCGCCCTCGAAGCGGGCCGAGAAGGTGTCGGCCTTGTAGCGGCCCTGGAGCTGGTCGGCGCCGGCGAGCGCCACGGTGCGATTGGTGGTGACGTCGTGCCAGCCATAGGCCAGCGCGGCCGAGATGTAGGCCGGCCCGAAATTGTGCCGGCCGTAGATTCCGGCCTGGAACAAATCGGCCGAGCCCGAGCCCATCGCATTGGCAACCGAGTAGTTCAGCCCGCCGCCGCCGAGCGCGAAGCCGACCAGCGTATCCACCGACAGCCTGTAGTCGGCGCCGGCCGCGCCGCCCCAGACCCGCGCGGTCAGGTCCTGCGAGCCGACCGCCGCATTGCCGCCGACCGAGGCCGAGCCGCCATAGCCGGCCGCCCAGACGCTCCAGCGGCTGCTCGGCTGTGACGACAGCAGCGGCGCCTTGGTCGCCATCGCGTAGGCCTCGCGCTCGCGCGCGTTGGCGAGGCGCATCGTGGCATAGGCGGTCGCGTCGTCGCTCCCGGCGAATTGCGCGACGCTGCCCGCCTTGGCGAAGCCGCCCGAGCGGCCGATGACGGTCGGATCGAGCATCAGGTTCAGGAACTGGCCGTCGGCGTTGATCGCGGACTGGATGATGCCGGTGCCGAGCTCGCCCGAGGCGGTGGTCAGTCCCGCCGGCGACAGCGCAGCGAAGGCTGCGGGAATGCCGCCGGTCGTGTTGAAGAAATTGGTCAGCGTGTTCGCGACGTTCTGCTGGTTGCCGTTGAGGCCGCCGGCTTGCGCGAAATTGACGTTGACGTTGAGGAACACGTTGCTGGTGTCGTAGCTCAGCGTCGCGTTCAGCGTCGGCATGTTGGAGAGGACGGTCGGATTGAAGGTGGTGCCGGCGAGGGTGCCGGCCGCGGTCAGGATCGTGTACTGCTTCTTGACGGTCCCCGAGGTGAAGTTGGCGCTCACCGTCGCGCCGCCGAGGTCGGTTGCGCCTGTCACCTGGGTGAGGCTCGCGCTGGTCGAGGAGACCTGCACCAGATAGGTCGAGGCCGCCGTGAAGATCAGCGATCCGTTCACCGTCAGCGGGCCGAACGGGTTCGCTGCGCTGCCCGGCGCAAGCGTGCCGCCGTTGACCTGGACGCCGGCGACGGCGCCGGAGCCTGCGAGCGTGCCGCCGGCATTGACGGTGGTCGGGCTGTTCAGGATCGAGCCGTCCACCACCAGCGTGCCGCCATTCACGGTGGTGGCGCCGGTATAGGTGCTGTTGCCGGACAGCGTCTGCGTGCCGCCGGCCAGCGTCAGGCCGCCGCCCGCGCCGGCATCGTCGATCACGCCGGCGAAAGTGCCGTTGCCGTTGGTGATCGTCAGCGTGTTGGCGCCGAGATTGACGTTGCCGGAGCCGGCCAGCGACTTGATCGAGGTGCCCGTGCTCAAGGCCGTGATGTCGAAGATGCCGTTGGCGACGACGCTGCTCGAGGCCGAGATGCTGCCGTCGCTGCCTGCGGAGTTGATGAGATCGAGCTCGCCGCCGGCCGCGATGGTCGTGGTGCCGGTATAGGTGTTGGTGCCGTAGAGCTGCTGCGTCGCACCGCTCGCGATCGTGAGGTTGCCGGCGGTGCCGCCGCCGATGCCGCCGTCCTGGATCACGCCGCCGAAGGAGTTGCCCACCGTGACCGTCAGCGTCTTCGACCCCAGCGCGACGACGCCGTTGGTGCCGAACGAGAACAGCTGTGTCACCGACGCCCCGGACGTGGTCTGGGAAATATCGAGCGTTGCGCCGGCGCCGGAGAACGCGACGTAGAGCGAACTCGCAATCGAGCCGCTGCCCTTCAGCGCCAGCGTTGCACCGGCGTCGATCTGCGTGACGTTGGTGTAGGTGTTCACGCCCGAGAGGGTCTGCGTGCCGCCGCCGACTTCAAATCCGCCGGTGCCCTGGATGACGCCCGCAAATTCGGTCGAGCCGTTGCTGATGAACAGCCCGTTGCTGCCCATGTTGACGACGCCGCTGGAGCCGCCGGCGAGCGTGGTGATGGCGTTGAACGGGAACGAGGACGCGGAGATGTCGAATGTCCCGTCCACCGTCACGACGCTGGAGTTCGCGATGCTGCCGAAGCCCGACAGCGCCAGCGTTCCGGCCGAGATCGTCGTCGGACCGGTATAGGTGTTGGTGCCCGTGAGCGTCAGCGTGCCGGTGCCGACCTTGGTGAGGCCGCCGCCGGCGCCGGAGATCACGCCGTCGACCTGTGTCGATGAGTTGAGGCTGCCGGTGGTGAGCGTCTTGGCGCCGAGCACATAGTCGCCGGCGCCTTCGATCGAACCCGACGTCATGCCGGTGCTGGTCAGCCCGGAAATGTCGAAGGTGCCGCCGGCATTGGTGATGAAGCGGGCGGTGCCGCCGGTCGACGTGCCGGTGAAGGTCGTGGTGGCGAAATTCTCGGTGGTAATGGTGGCGCTGCCGGCGGTGGCGGAGTTGACGAAGCTCAGCGAGCCGCTGTTGGAGATCGTCGAGGTGCCCGCGGTGGACGAGGCGGTGAAGGCCACGAAGCCGGTCGCGGCGTTGGTGATGGTGGACCCGCTCGCCGAACTGGTGTCGTTGAAGTTCAGCACGATGTTGTTCGTGATCGTCGCGGTGCCCGCGTTGCTGCCGCCGTTGAACTCGATGACACCGTTGTTGGTGATGGCGGCCGAACCCGCGGTCGAGGTGTCGTTGAAGCTCATCCCGCCGCCGCTGACGTTGTACGTCACGACATTGCTGCCGGCGCTCGCGCTGCTGGAGTTCGTGAACACCATGCTGGAGCCGACGTTGAACGTCTGCACGTTGGTCGAGTTGTTCGAGATGCCGGCGCCGTTCACCACGAAGATGTCGTTGGTGTTGACGGTGTAGGCCTGCGCATTGGGTGCGGCCGTGAACACGACGGCGCCGATGTTGACGAGACCGTTGCTGTCGACCGTAGTCGGACCGGTATTGGTGAAGGTCGCGGTGCCGTCAGGTACGTCCGGACTAGACGTCCAGTTCGTTCCATCCGTCCACTCGGTGGAGGTGCTGCCGGTCCAGATGCCGTCGACGGCATGGGCCGTGACGACGCCGAGCGCGGTGGTCGCAAGCAGGGTCGCCAGCGCGTGACGGACGACGGACCCCAGCCTGTGTCCGATCCTCACGCGCGCCATTGTCGGTCCGGTCATCGCTGTTCTCAAATCGGAAAAAGAAATCATCGCAAGCATGCAACCCGGGCGTGCGGCAACGCCTTGCGCCCGCACACAATCTCACGGCGTCACCGCGCCTCGCAATGAATGGAGGTCCAATTGCGCGGGGTTCCAGCCTGTTCCGCGTGCAATTTCAGCGATCGTGGCCGTTGGGCAACATTTTCATGCATCGCAACATATGCAGGAGGGAGGCGCCATTCCCTCCGAATCGAGCTGGTACGACGCGGGTTGATGGTCAGGCGCATCGGGCCTAGTTTGGCTGTCGATGTCTTGCGGCGTGCGGCCGCAGGCGAGTCTGCAAGGGAATTCGATGTCCGCCTCGTTGCGAGCGATGGGATTGGCCGCGCTGTGCGCGGTCCTGGGCGTTGCCGCGGCCTCGGCGGCCACCTCGTCGCGCATGGATATCCTGTCCGATGATGCTGCCGGCCCCGCCGAAAGCGTCGATGTCGGCGCGATGCGGCCGATCGCGCAGCCGGCGCAGGCCGCGAGCAAACCGATTCCGCGCGGCAATCCGCTGTGGGCGGTGCCGCTCTCGGCGCTGACCATGACCCAGGAGCGACCGATCTTCTCGGCCTCGCGCCGGCCGCCGCCGCGCGCGGTTGCCGCGTCTCCGGTCGAAGAGGTATCGGCGCCGCCGCCGCCGAGGCCGGTCGATGCGCCGCCGCCGCTGCTGCTGGTGGGCGCCGTGGTGGGCGAGGGCGAGGCGATCGCGATTCTCGTCAACCGCATCGACCAGAAGGTGGTGCGCCTGCGCCAGGGCGAATCGCTCGGCGGCTGGTCGCTGACCGCGGTTCAGCCGCGCGAGGTGACGCTCAAGCAGGGCGATCGCAGCGAGGTTTTGGCGCTCCAGCGCCCGGACGGAACGACCACGGCTTCGCCAACGGCTGCTACCACGCCCGCAGAGTCCGGCGGCAAGCTGACGATGCCGACCACGACCGATACGTCGTTCGCGCCCTTCATGCCGCGTTCGACGCCGAAGAACGGCGAGTCGGACGGATTGTAGAGTTCAGCGCCCGAGGATCGCGCCGAGCGTCTCGCAGACCCGCGCCTGCTGCGCCTCTTGCAAGCCCACCCAGAACGGCAGCCTGACCAGCCGCTCGGACAGATCCGTGGTGTGCTTGAGATCGCCATGCGCGCGGGCGAACCGCATTCCGGCCGGCGCGGAATGCAGCGGCACGTAATGGAATACGGCGCCGATCTGCGCGTCCCGCAGCTTGCCGAGCACGGTGTCGCGATTCGTCCCCCGCGGCAGCAGCACGTAATAGAGATGGCCGTTATGCCCGCAATGGTCGGGCACGACCGGGCGGCGCAGCAGGCCACGCTGCTCGAGCGGCGCCAGCATGGCGTGATACCGGTCCCAGATCGCGCGCCGCTCGCTTGTGATGTGCTCGGCGTCCTCCAGTTGCGCCCACAGGAAGGCCGCGGTGAGGTCGCTCGGCAGCAGCGACGAGCCGACGTCCTGCCAGGTGTATTTGTCGACCTCGCCGCGGAAGAAGCGGCCGCGATCGGTGCCCTTCTCCCGCACGATCTCGGCGCGCAGGCTGAGCGCGGGATCGTTCACCAGCAGCGCGCCGCCTTCGCCCGACATGATGTTCTTGGTCTCGTGGAAGGAGAAGCTGCCGAGATCGCCGATGGCGCCAAGCGGCGTGCCCCTGTAGCTCGCCATGATGCCCTGCGCCGCATCCTCGACGATGCGCAAGCCGTGACGCTTGGCGATGGCGAGGATCGGATCCATCTCGCAGGCGACGCCGGCATAATGCACCGGCGCGATCGCGCGGGTGCGCGAGGTGACGGCGGCCTCGATCCGGCGCTCGTCGAGGTTGAGCGTGTCCTCGCGGATGTCGACGAAAACGGGGATCGCGCCACGCAGCACGAAGGCGTTTGCGGTCGAGACGAAGGTGAAGGAGGGCATGATGACCTCGTCACCGCTCTTGAGGTCGAGCAGGATCGCGGCGAGGTCAAGTGCGGAGGTGCAGGAATGCGTCAGCAGGGCCCTCGCAGAGCCGGTGCGCCGTTCGAGCCATTCGTGGCAGCGCCGGGTGAAGGCGCCGTCGCCCGACAAATGATGGCTCTTCAGAGCCAGCTCGATATTGGCCTGCTCCTTGCCCGTGACGTAAGGCCGGTTGAAGGGGATGAATTCGGATGCCATTGCCTAAGCTGTCTAACCGCCTTAAGACGCGGCTTCAACGTCCCAATCCGATCGCGCCAAATTGGCGGCTTTCATTGCGGGAATCAACCGGCGATCGCGCGCCGGGGCTTGCCGGGAAGGATGCGGCTTGACCGACACGCAGATTGACGCGCCCGGCAAGGCCGACGGTTCGGGCGGACCGGGCGGGGCCGGTCGTGCCCGCCGGCTGTTGCAGGGCTGGTCCGCGAACCTCGTCCAGATGGTGCTGGGGCTGACACAGCAACTATTGCTGATCCCTGCGTTCCTGCATGTCTGGAGCGGCGACCTGCTCGCGGCCTGGCTCGCGATCTACGCGGCCGGCAGCCTCGTCGTCGTCGCGGATGCCGGATTGCAGCTGCGCGCGATCAACCGCTTTCTCGCCTTCAAGGCCTGCACCGATTGTGACGGTCGCACGGCAAATTTCTATGCGGCCATGCTGCGACTTTACCTCGCGGTCGTCGCGGTGCTCGCCGTTGTGGTGGGCGCGGCCATTTACCTGGCGCCGCCATCGGCGGTGCTCGGTTTTCACGCGGCGCCGACCTTCGACGCCGCGATGCTCGTGATGACGCTGGGCATGCTCCTGACCGTGCCCGCCAATCTCGCCTCCGGCCTCTATCGCGCCCGTGGCCAGTACGGCCGGACGGTGTGGCTGCAAAACGGCGCGCTGCTGCTCGGACAGATCGCGCAGCTTGTGGCGCTCGCGATGGTCGGCAGCCTGCTTTCGGTTGCGATTGCCTTCGTGTCGATGCAGCTGGCGTTCGCGATCTTTCTCGCCGCCTTCGACGCGCCGCGACTGTTTCCGTTCCTGCGCCGTGCCGGCAGGCGGCGCGCGCCGTCCCTGCGCTGGAGCATCGGCCAGTTCGGTCGCGCGCTGCCCTTCGCGGTCGCCAATTTCACCGAGCTCGCGCTGATCAACGTTCCGGTGCTGCTCGTCTCGGCGCTGGTCACCAACCGCGTTGCGGTGGCCCAATGGGGGCTGACGCGCGTGATCGCGAGCCTGGTGCGCGGGCTCTGCCTCCAGGTCACGCTGCCGCTCGCCGCCGAGCTCGGCCACGACCACGCGATCGGCGACAAGGAGCGGCTGCGCCGGCTCTATGCCCATGGTTCGGTGTTCGTCACCGGCCTCGCCTGCGTGATCGTCGGAGGCCTGCTGCCGTTCTGGCCGGACTTCTTCGCGCTGTGGACCCATGGCAGCATTCCCTATGACGTGCCGCTCACGGTGACGCTGCTGCTCGGCTCGGCGGCGGTCGCACCGTCGCTGCTGGCGCTTGGTTTTGCCAACCACAGCAATCGTGGCGACCTGCTGATCCGCACCAAGGGACTTCAGCTCGTCGTATTCCTCGTGCTGTCCTTCGTCCTGATCCCGCAGCTCGGCCCGCTCGGCGCCGCGCTCGCCGTGGTCGCGAGCGACATGCTGGTCCAGTTCGGCCTGCTCGCCCTGATGGTGATGCGGCAGACCCTGCATCATCCGGGAAGGCACGTCGCGTTTTTGCTGATCGTGGGCGCAGGCATCGTAGCGTCGGGCTGGTTGATCGGGCTCGCGATCACCACGTTGGTGTCGGGGAGCGGGCTCGTGCATTTCATCGCGGAATGCGCGATCTGGCTGGCCGCGGTCGGCGTGCTCGCAAGCCCGCTGCTGAATGGCGCGCTGCGCGAGCGCCTGCGGGCGTTGATTCCGGCTTAGGACGTGTACTAATAAACTGCGTTGCCGTCAGCGCATTTGATGTCCGGCGATATGGGCCAAAAGCAGACGCTTCACGGCAGCTATGTGGCCAGCCTTTCGAGAAGTGTGTGGACCACGAAAGCTACTATCGGAAGCGTCACGATCGCCATCAGCAGTCGTTGCTGCACGAATTGCCTTTGCTGATCATCCCTGGGAAAGACCTCCCAAGTCATCCGCTCCCACAGACCGTTTCGAGGTGATGGTCTGATGCCTCTCATCCAAAGAATGCCCTGAACAATTGTCGCGCTCAAAGCTAGCGTCAATATAACGAAGAGAGCGTTCTTGGGCATGGGGAAGTTTTCTCTTCGATGCCTCAACAGGAAGCGCGGCCAACCGTCCTTGCGATACGACAACCCGGTGGTCAAGATCTGTCGTTTGGTCGATAGGGTGGAATCGCTCAAAGTCTGCTCAGGCTCACGAGCGGAGACGCTCCGACTCATCGTAAAACGCCTGCTTGACCATCCGAGCCGACATTCGCCTTGATAAGTATCCTAGCGCGGCGTCAGCGCCAGCCGATGCTTCAGCCGTTCCAGCTGCCGGGCGAATTGCAGGTGGCCGGCCTTGGTCTCCTCGGCAAATTGCGCGAGCCGCAGCTGACCGGCCGCGCGCAGCCGCTCGCGCGTGCCGTCGGTGCGGAGGGCGATGATAGCATCCGCGAGCGAGCGCGGATCGTCGTAGTCGAACAGGATCGCGGCGTCGCCGGCCTGGGCCTTGAAGGCCTCGGGATAGATCACGGGCGTGCCGACGGCCCAGGCTTCCAGCGGCGGCAGGTTGGTCGGGCCGAAATAGCTCGGCATCACCAGCGCGGCGGCGCCGCGATAGAGCGCGCCGAGCTCGGCGGATTCGACGAAGCCGATGATGGAGATCTGATCCGACAGGCCGAGGGTGCGGATCGCCGCGTTGATCTTGTCGCGGCCGCCGCGGTCCGAGCCGCACAGCACCAGCCGTTCGGTGATGCCCCGCTCGCGCAGGCTCGCGAGCGCTGCGAGCAGCGTCATGTGGTTCTTGTGCGGCCAGAATTGCGCCGGGTAGAAGAGATAGCCGGGCTCGATGCGGTATTTTGCCAGCACCGCCGCGTCGTCAGCGGCGGCGGGCGCGGACTGGCTGACATAGGCCGAAGGCGAGAACGGGATGCAGACCGCGCGATCCCGCTCCATGGCGTAGCGCCGACAGAGATCGTCGGTCAGCTCGGGCGCATTGACGATCACCACCGCCGCCTTGGTGCTGGCGAGGCCGAACAGGATCTCGCGGCGCTCGAATTCGCCGAAGGTGCGGACTTCAGGGAATTCCGGCGCGTCGCGATGGCAGCCGTCGAAGATCGTGATGATGAAGGGCAGCTCCCAGAGCAGCAGATGCCGCTTCGAGGTCGAGGTGAAATGCACGACGTCGATGCCGTCGCGGATCAGCGCACGCTCGAACGGCGATTTCAGCTTGAGCGCGATCTGGACGAGGTCGAACGGCCCGCAATATTTCAGGAACAGGAAGAGATAGTCGAGCACGCCGAACTTGCGCAGGCGGGCTTCGACGCCGAACTCCTTCAGGATCTGCAGCGTCTTCGGATAGGGCGAGTAGACCACGATCTCGTTGCCGGACTTGGCCGCCCAGTCGCGCAGCCAGAGCATGTCGTTGAGCGGCTGCTGAAAGCCGCCGCCGACCTCGAGCGCCTGCTCCAGCATCACGGCGAGCCGCAGCGGTCTCACGGCGTGCCGCTCTTTCTGGCGACCGCATAGGCCGCCCAGCTGTTCGAATTCGGCGCGTCCTGTGTCAGCCATGCGGCATGAACTGCAGGCTGGAAGCCGCTTGCCGCAAGCGCCGCATCGATCTCGAACGGAAACCAGTAGCGCATGTGGTGCGCTTCATCGACGCGCCGGATCGTGGCGCTCTTCAAGTCCTCGCAGAACAGCGTGTAGTTCACGGTGACGGTCGCGGCCTGCTCGTCATGGTCGGATTGCGCGATGCGGGTGAGGCGCAGCGGCGCCTGCTCGATCACCTTGACCCGGGTCTCGACGCCCTGCGCCAGCACGGCGCCGCCATACCAATAATCGAAGAAGAACGTGCCGCCGGGCTTCAGCGCGGCGTAAGCGGTGCGGAACATCGCCGCCAGCGCATCGCGGCTGGTCTGGTAGCTTGCGACGTGGAACAGCGACACCACCGCATCGAAATCGCGCTCGGGGCCTGCCTCGCAGGCATTGCCCTGCCGGAATGGAATCGACAGCCCGGCCTGTTCGGCGCGCGCCTTGGCGCTCGCGATCATCTCGTGGCTGAGGTCGATGCCGGCAACGTTCCAGCCCCGCTGCGCGAAAGCGAGCGCGTGCAGGCCGGTGCCGCAGCCGAGATCGAGCAGCTTGCCTGAGGACGCGCCATGATCGCGCAGGCGCGCTTCGACGAACGCCGTCTCCGCCGCGTAGTCCTTGTCCCGGTAGAGCAGATCGTACCAGGGCGCGTAGTCGGCGAACACCGTCACGCCAGGATCTCCTTGAGCGCCTGCGCGGAGCGAGCGATCTCGTCATCGGTCAAGGCAAGTCCGCTCGGCAGGTAAAACCCGCGACGCGCGATGTACTCCGCGTTCGGATGGGATTCGCCCTGCATCAGGCCCATCCGGCGCAGCACCGGCTGCTCGTGCATGCACCAGAAGAACGGCCGCGTGCCGATGCCCTTTTCGCCGAGGCGGCGCATCGCTTCCTTGGCGTCGAACGGCACGTCGTCGCCGAGCACGATGCCGTAGACCCAGTAGATGTTGTCGGCATAGGCGGTTCGGGCGACCGGGCGGCGGATGCTGTTGAGGCCCGCGAGATGCTCGTCATAGAGCCGGCCGATCCGGCGCTTGAGCTCGACCGTGCGCGGCAGGCGCTCGACCTGGGCGACACCGAGCGCCGCCTGGAGGTTGGTCATGCGCGCATTCCAGCCGAGCTCCTCGTGGACGAAGCGCTGCTGCGGCTGGAAGCAGAGATTGCGGTAGCCTTGCAGGCGGTCGGCGAGCGCGTCGTCGTCGGCGAGGATCATGCCGCCTTCACCGGTCGTGACGTGCTTGTTGGGATAGAAGCTGAAGGTCGAGACGTCGCCGAAGCCGCCGCAGGGCTTGCCGCGATAGGTCTGGCCGTGCATCTCGGCGGCGTCCTCGATCACCTTCAGATCATGCTTGCGCGCGAGCGCCATGATCGGATCGAGATCCACCGGCAGGCCGTAGATGTGCACGAGCATGATCGCACGGGTGCGCGGCGTGATCGCGGCTTCGACGCCCTCGGCCGTCATGTTCCAGGTCGCGGCGTCGCAGTCCACCCCGACGGGGACGAGGCCGGCGCGCACGATCGCGGCGGCGCAGCTGATGATCGTGAAGGTCGGGATGATGACCTCCGCGCCTTGCTCGAGCCCGAGCGAATGAACGGCGATGTCGAGCGCGACCGATCCGTTGGTCACGGCGATGCCGTGGCGACGTCCCGCAGTCTCGGCCATCGCCTGCTCGAAGCGCCTGATGAACGGGCCCTCCGAGGAGATCCATCCGGTGCGGATGCATTCGGCGAGATAGTCGGCCTCGTTGCCGTCGAGCAGCGGCGTGTTGACGGGAATGAACGGCGCGCTCACGGGTTCGGACCCTTGATCCGGATTTCGGACGGAGCGACTTCGGCAAACCGGGTCTTGTCGGCCTCGCCGGAATAGGGACCTTGCTTGACCTCGAACATCTCGAGCGGCTCGAGCACGTGGAAGCCGTGGGCGCCGCTGCAGAGCAGGATGATGTCGCCCGCGCCGAGCACGCGGCTTTCGAGATATTTTTCCTCGACGGTGTAGAAGTCGACCTGGAGCCTGCCCTTCTGGATCAGCAGGACTTCCTGGGTGTAGTGCACCTCGCGCGTCACCTTGTTGTGACGATGCGGCTCGATGCTCTTGCCCTTGGGATGGCTCATATAGGCGAGCTGCTGCGACAGTTCCGGCGTCGAAAAGAAATGGATACCCGGCTCGCGAAACGAGGCGCGCACGATGATCGCATAAAGCTGGTCGCCGAATCGAACATGTTCGACGTGTTCCATCGTAAGCCTCGACAAAAAGCACTGCAATTAGAGTGAGATAGCTGTCCCGCTGTGCACTTTGGCCATTTTGGCCGGGACCGTCAAGGGCGGAGCGGATATGACGATGAGGGCGCAGCGATCAGGGATTTAGCCGACGTGAGCGAGGATTTCCTCGACGCGCCGGCGGAAGGTGTGAGCGGCAAAAGTCCTGGCCTGTCCCGCCTTCGCGATGGACTGGCGCGCCGCGTCGTCGCCGAGATAACGGTCGATCAGCGCCAGGCAATCCTCGACATTGCGCCACGCCACGACCTCGCGGTCGGGATCGAACAGCGTGTGCAGATTGTCCTTGAAGTCGGTGAGCAGGAAGGCGCCGACGCCGGTCGCTTCGAACAGGCGCGCATTGCCGGCCTCGCGGCCGGCCATGTCGATGTGCGAATTGAGCGTGACGCGCGAGGCGCGCAACGCCTGGTACATCTCCACGCCCCAGACCTCGCCCTGGTAACAGCGGTGCAGCGGCGAGGAGGCGGGAAGCGTGTGCAGGCCGCTGCCGAACAGTTTGAGGTCGTAGCGCCGCGCCACCGCCTCGAGCTGCGCGACGCGGAGCTGGTGATCCGCCGAGACCGCGCCGACGAAGGTGACGTCGAAGCCGTGCGACGGCGACGGAGGAAGCACGTCGAGGATGTCGGGCTCGAAGGCGAGATGGACCACTTCGGCGCGCGCGCCATGCGCGCGGAAGAAATCCACCACCGCGCCCATCTGCGAGATCATGAGATCGTAGACCGACCAGTCCTCGCCGCGCGAGGGCGAGATGCCGACCTGGCCGATCAGGATCGGCTTGCCGATCTGCTTGATCCGGCGCGCAAGGCGGGTGTCGACATGAAACAGATCCTGGTTGAGGACGAGATCGGGTTTGAAATCCTCGATCTGCGCCAGCAGGATCTTTTCGGCCTCCTCATCGAGCCGCGGGCTGAGCCCGACCTTGCGCGCGAGCGGCCGCAGCATTGGCTTGAACGGCGCGACCGCGCGTTGCAGCCAGCCGGGAATGGCATCGCGCGCGGCAGGTGCGCCCGGCGGTGCCGGTTCGGCGACAGAAAGGCCATGCTCGCGCGCCCAGGCGGCCCGCATCCAGGCATTGTTGACGTGGATGTCGGCGGCGACGTGGCCCAGCCGGACGAAATTGCGCGAGTAGAAATCGGCAACGCCGAACAGGCTGGCGTTCCGCGCCGCCATCTGCGCCGCGTAGGGCTGGTTCTCGAGGCGGGGATGGCGGCGGTAGAGCCAGGACAGGAATCGCGGATAGTCGGCGTTGAGGATCAGGATGCGCACGGCGTCACGGTTTCGGTTCGAACAGGCTGCGGGGCGTCACGTACCACAGCAGGAACAGGATGGCGGTGCCATGGGTGAGCATGGCGACCGAGAGCGGCACGTTGAGCAGGACATGCGGCAGCACGCCTGATGACATCAGCACGAAGCGGGGCGGCAGCCCCGCCGAGGCGCGGTTGCCGAGCGCCAGCACGAGGCCCGATGCGAGCGCGGTCAGCGGCGCGAGATAAAGTCCGACGGAGGCGACCCCTTCGGTCGCGAACAGCGACGCGTTCAGATTGCCGAATCCATAGGTGTTCTGCATCACGACCGCCAGCGGCTCGTGATAGGGGCACTGCACCAGCGGCCTGAGCACGGAGATCTGGCAGAACCAGGTCAGCGGATGGTTCGCGAAGAAATGATTGTAGATGTCGAGCGCGCTCGATGCCGTCGCCATCATCCTGATGTTGACGAGGTCGAAATATTTGCCGGGGATGCTGGTGAGGGTGGCCCCGGTGAGGACGATCACGACGAGGCCGATGAGCATCGGCACGAAGATCGATGCGATGACCGAGGCCCGTGCCTCCAGCAGACGCGACAGCACGGCCAGTGCGATCAGCCAGGCCGGCGTGAAGAACGCGAATTTCGTCAGCATGATCGGGTAGAAGAGCAGGAGCAGGACCAGCACCAGCACGGCGCGCCAGCGGTGGCCGAGCAGCCAGTAGCAGGCGAAGGCGAACGGCAGCAGCGTGCTGGAAACCCAGCCGGTGAGATATCGCACTGCGCCCGGAAATTCGAGCGCGTCGCGGTAGTCGTAGATGTTGGCGATCGCGACCAGCCGGAAATTGTAGGTCGAGGCCATTGCAATGGTGGCAACCGAGACCACCATGATCAGCGTGAGCAGGTGCTCGAAACGGGCATTCGACAGCACGACGAGCTGCCGGATCGGCGCCCGGACGAACAGCACCGGCAGCAGGAACAGCAGCAGCGACAACGCGGCGGAGAGCCCTGCGAGCAGCCGCGGATAGCTGTATTCGGAGAAGACGTCGATCCACAGGAAGCCCAGGATCATCGTGTAGCAATAGAAGCCGGCAAAATAGCCGAAGCTGAAGCGGGCGATCGCGAACAGCAGCGAGACGACGGAGAAGCCGATCGCAATGGCGGCCGCGATCCAGACGCGCTCGCCGCTGAAATGGATATAGGACTGGAACGTCGCGACCTTGATCAGCGACAGGCAGGTGACGGCGCTGTGCAGCAGCAGCAGGACCGCCAGCGCAGCCTTCGAATCCAGGGCTTTGGAGTCCAGCCGGGCTCGCAGGTCGCTGATGATGCCGGACGGTGCGCTCATGGCGGACAGCTCGCTTGCGGACGCGGTGAGTTGCGAGCGGGATCAGGCGATTTCGAGCGAGTGCTTGAAATAGGCGATCGTTTCCTTCAGGCCGTCCTCGAGCGCGACCTTCGGCTGCCAGTTCAGGACAGCCTTGGCCTTGGTGAGATCGGGCTGGCGCTGGCGCGGGTCGTCCTGCGGCAGCGGCTTGAACACCAGCTTGGAGCGCGAGCCGGTGAGCTCGATGACCTTTTCGGCGAGCTCGCGAATGGTGAATTCGGAATTGTTGCCGATGTTGATCGGGCCGGTGACGTCCTCGTTCGTCACCATCAGGCGCAGGATGGCCTCGACGAGATCGTCGACATAGCAGAACGAGCGGGTCTGTCCGCCGTCGCCGAACACGGTGATCGGCTCGCCCTGGAGCGCCTGGACGATGAAGGAGGACACCACGCGGCCGTCATTGGGCTGCATGCGCGGGCCATAGGTGTTGAAGATGCGCGCGACCTTGATCGGCAGGCCGTGCTGGCGCCAATAGTCGAAGAACAGCGTCTCGGCGCAGCGCTTGCCTTCGTCGTAGCAGGAGCGGATGCCGATCGGGTTGACGTTGCCCCAGTAATCCTCGGTCTGCGGGTGGATCAGCGGATCGCCATAGACCTCGCTGGTCGAGGCCTGGAAGATCCGCGCCTTGAGCCGTTTAGCAAGGCCGAGCATGTTGATGGCGCCGTGCACGGAGGTCTTGGTGGTCTGCACGGGGTCGCGCTGGTAGTGGATCGGCGAGGCCGGGCAGGCCAGGTTGAAGATCGCGTCGACCTCGATGTAGAGCGGGAAGGTGACGTCGTGCCTGACCGCCTCGAACAGCGGATTTGAGATCAGGTGGGCGATGTTGCGCCGGCTGCCGGTGAAATAATTGTCTGCCGAGACCACTTCGGCGCCGGCATCGAGCAGCCGCTCGCAGATGTGCGATCCGATGAAGCCGGCGCCCCCGGTGACGAGGATGCGGCTGTTCTTGTAGCTTTCAAACGGCATTATCGGTTCCAGCTGGTCTCGGGGCGGCGTCCGGGGCGGCCGGCAGAGTGGTATCGGCTACGGGTGGAAACGCCAATAGGCTTGCGTTAAGTAATATATTACCGCTGAATAATTCCCAGGGTTGCGTCGGAGGGATTTTCCGGCCGTTTCCGGTTCGTATAGAAGCCGTCGGGTATGCAGAGGCTGGGTTGTCCCGTTGGAGCCAGGTGAATGAAAGTCGTAATCCTTGCAGGAGGCCTGGGCACCCGAATTGCCGAGGAGACCAGCACGCGGCCCAAGCCGATGGTCGAGATCGGCGGCCGGCCGATCCTCTGGCACATCATGAAGATCTACAGCCATTACGGTTTCCATGATTTCGTGATCTGCCTTGGCTACAAGGGCTTCATGATCAAGGAGTATTTCGCGAACTACTTCCTGCACATGTCCGACGTGACTTTTCACATCGCCGAGAACCGGATGGAAGTGCATCGCGAGACCGCCGAACCCTGGCGGGTCACGCTGGTCGACACCGGCGAGGAGACCCAGACCGGTGGCCGGCTGAAGCGGGTGCTGCCCTACGTCGCCGACGAACCCTTCTTCGCGCTGACCTATGGCGACGGCGTCGCCGACATCGATCTCGCCGCCGAGATCGCCTTCCACAAGGCGCATGGGCGCAGGGCCACCGTCTCGGTGGTGCGGCCGGCCAAACGGTTCGGCGCGGTCGCGATCGAGGGCGACCGGGTGGTCAATTTCGAGGAGAAGCCGAACGACGACGGCGGCTGGATCAATGGTGGCTTCTTCCTGCTGTCGCCATCGGTCGGCGAGCTGATCGAAGGCGACAAGACGATCTGGGAGCGCGAGCCGATGGAGCAGCTGGTGCGCGGCGACGATCTGCGCGCCTATGTGCATCCCGGCTTCTGGCATCCGATGGATTCGCTGCGGGACCGCAATTTTCTCGAGGGCGAGTGGGCGGGCAACCGCGCCAAATGGAGGGTCTGGTGACGGATCCCGCATTCTGGCGCGGCAAGAAGGTCTTTCTCACCGGCCATACCGGCTTCAAGGGCGCCTGGGCCTCGCTGCTGCTGCGCCGCCTCGGGGCCGACGTCTACGGCTATGCGCTGGCACCGACGCATCAATCCTCGCTGTTCGTGACGGCGCGGATCGCCGACGACATCAAGCACCGCATCGCCGACATCCGCGATCTCTCCACTTTACGCGCCGCGATGGCGGAGGCCGCACCCGACATCGTCATCCACATGGCTGCGCAGGCGCTGGTGCGGCCCTCCTACGAGGAGCCGGTCGAGACCTTTGCGACCAATGTGATGGGCACCGTGCATGTGCTGGAGGCCGCGCGGCAGCTGCGTTCAGTGCAGGTGATCCTGAATGTCACCAGCGACAAATGCTACGAGAACAATGGCGCGGGCAGCGCGTTTCGCGAGGGCGATCGCCTCGGCGGCGACGATCCCTACAGCAACAGCAAGGCCTGTGCCGAGCTCGTCACGCACTCCTATCGCCACAGCTTCTTCAACGGACCCGGCGCGGCGCGCGTTGCGACGGCGCGTGCGGGAAACGTGTTCGGCGGCGGCGACTGGGCGCGCGACCGCCTGGTGCCCGATGCGATGCAGGCGTTCCTGGGGGGCGAGCCCTTGCGCATCCGCAATCCCAATTCGGTGCGGCCCTGGCAGCACGCGCTCGATCCGGTGCTCGGCTATCTCAAGCTGGTCGAGCGGCTGGCGGGTGAGGAGCGCTTCATCGGCGGCTGGAATTTCGGGCCGGATGCCGCAAGCGAGGTGCCGGTCGGGGCCGTGGTCGAACAGCTGATCGCGCTGTGGGGAGACGGCGCGCGCTGGACCGCCGATGCTGGCCCGCATCCGCACGAGGCCGCCTATCTCAGGCTCGACTGCGCCAAGGCGCGCAGCGAGCTCGGCTGGACGCCGCGGCTCGATCTGGCGCAGGGCCTGCGCCTCACCGTCGACTGGTACAGGGCGCTGCGCGAGGGGAAGGACCTGCGCGCGTTCTCGCTCGATCAGCTCGACCAGGTCGTCGGCACCGCGCCGGCGGCGTGATCAGCGCAGCTCGAGAATTTCCGTGATGCGAGCCTGCGGGGACACCGCGTGCTTGAGATACGCGCCCGAGCAGACCGCGAGGTAGGATTTGAGCAGCACGACGAGCGCGAGGATGGCGCGCTCGATCTCGGGCGGAAGAGCGGTTCGGCCGAACGCTGCGGTTTGCAGGAACGGCCGGTTCTCCATGAATGTCAGCCAGTAGAGATAATCGTAGCCGGCGATGCCGAGGAACGCGTCTTCCCAATCGATGACGCGCGGTTCGGTGCCGTCAAGCATGATGTTCTTCGGTCCGAAATCGCCGTGGCAGAGCGCTTGCGGCAACTCTGGAGAACGCTCCCCGAGCAGCGCGATCAGCCGGTGCACTTCGGCCGCGCCTGCCGGCTCCAGCAGGCTGCGGTCCGACAGAGTCCCGAGGGCACGCGCGGCGGCAGCCAGATAGCGGTCGAACGTGGGGAGATTATGCGGCGGCCAATCCTTGAGCGGTTCGCTGCATCCGCGTGCCATCGCGTCGGCGTCCGCAGGCTGCATCGGGCCGGGCAGCGGGGCGAGCGCGGGCATCAGCAGGCACAACCGCTTCGTTCCGTCCGCAAGGGCGAGCTCGAAACGGTCGAGCACGATCGCCTTGCCGTAGAGATGGAAGAGGATATCGACTTCTCCCGCGAAGCCGGCATGGGCGGTCGCGTCCGCAAGATGCGTCTTCAGGAACCGCTTCTTGCCTGCGATCTGCGCATCGAAGCAGATGCCGAGCGTGCCGCCGAGCGCTGGCGTCACGACGGCGTTGCGGTCGGATGATTGCAGATGGCGCAGCAGCGCGGGCAGGATGCGCGCGCGGTCGGCGCCGATGTCGGGGCGGTCGTCGGTTTCGAAGAACGCGATCTTACCCAGCACGATAGAGCGGGCCCAGATAGTCGATCTGGTCGTAGCCGAAATGGCGGGCCAGCGCCGCGGTGCCCTGCGCGATCTGCTTGCGCTCGTCGTCCGAGAGCTCCTCGATGACGGCCTTGTTGTAGTCCTTGGTGCTCTTGAGCACGGTGCCCCAGGGCGCGATGGAATCCTTGATCTCGACGCCGTTCCAGCTCGGATAGAGCATGCTGTCCGCGAAAGGCACGCCGATGAAGCCGGCGGCCTCGGTCATGAACTTGCGCTTGTCCTCGACGAGGTCCTCGTAGCGGAAGATGCGCACGTTCTCGGGATACATCTTGGCGAACATCTCGACCGTCGAATGGTAGATGTTCCAGGTGATCAGGTACTTCGTCAGCGGCTGCGGGAACGGGCGGCGCTTGGTGTCGCGGTAGGCCGAGAACGGATTGCGCACGATGTGCAGGATGCGGACGTTGGGGAAGTCGCGCACCATGCGGTCGGCATCGATGCCGATGGCGGGCGAGTAGCCGACATGCACCATGCCCGCGCGCGGCTTGGTGTAATAGTTCTCCCAGGCCGTGAAGGTCGAACGGAAGAAGGCCTCGATGACCTTGCGGCGCGGGATCGGCGCCTCGCCGCACAGCCGGACGAATTCGGCGACGCGCTTCTTCTCGTCCAGCACGCAGTCGGCGTCGCGGAACTTGGAGCCGTTGCGCTTGCGCAGGAACGTCTTCAGCTCCTCGTCGATCATCTGCTCGTAGAGCTCGGTCGCCGTCAGCCCTTCCGGAAATTCGGGATAGCGGTACTGCACGCGCTCGACCGAGGCGAGGAAGTCGTTGAAGTTGCGGTTTCCGAGCTGCGACTCGAAGGGGTAGACGAGCAGGTCGGGATGGCCGTCGAAGTGACGATGGGTAACGTTGCCGCCGTGCTCGAAGCCCGCGGAAACCATGGCCAGCCTGAAGTCGCTCATGCGTCTATCCCTCGTGTCGTCGAAGCTCGATCCTGGCCCCCCGTTTAGCTGCATGGGCCGGATAATCAAGTTCGGATCGGCCCGGCCGGGCCGGAAGGCAGTGCAGGTTGCACCGCCGGACGTTGACGGGCCGGGGTGGCTGATCTACGCGGGACGCCATGCGTGTTTTTGTCACCGGCGCGAGCGGTTTTCTGGGCTCCTATCTCGTTGCGGACCTCGTGGCACGGGGGCACGAGGCGGCTGTCCTGTTGCGGCCGGAAAGCGCGTCCTGGCGCCTGGACGAGGTTAATGACCGGCTGCACGTGATTCCCGGCTGTCTGGAAGATCTGGACGGACTGCGCGGGCCGCTGGCGGCCTTCGCCCCGGAGGCGGTCGTCCACATGGCCTGGCGCGGCGTCGCGGGTGCCGACCGCAACAGCCCGGTTCAGGCGGCGAACGTGCCCGACACGGTCGGGCTGGCCGAGCTCGCCGCCGCGGCCGGCGCCAAAATCTTCGTCGGCGCCGGATCGCAGGCCGAATACGGCCCGTATGATCGCGCCATCCACGAGGACGATATCCCGCGGCCGACCACGCTTTACGGCATGGCCAAGCTCGCGGCCGGATCGATGGCGATGCGCCTTTGCGAGGAGCGGGGGCTGCGCGCGGCCTGGCTGCGGATCTTCTCGACCTATGGCCCCAGGGATGCGGATTACTGGCTGATCCCGAGCATGATCCGGAACCTGCGCTCGGGCCAACACATGGCACTGACCGCCTGCGAGCAGCGCTGGGGATTTTTGCACGCCCGCGATGCCGCCAGCGCCTTCCGGCTGGCGATCACGCATGATTCCGCGCGCGGCATCTTCAACGTCGGCAGCCCGGAGGCGCCGCCGCTGCGCGAGACGGTGACGCGACTGCGCGATCTCGTCGATCCCGCCGCGAGCCTCGGCTTCGGCGAGTTGGCGTACCGGCCCGATCAGGTTATGATCCTGGCCGCGGACGTTTCGCGCATGCTCGCGTTGGGCTGGAAGCCCGAAGTGTCGTTGGACGAAGGACTGCGCGAAACGGTAGACTGGCATGACGCGACCAAATCTTCCTGAGCCGAAAGAGTTTGCGCGGCGCATTCGCGCGCACGCGCTGCGGATGGTGCATGCCGCCAAGGCCTCGCATATCGGCGGCTGCCTCTCGATGGCGGACATTCTGGCGGTGCTGTACACGCGGATCCTGCGCGTCGATCCGGCCGATCCGCAAAGCCCGGGCCGCGACCGCTTCGTGCTCAGCAAGGGCCACGCCACCGCGATCATGTACGCCACGCTGGCCGAATGCGGCTTCTTTTCGCCGGCCGACCTCGACAGCTATTGCCGCGACGGATCGATCTTCACCGGTCACGTCAGCCACGCCGTTCCCGGCGTCGAGGTCTCGACCGGCTCGCTCGGCCATGGACTTCCAATTGCGATCGGCATGGCGCTCGCCGCGCGCTCGGCAGGTGCCGGGAGCCGTGTATTCTGCCTGCTCAGCGACGGCGAATGTGACGAGGGCTCGAACTGGGAAGGCATCCTGTTTGCGCCCCACCACAAGCTTGGCAATCTCTGCGTCATCGTCGACTTCAACAAGATCCAGAGCTTTGGATCGGTGGCCGAGGTGCTGAACCTCGATCCCTTCGCCGAGAAGTGGAAGGCGTTCGGCTGGCATGTCGAGGAAATCGACGGCCACGATGTCGCTGCGCTGGAACGCGTGCTGGGCGCCGTGCCTGAAACATCGGGCCGGCCGACCGTGGTGATCGCCCACACCGTGAAGGGCAAGGGCGTGAGCTTCATGGAGAACAAGCTCGAATGGCATTACCGCTCACCCTCGGATGAGCTGCTCGCGCAGGCGCTGGCCGAGGTCGGCGCATGAGGACGACGTTCATCGAGAGCCTGTCGCAGGCGGCGAGCGAGAACCCCGACATCTGGCTGCTCTGCGGCGATCTCGGCTATTCCGTGCTGGAGCCTTTTGCCGCGAAATTTCCCGAGCGCTATCTCAATGTCGGCGTCGCCGAGCAGAACATGGCGGGCATCGCCGCCGGCATTGCGCTGTCGGGCAAGACGGTCTTCATCTACTCGATCGGCAATTTCCCGACGCTGCGCTGCCTCGAGCAGCTCCGCAACGACGTCTGCTACCACGGCGCCGACGTCAAGGTCGTGGCGGTCGGCGCCGGCTATGCCTATGGCAGCCAGGGCTACACGCATCATGCGCTGGAGGACGCAGGCATCATGTCGATGCTGCCGGGCATCGAGGTGTTCGTGCCCTGCGATCCCATGGAGGTGCGCGCCGCAACGCGTCTGATCGCAGGAAGCGGCAGACCGTCCTATCTGCGGCTCAGCCGGCAGGGTGAGCCCAATCTCGGCTCTGTCGTGACCGACATTCGCAAGCCGCGGGTCCTGCGCGAGGGACGGGATGTCGTGATCCTCTCCTCCGGGCCGATCGCCTCGCGCGCGCTGGATGCGGCCGGTGAGCTTGCGGGGCGCGGCAGGGACGTCGGCGTCGTCAGCATCTCCTGCCTGAAGCCGCTCGACGAGGCCACGATCCGCGATGCGGTGCGCGATGCATCGCTTGTCGTGACGCTCGAAGAGCATATTTTGCGCGGTGGGCTGTTCAGTCTGGTGGCCGGCGTGTTCGCCGGCGACGCGAAGCGGGCGCCGGTCACGGGCCTCGGCATTCCCGAGCAGGGCGGCAAGACGTCGAGTGCGGGTTCGCGCGAGGCACTGCTCGACGCCGCCGGCCTGTCAGTGCCGACGATCGTCGCGCGGATCGAGCAGGCGCTGGTGAAGCGCTAGGACGAGGGCGGCAGGTCGAAATTGACCCGCTCGCGCTCGAACACGACGGGCTTCTCGCGCACCTGCCCGTAGATCGCGAGCACGTATTCCCCGATCATGCCCATGAAGAACAATTGCACGCCGCCGAAGAAGAACATGGCGACGATCAGCGTGATGATGCCGGGCTCGGCCAGTTGCCGGTACAGGACGAGGCCGATCACGAAATTGACGATGGCATAGCCGATGCTGAGCGCCGAGATCAGAAAGCCGGCGAGCAGGCCGAACCGGACCGGCGCCGTGGTAAAGGACACCAGCCCGTTGAGCCCCTGGTCGATCAGCGCGCCGGCGCGGTTCTTCGAGAATCCCTTTTTGCGTTCGCGCCAGGTGTAGGGCACGCCGACCATGCGGCCGCCGCACTCGAACGTCATCATGCGCATGAACGGATAGGCGTCGCGGACGTGGCGCATGGCCTCGACGACGCGCCTGTCGACGAGCTGGAAGTCACCGACGCCGGGCGGCACCTTGAGTTCGGAGAATCTGGTCAGCACGCGGTAGTAGGCGTTGCGGAGCCCGCGCATCAGACGACTTTCTTCCCGGACTGCGCGGATGCCGTAGACGATCTCGTTGCCGGCCTCCCAGAGCTTGACGAACTGCGGAAGCAGTTCGGGCGGGTCCTGAAGGTCGGCCGGCATGAACAGCAGGACGGCGTCGCCGCTGCTCGCCATCACTCCGTTGTAGGTGTTGCGCAGCGGCCCGAAATTGCGCGCGTTGACGATGATCTTCACCGCGGGATCCTGGGCTGCGATCTCGCGCAGGATCTCCATGGTGCGGTCGTCGGAGGCATTGTCGCAGAAGATGTGCTCGCGCCGATAGCCCTCGAGCTCGCTGTCGAAGATCTCCCGGATCGCTTGATAGCAATCCCTGACGTTGAGCTCTTCGTTGTAGCAGGGCGTAATGACGCTGATTGTTTTCACGTTCATGTCTCTGGAAAGGGGAAGTGGTCAGCGTGACGCGTCGGCGGCGTGGATGGCGGATTTGCGATAGTATCTGGCAATGCAGTCGTTCGGCAATCTGTCGGCATTGGCCGTCACGTCGGAGGTCATCAGCAGGGACGGTGTCCATTTGTGCCTGGGCACGGCGACCACCGGCTCCGGGCTCGTCGTCAGGAGGATGTGCCGTGCGACGCTTTCCTGCCAGTAGGGGTGGAGGTCCTGCCACTGCTTGCGCAGCAGCGAGGCGGTCGAACTGAGGCCGAGCGCGGCGATCATGAGCAGTCCAAGGCCTGTCGGCAGCGCGACCGGACCGAACAAGCCGCGATAGAGGCTTGCCGAGAGTCGCTGGCGCAACGGCGTGCGGTAAGCGCGAACCAACAGCCTGACACTCAGCATCAGTCCGAACAGCAGCAGGATCAGCGCCTCGTTCTGCGCTCTCTCGACGAGCCGGAATCCGGTGGCATATTGATGTGCAAAATATTCGAAGTAGCAGCAGGCGAGGCAGACGGCGATGATGCCAAGCGCGAGCATCTTGCCGCTCGCGGGTGGCGACCTCGCCGGCTCGGGCTCGACCAGGGTGACGGCGCCCGCGGCGATCAGCGAGACGACGATGGCCGGTTCGCGGAAAAATCGACCGAGCCCGATCAGCGAATCGCGGAAGCCATTGAGCACCGATGGCAGGAAATGCCCGGCATTCGGCAATTGCTCCATGCGCGTGCTGTTGCCGCTGGCCGATACCACGACGACGAAGCCGATGGCGATGGCGGCGGCGATCAGGCTGTGCTGCGCGATCTGGCGCGGCTGACCGAACAAATGACGCGCGAGCACGGATGCGGCGAGGATCAGCAGCAGCCAGAAGCTGGTGAACTCGTTGCACATCGCGGCAACGAGCCCACCCAGCGCCATGCCGATGGTGAGCGGCCGTGAAAATTCCGTATCGGTGTCGAGCGCCCGGATGCACTCGCCAAGGATCAGGATGGTGATGAGGGCAGGGGGGACGTAGCAGGTCAGGCCCGCCAGCCAATAGAGCAGCTCGCGCAGGCTCGGCGCGGCGCTGACCACGGTGCTCGCAAACGCCAGGGCGAGGAAGATCAATTGCGGCGCGCCGGCGCGAGGCCATGCACGGACGATCGCGACAGCCGACCCGAGCAGGAATAGGCCGGCGCTCGCGGCCAGCGTCAGCGAATAGGCCGACAGCAGGCTGACATTCATGGCTGCCGAGATCGCCGGCGGAAGCTGGCTCAGGAACAGGGGCACGACGCGTCCCGACAGCGAATGGTAGACGATCGAAATAGTCTGGACGAAGCCGTGACGCGCGTACAGATCCGCAAAGCAGAAGTCGTCATGCTCGGGCGCGCTGAGCCATGTCAACGCAAACAGGCCGAGCAGGAAAATTGCGGGAAGCAGACTGCACAGAGCCCAGGCAAGGCCGGCTCTGCGCTGGGCGAGGGGGCGTGCCGCCAATGGCACGACATCTTCATTGTACACGTAAAGCCCCCTTGGACGCGGCCAGAGTAGTGACAAGCGATCCGGGTCGCAATGTTGATTTCCGCTCTCCAGATGGCCGCCGCGCCGGAGCGGCGTGCGTCGCTAGAATTGCCGCCGCTTCAGCCACGCGCGCGCGGCCCAATGGCCGAAGCACCAGGCCGATTTGAGCAACGGCAGATGCTCGACGTTGCGGTAGATGTTCCAGACCCATTTGGCGGAGCGCATCGGGCGGCTGGAGACGGACGAGCCCCTGACACGGTAGCGCGCCAGATCCTCATTGAGGCCGTGGGCGACGTGGCCGCGCTTGAGGATGGAGAGCCACAGGCAGAAATCATCATAGCCCTCGTTGGTCATCGCGACGGGGCCCGAAATCTCGCGGTCGACCAGCGCCGTCAGTGTCGCGATCGACGTGTTCTTCAGCAGCTGATTGTAGCTGAGCTGCGCCGGCACCTCGATCAGTCGGCCCGACATGGTGTTGGCCTCGTCGATGCGGCGGAATGCGGTGTAGCTCAGCGCGGCGCGCTTCTCGCGGGCAAAGGCGAGCTGGCGTTCGAGCTTGGTCGGCAGCCACAGATCGTCGCTGTCGAGGAAGGCGAGATAGCGGCCCTGCGCCTGGTCGATCGAGGCCTGGCGCGCCAGCGCGGGGCCGCCGTTCTCAGCCATCCGGATCAGCTTGACGCGGGGATCGCGCGCGCCGATCTCTGCGATGATCGCGGGCGTGCGGTCCGTCGAGCAGTCGTCGGCGATGAGGAGCTCCCAGTCGCCGAACGTCTGGACCTGCACCGAATGGATGGTCTCCTCGATGAAGCGCTCGACGTTCCAGGACGGCATGATGATGGAGACGAGAGGCATCGCGTGATCCGTTCAGTGAGCGGCTGTGGGCTCGGCGAGCGCGGCCTGCAAGGAGGCCGTGAACGTGTCGAGCAGCCTGGGATCGCTGATATAGAGCTCGCCGGGAAACGAGCGCCGCCAAGCAGCTTCGAAATAGGGCGCGCCCCTGGCGGGATCGAACGGCCCTGCGTGCAGCGCCTCGCGCAGGCGCCTCGGCACGTCGGCAATACGGTCGGCCGAATAGACCAGTGGGCAGGTGCGATAGAACGCATCGCCCATCACCACGACCGGCTTGCCGAGCAGCAGGGCCTCGGCGCCCGATTTGCTGTTGACGGAGATGACGGCATCGGCCCGGCTGAGCACGGCGTAATTGTTGGTCTGCGGCGGCAGCAAGACCAAATTGTCGAAGCGGCGCGCCAGCTCGAACAGGCGGTCCGCCGAGATCGCGCCGATCTGGGCGGGGTGTTCCTTGACGACGAGGGTGTGCGAATCCGGGATCGTCCGCAGCAGGAAGTCGACGGTCGCAACCTGATCGAGATAATCGGGCGCGCGCAGCGTCAGCGCCATGTCGGCGGGCACGTGGAAGGGATAGTAGACGAAGGGCGTCTCGGGGATCGGGCGATAGAGCTTGCGCAGCCGCGCCGCGTTGACGGCCATGATCGCGTGCACCCGCGCGTGCCGCAGATTGTGCCCGAACTCCTGGTGCTTGCCGAGCGCGAACTGGTCCCACAGCTTTTCGGCGAGGCGGTGCGCGTTGCGCAAGTTCACCACCTTCTTGAAGGCCGCGGAATAATGATGCGCGTCCTTCTTCGGGATCACGATCGCGCGCTGGTTCAGCGTCGCATCGAGATAGGACTTTACGTCGGCCGAGACGTCATCGGCGGGCTTTGCCATCATCTCGGGCGCGCCAAAACTGTCGGGCGTGAAATACATCCGTCCGCGGAAGAACGACGGCTCGATGAACCAATTGCGGATGCCGCGCCGCCTGGCGGCGTAGAAGCTCGTGATCACCGAGAGGAAGCCGCCGAGCTCCTGCACCAGCTCGGCGCGCCTGCCCTGGCTCTCCAGCCGATCGAGCAGCGCCTCCATGGCATTGGTGTAGATCATGAAGCGGCGGCGCAGCGCGGCGGTGTCGCGGATGCCGAAGGTGAAGCGCTCGTGGCTGAACAGGAAATTGGAGCCGTCGAGCCCGTAAGCTGCGATGCGCGTGTCAAAGGCCGACCGGTCGTCGGGCGACGCACCGGTCTTGAGACCCTCGCGGTACATGTTCGTGACCGGGACCCCTGCGGCCGCCGACATCTCGGCGCTGCGATCGTCGAAGGCGAGCAGTTCGACCGCATATCCCGCCGCGCGCAGCCGCTGCGCCACCGGAATCCAGAATCGGGTCTGGTATTCGGCCAGCGTCGTGATCAGAAGGGTTTTTTCGGGCGACATGTGGGGCAGGGTTGCTCGGTTGCGGTTTCCGCATATAGAAGCCTGCATGATAGCTCAAGGGTGGATTGAGCCCGGTTCCACCAGCGAATTGTGGTAGGAGACGGCCCTGTCGGCTCAAGCATGGCGAAATGCGCCAGGCCCGCCGGGCGCAAAACAGAGGAATACTGGCTCAAATCGATGAACAGGCAGGTCGTCTTTCGCGTCGACGCTTCGGTCGAGATGGGGCTTGGTCACCTCACGCGGTGCCTGACGCTCGCCGACGCACTCGCGGGCCGCGGGATCAGATCGTGCTTCCTGATGCGCAGCCATGCGGCGCGGCTTGTAGATATGGTGGAAGGCGCGGGGCACGCGGTGCGGCTTCTGGCCGACCCGGCCCTGCCGTCTCCGGAGACCGGCGATGATGCCCTTGCGCATGCGCATTGGCTGCCGACAACACGGCAACATGATGCCGAACAGACGTGCAGCGCGCTGATCGCGATCGGTGCGGCTGAATGGCTGATTGTCGATCACTACGGGCTCGACATCAGATGGGAGCGCGCCTGCCGGCGCGAGGGCCTGCGTATCCTCGTCATCGATGACCTCGCCGATCGCGACCATGATTGCGAGATGCTGCTCGACCAGAATCTCGTGGCACACATGGAGACGCGTTATCATGATCGCGTCCCGGCGACCTGCGTGCAATTACTTGGGCCAAGCTATGCGCTGCTGCGACCGGAATTCGCGACGCAGCGCGCGCTCCTTGGGCCGCGCAGCGGCAAGATCGGCCGCATCCTGGTCTGCCTTGGCGGTTCCGATCCGACCAACGAAACCGCGAAAGCATTGACGGCGATTGCGAGCCTTGCGATGCCGCAGCTTGCCGTGGATGTCGTCATCGGCACGACCAATCCAAACGCGGCGT
This sequence comes from Bradyrhizobium sp. YR681, assembly GCF_000282615.1. Lineage (GTDB taxonomy): Bacteria > Pseudomonadota > Alphaproteobacteria > Rhizobiales > Xanthobacteraceae > Bradyrhizobium. The sequence goes on along the minus strand of NZ_AKIY01000192.1, from coordinate 39,845 downwards.
CGGTCGAGGCGCTCTGCCGGCAGATGCCGAACGTCGCGCTGCATCGCGGCGCAAACAATGTTGCCGAATTGATGAGACAGGCCGATCTTTCGATCGGGGCGGGTGGCGTGATGAGCCTGGAACGGTGCTGCCTGAGCTTGCCCGTGGTCGCCGTCGACATCGCGGCCAACCAGGTGCCGTCGCTGACAATGCTCGCGCGGCTCGGTGCCCTCATTCACCTGGGTTCCGCCGCCGCCGTGACGGTGCAGGACATTGCCGCGGGGATCGCAAGCCTTGGGGCGGACGCGAGCCTCATGCGGAAGCTCGGCGACGTTGCGGGCGAGCTCGTCGACGGCGAAGGCCGTGAGCGCGTATGTGCCGCGATGGACGCTCTGCCGGCGCTCTGAGAAGGGGACATTCAGGATCGATGGGGGGCCGTCCGTCCTATACTTTCGCAGCGGAATATCGTAAGCGTGGCGTCGCGAGCCCGACGCCCAGAGAGCCCGGCTCCGCGCCGAGATCCTGGAAAATTGCAGCGGTGATGCCTTGCCAACCGAAGCCCTGTCGACCGAAGCATTGCCGACCTATTGCGTAGCGACCGTCCGGCCCTGGAATATCGCCGAATTCGAGAACACGATACGGCAGTTTCCGGGAAACTGGCACCTCGTTACCGGGAAGGATCAGCTCACGCCCGATTATCTTCGGCGGATCAATCCGAGAGCGATTTTCTTCCCGCACTGGAATTGGATGGTCCCTGAAGAGATCACGACGGCCTACGAATGCGTGGCGTTTCACGCGGCGCCTCTTCCGTTCGGAAAGGGCGGCAGCCCGGTCCAGAATTTGATCGAGCGCGGATTTGAAGCGACCAAGCTGACAGCCTTCAGGATGGTGGCGGGATTCGACCATGGTGACATCTATCTGCAGCGCGATCTTTCGCTCTCGGGACCGGCTCACGAGATATTTCTGCGGGCATCGAAGCTCGCTTCGTCGATGATCGGCGAGATGATTGCGAACTGGCCGACGCCGATGCCGCAGGTCGGAGAGGCCGTGACGTTCAAGCGCCGCAAGCCCGAGCAATCGCGGCTCGAAGGCGAGTTCGATCTGAAGAAGATCTACGATCACATCCGCATGCTCGACGCGCCCGAATATCCGAAGGCGTTCGTCGAACTCGGAGACATCAGGATCGAATTCGCTGACGCCGAGCTGCATGATGGCGAGGTGCGCGCCACAGCCATTTTCAGAAAGATTCAGCCGTGACCGAGCGTGTTCTGGTTGTCGCCGCACATCCCGACGACGAGGCTCTCGGCTGCGGCGGCACGATGGCGCGTCATGCCGCTGCCGGCGACGGCGTCGACGTGGTGTTCATGGCCGATGGCGTGTTTTCGCGGACGACGGCTGACCTCGATGCCCGTCGCGGTTCGGCCCGCAAGGCTTGCGCGATCCTCGGCGCCAGCGTGCCAACCTTCTTCGAGTTTCCGGACCAGAAACTCGAGACCGTCGGCTTTCTGGAGATCGTGCAGGCGATCGAGCCAATCATCGCCCGGATCCAGCCGACGGTGATCTACACGCACCACGGCGGCGACCTCAATCTCGACCACCGAATCGTTCACCAAGCCGTCATGACGGCGCTACGTCCGATGCCGGCCAGCACCTATCGGGCGATCTACGCGTTCGAGGTGGCGTCCTCGACGGAATGGGCCAGTTCCGCAATCGGCGAGGCGTTTCGCCCCGACCATTTCGTCGGCATCAACGCCACGATTGAGCGCAAATTCGAGGCGCTGCAGGCCTATGCGCAGGAAATGCGTGATTTCCCTCATGCGAGGTCTTATGAGGCGCTGCGGGCGCTCGCCGTCGTGCGGGGGGCGGGCGTCGGCCTTCCGTCGGCGGAGGCATTTGTTACACTGCGAAGCATAGTCCGGTGACCCCGCCGGCCCGGCGGCAAGAGCTTGCCTTCGGCGGTTTGAGCTGGCGAGTGGACGGCCTTCCGGTCGGCGGACGACGAGGAGCAATCGATGAGTGACACGATCAAGATCGCGGGCCGGGCGATTGGACAGGCTCACCAGCCGTTCATCATCGCGGAGATGTCCGGAAACCACAACCAGTCGCTGGACAGGGCGCTCGCGATCGTCGATGCGGCGGCAAAGGCGGGCGCACATGCGCTCAAACTCCAGACCTACACCGCCGACACCATGACGCTCAATCTTGCGAGCGACGAGTTCGTGATCGACGATCCGAACAGTCTGTGGACCGGGCGCGCGTTGCACAATCTTTACCAGGAGGCCTATACGCCCTGGGAGTGGCATGCCCCGATCTTCGAACGGGCGCGTTCGCACGGCATGATTGCGTTCTCGACGCCGTTTGACGCCACCGCCGTCGACTTCCTCGAGAGCCTGAACGTTCCCGCTTATAAGGTCGCCTCGTTCGAGAACACCGACCTGCCGCTCATTCGCAAGGTCGCCGCGACCGGCAAGCCGATGATCATCTCGACCGGCATGGCGAGCGCGGCCGAGATCGACGAGGCGGTTCGCGCGGCGAGGGGGGGCGGCTGCGAGCAGCTCGTGCTGCTCAAATGCACCAGCACCTATCCGTCCTCGCCGTCGGACACCAATCTCTTGACGATACCCCACATGCGGGCGCTGTTCGGTTGCCAGGTGGGGCTGTCGGACCACACCTTCGGCATCGGCGCTTCGGTCGCGAGTGTCGCGCTCGGTGCAAGCGTGATCGAGAAGCACTTCACGCTTGCCCGCGCCGATGGCGGCGTGGACTCGACGTTCTCGATGGAGCCGGACGAGATGGCCGCGCTCGTGGTCGAGACGGAGCGGGCCTGGCAGGCGCTTGGCAGGGTGCAGTACGAGCTGACCGAGAAGGAGCGCAAGTCGCTGACCTTCCGCCGTTCGCTCTATGTGACGGAGGATCTCGCCGCCGGCGACGTGCTGAGCGAGAAGAACCTGCGCATCATCCGGCCCGGCCTCGGGCTGCCGCCGAAATATTTCGACACCCTGATCGGCAAGCGCGTCGGCCGGGCTGTTCGCCGCGGTACGCCAATGAGCTGGGACCTTCTGACACAAGCCAGCGACGCGGTTGCGGAGCCACGACCGGCCGCGTCGAGGAATGCCCGTGCCTGACCAGCCGCATGTCTGTCTGATCGTCGACAATCCGCTGCGCGACCTCGAGGGTCTCGTCCTGCTCGGGCGGGAACTCGCGACGCGCGGCGTGAAGGTCACCCTCGTTCCCATGTACGAACAGGGATTCGACGTTCTGGCGCTGCAGCCCGATCTCGTGCTGGTGAATTATACGCGACCGAACAATGCCGACCTGATCAAGCGCTACAAGCGGGCAGGCATCCTGGTCGGCGTGCTGGATACCGAAGGCATCGGCGGCAACAATGCCGACGAATTCGCCAGGCTGGTCAAGAACGCGGGCTCTCCCGATCTGCTCGACCTCTATTGTGTCTGGGGCCAGGCGCAACGCGCTGCCTTCCTCAAGCACGGGACGGTGCCTGCGCATATCCTGCATGCGACCGGCTGTCCGCGCTACGATTTTTGCGCGGGGCCGTGGCGCGCGGCTCTGCCCAAGCCGTCGGTTCGCGCGGGCTATGTGCTCCTCAACACGAATTTCCCGAGCGTCAATCCGCGGTTTTCGAGGGGCCCGGACGACGAGATCGAGACCATCGTCAACGCCGGCTTTGCCAGAGACTATGCAAATCAGGTGATTGTCGAAGCGAGGCACGCCTATCAATCGACGCTCCAGATGTCGATGAAGCTGGCCCAGCATTTCCCCGACGTGCATTTCGTGCTGCGTCCGCATCCGTTCGAAAACATCAAGTCCTACGACGCATTGGCCGCCTATCCGAATTTCGAGGTGCGACAGGAAGGCACGTCGATCGAATGGATCAATGGGGCGCGGCTGCTGATTCACCAGAACTGCTCGACGGCCATTGAAGCCACGATGCTGAATGTCGAGCCCCTGAGCATGGAGTGGTTCAATACGCCGGCCTTGCGTGTTCAGGCCGCGGCACAAGTCAGCCGGCCGGTCGCATCGGAAGCCGATCTAATCGCGCTGGTAGAGCAGGGCGTGGGGACGCATTTGCCCTCGGTCGCCGAGGAAACCGCGCAATTCCGCCGCCAGATCCTCAGCGATCTTTTCACGGCCATCGACGGCAAGAGCTCGATCCGCGTCGCCGATGTCATCCTCGAGACCATCGCGGCGGCGCATGGCAAGGTGCGTTGCGGCACTTTGCCGCGGCCCTCGCTCCGCGGCCGTGCGGTTGCCATGGCCCGGACGGCGCTTGGCTACAGGGCGGGCTCGGCCCTGCGTCGCCGATTTGGTTCGGCGGAGATTGAGGGGCGCCGCTTTGCCAAGACCTTCGCGGCGGACATGGTTGGTGCCGCGCTCGGCAGGATAGATGCTGCGTCGGTGGATGGCCGGCGGTTTTCAGTCCGCAAGGTTGTCGGCGATACGCGCCGGATGGCCAGGGCAGTGAGCGGCGCCAGCCTGCAATTGACGGAAGCGAGCCGACCCCGAGAGCAGCATGTTGCGGCTTCACAACCTCATGTCACTTGATCTCACTCACGGATAGAAAATGCAGAAATATCGATGCGTCCCTTCCGTGTATGGTCACTCGGCCGAGCCGATGCCGACGGTCGAGGAGATCGAGAAGCACTATCGCGAGTCCTATTACCAGGACCCGACCGGGCAATACAGCAAGTCGTACGATCGGGTGGAGCTTGACTATTTCGAGGATCGGGCGAACGTCGCGCTCGATTTCGCAGCGCTACATGGCGTGGCCAAGGGACATGCGATTGATCTCGGATGCGGGGAGGGGTTCTTCCTGAAGGCGGCACAGAACCGCGGCTTCAACGTCTTCGGCGTGGATCACTCGCTGGTCGGCATCGAGCGGCAGAACCGCGATCTGATCGACAGCCATCCCGGTCGCTTCCTGGCCGGCGACATCGGATCCACGCGTCATTTCGAAGGCGTCGCGTTCGATCTGGTCTACTGCAAGAACGTCATCGAGCACGTCATCGATCCCGATGCCATCATGGCGCGCATCGCGTCGTACCTGGCACCCGGTGGGCTCGCGATTATCGAGGTTCCGAACGATTTCTCGGAGCTCCATTCGGCCGTATTCGGCGACGCCAGCAAGGAAGAGCTGTCCATCTTCATACCGCCCGTGCACCTGCATTACTTCACGACGAAAACGCTCCCCGAGCTCGGCAGGCGCAACGGCTTTTCCGTCCTTGACTGCTTCGGCGACTACCCCATCGACCATCTTTTGATGGAAGATGCCTTCAACTACTACAAGGATAAGAAGCTCGGCTCTTCGGCGCATTCGTTGCGGCGAAAGTTCTTCCGTTATGCGCGTGGCATTGACCTTGATGCCAGGATCGGCTTGTTCAGGTCGATCTTCATGGCGGGACTGGGCAGAGATATCTGCATCGTGGTGCGACGATGAAGCGGCGGTCGCGATCCGTGGGGTGGTTCCGCGGGTCGTGAATGTCAGCCGATGACGACTTCATCGGCGTAGCGATACATCCGTATGCCAGGAGAGGGCGCGCGATAGGGGCCGATGGGCAGCCCTCGCGTCTCCTGCAACGACCAGATGAAGTCATGAAAGCCCAGCGTGTGCCGGAACCGCACCGTGCTCGAAAAACGCGGATTGATCTCGAACACCTTCGGGCCGTCGGCGGTTAGCCGCAGCTGCACGTTGATCGAGCCGTTGAGGTCAAGCGCGTCGGCTATTCCATGCAGCAGCGCGCTGAAGGGGGCGTCGTCGACAACCACGGCTGCGCTGGTGGCCGAGTCCTGCAGGCGCCGGCGAAGGGAGATCATGCGTGTTTCACCGGTACGGGCGCGGTACAGGCCGCACGTGTACTCCTGATCTTCGGGTAGCAACAATTGCTGCCACAGATCGTCGGCGCGCATCAGCGTCGCGAATTTGACTTCCTCGTCCGTGGTGACCAGCCGCAGATCCTTGCCACCCTGGCCGCGCCGGCGCTTGAGGATGCATGGCAAGTCCAGCGGCGGTGCCTCTCCGACGATGCGGGTCCAGGGCACCCCGAGCTTGTGCGCCGCAAGCCGGCTGTAGGTGGCATATTTGTCGAGACCGGTTTCGACGGCGAGCCGGTTTGCGGTGATGACAGGCACACCCGCGAACGTGTCCAGGTGCCCCGCGTCAAGCAGCACGGTGATTTCCGCTTCCGACATCGGGACGATTACGTCGACGCCGTGCGCCCTAACGATCCGTTCGAGCGCTTCGAGGTATGCGCCGTCGTTGGCGCGGGGGGCCAGTTCGCACACGTCAAAGAAGACGGACCCCGGGTGATCGGCATGGATGTCACAGCCGATCAGGCGGCGGGCTGCGCCGGCTTCTCGCGCAATGCGGGCCAGCGCCAGCGCGATATCGCCACCGCATCCCGTTATCAGCATCGTCTCGTAGATCATTATGCAGTCTCAGGCTGTTTGGGCGGCCATGGGGTTGCCCCGTTCGAGCACGTCCGCGAGATAGGGCAGGTGCCCGTCGCGTCGCCGCGCTTCTTTGACGAGGGCGCGTGTATCATAGGGGGTTCGCTCCAGCACCACGACACGCGTGTCGGTGTCGATACGGCACCAGCACGCAAATCCGCCGCGGTCACGCGCCTGACCCACCGAGCCTGGATTGAGCAGCAGAGGGCGCTCGCCGGCGGCAAGCATGGGATAGTGCGTGTGGCCCATCAGCACGAGATCCGTCCCGGCCACCCGGCAAGCTGCCAGCGTGGCCGCCTTCGCATCGGGATAGACATACTCATCGGGATCGCGCGGCGAGCCATGGCACAGTTCCAGCGCCATTCCGCCGAGCTGGATGCTTGTCCGGTCGGGCAGGCCGATCAGCCAATCGATGTCCTGCGGTTCAAGCGTCGTCGCGGCCACGTCCAGCGCGCTGCCATACCGTTCGCGATAGGTCTGCATGGCGTCATCATTCTTGAGAGCGTCGGCGAGCATCCGCTCATGGTTGCCCCGGATCGCGACGAAGGGCCACTCCCTCAATTGTTCAAGCACGTCGCGGGCGGCATAGTAGTAGCCGATGAGATCGCCGAGCACGACCAGTTGCTCGACGCCTCTCTTGCGCGCCTCGACGAGGGCGGCGCGCAGAGCCCCGGCATTGCCATGGATGTCCGCGAGCACGGCGATCTTCATAGCAGGCCGGCTCGCGTGAGGATCTCGCGGGCAACGTCGCGAGGATGTCGAAGTTTTGCCTCGCTCTCGAAGCTCGCAAACATTTGCCGGACCGGCAAAGCCTGATCGTCGGCGCTGCGCAGCGTCGTTTGCATGTCGGTGTCAAGGACGCCCGGATCGATATGCTCGATGGCGATGTCGGGTCGCTCCGTGCCCAGGCAATCGAGGATCATCGCGGCTGCGGCCTTGCTGGCGCAATAGGCGGCAAGTCCCGGCAGCGGGCGGCGCGCCGCGCCGGTGCTGATGTTGAGAATGCGCATCCGTGTCTTTTGCGCGCCGGCCGCCGCGAGGAGCTTGCGTGCGAGAATCGCCGGGGCCAGTGCATTGATCGCGAACGCCGCGGCAAGCGACGCGCCATCGATGGTGCCGAGCGTGCCGATGGGCTCGACCACGCCGGCATTGCTGATCAGGACTACCTCATCGGCGGCCCGAGGCAACGCGCCGGCGAGGTCGATCTGCTCGAGGCTCTCCAACACGGAAAAATCGGCAGCTAGGAAGGTGCAGGCGCTGTTGGCTACGGCAGCAGCGTGGCGCGGATCGAGGCGCCGGCCTAACGCGATCGGTCTTGCACCGGCCTCAACGAGGAGATCGAGCAGCTCAAAGCCGAGCCCGCGTGAGGCTCCGGTGATGATGATCGCGCGCTGTTGCTCCATGCGGACCCTTTCGCACATACCCCTGTATTCTGTCGACAAGAGCCGCGGGCGACCGTTTTGGCTTAGGCCCCAGGAGCCAACCCGTCATTGAGCCTCTCCATATACGGTATTTAGATACCTAGATTGAGCTTGCGAGATCGGCCGAGGAACCGAAATTCGATAACGGCCTCACAATGATACGAATTGGAGAAAGCGCGATCATCGCCTGCCTATCTCCGGCAATGATGTTAAGAGGCGAATGCCATCGGGCTATGCTAGCTACCCGTTGCGAATAACTTGCTGGCGAGGCGAACTGATCCGTGCCTTGGAAATCCCTGCATAACCACGTCATGTCCGCCGTTCCCGACCGCGTGGCCGATGCCTCGGGCTGTCTTGCCGTCGGCGGCGCGAGCCTACTGCTGACCGAGGCGGACTGATCCGTGCTTCGCAGATTCCTGCACAACACCGCGATCTCCGCCGTGGCCTTCGGCCTTGCCGGCGTGCTCGGGCTGTTTTCCGTTGGCCTGATCGCAAAATTCTATGGTCTTTCGGTGCTCGGGCTGATTGCGCTGGCGCGCGCCTTCCTGCCGAGCGGCTTTCTGTCCCTGATCGATTTCGGCGTATCCGAGACCACGACCCAGATGGTCGCCCGCGGCCGGCTCGGCGATTGGGCGTCGGCGAGCGAGAGAGTCTCGTTCCTGACCATGGTGGCTGTCGTCACCGGTCTGGTGTCGAGCGTCGTGCTGTGGTTCGCGGCGCCCGCGCTGACCGGGATCTTCAAGGTCGCGCCGGAGGACGTGTCGGCCTTCGTCTCGATCCTGAAGGTCACTGCGCTGATCACGCCGCTCGCCTTCGTCGGCCTGGTGATGGAGGGCGCGCTGAAGGGGTTCGAGGAATATGGCTGGCTGCGCATGACCGAGGTTGGAGGCAACCTGCTCTATGTCGCAGCGATCTATCTTGCGGTCTGGAGCAATCGCTCCTTCGAATGGATCGCCTACGCCTATCTCGCCACCGTGGTCGTCAAATATCTCGTGCTCGCGCTCATCGTTGCGCTTGCGGCACGCCGCACCAGGCTCCGCTTCAGCTCATGGAGCCCGGAGACGCGCCATGACCTCGTGTATCGGGGCTGGCTGATGTTCAATGCCCGCATCGGCGGCGTGTTGCAGCAGACCATCATTCCGCTCGCGATCGGCGCGCTTTACGGCCCCGCCCAGGTCGGCGCCTACGATCTCCTGATGCGGCTGCCGCGTTTCATGAAAGCGGTGCTGAGCCCGCTGTTCTCCGCGATCCTGCCGGTCTCGGCGCATATCGACGAGAAGACCGACGTTCGGCGTTTGCAGCTGCTCGGCCGCAACAGCTTCGTGCTGCCGGCCGCGATGGTGATTCCGATCGTGGTGCTGATGGCGCTGTACTCGGAAGAGATCCTGAAGGTGTGGGTTGGGCCCGAGAGTGCCGGGCAATGGCCATGGCTGGCGCTCGCGCTGGTCGTGCCCGCCGCCAACGTCATGGTCAGCGCAGGCCAGACCACGCTGATGGTGCGAGAGGACTTCATGCGCTTCAGCAACCGCTTCCTGTATTCGCAAGTGCTGGTGCAATATGTCGTCACCGCGATCGCGATCCGCTGGTTCCAGGATCGCGCCTTCATCCTCGGCTGGGTAGTGTCCTATATCGTGCTCACGCCGGTCCTGATGCATCGCATGCTGAGGTTCATGAGTCTGCCGCGGAGGCTGTTCTGGCAACATGCCGCCAGGCAGGCGCTGGTGGCTGCGATCCTCGCGGCGATGGTGATTGCCTACAAGACCTATGTGACGCCGCAGACGCTGCTCGCGCTGATCGTCGCCGGTGCGACGGGGTGCGTTGCCGCGTGGGCGCTGAGCGTCATGCTGATTCTGACCCGCAGGGATCGCGAGATGTTCGGCAAGGTCGCCCGCACGATGACCCATCGTTAGACGCATTCTACCGCCTGCCGTCGTCCAGTTCCCGGCACACACTCTGCGGTTGCTCGCTATAGGGGGATTTGCTAATCCGAGCCGCGCGATCGCCCCTTGGCTGCGAGGGATGCGAAACTTATCACCGGCACGATTGGGTGGGGCAACATGGGATTGATGTCCAGAGCACTTTGGCACGTGAATCGGTCGCCGCTCCGGTGGGCCGTGAAGGCCGGCGTCAACACCTGGCATCTGAACGAGAAGCGCGAGCGGCGCCGCCAGGCGCAGTTGCTCAACGTGACCGCAGCCGAGCGTGCCAGGGCCGAGGACCTCAATCGGGACGGCTACGCGATCGTCACAGATTTGATCGATCCCAATATCCAGCAGCAGATCGCCGCAGCCGGTCAGGTGCGGCTTCAGAACATCGAAGCCGCGGAAGCAGGGCAGAACTCGACCTGGAAGAAGTTCTGGGTGCGGCTGCTCGACGCGGAGATGCAGGACGGCCAGCTCAGCGCCGACAACGTCTTCGTGCAGTATGCGCTCCAGGCGCCGGTCATCAACGTCGTGTCCGCGGCGCTCGGGGAAATCCCCTGGCTCGACTATGTCCTGTTGTCCTATTCGCGCTACACCGGCGAGGAACTCGCATCGTCGCAGCTCTGGCATCGCGACCATGACGACGTCCGGGTCATCAAGTTCTTCAGCTACCTGACCGACGTCGAAGAGGACGGCGACGGTCCCTTCACCTTCCTGCCGCGGCAGGCGACCGACAAGTTCGGCTATCCGCTGCTGTCGAGCCACTTCCCCGACGAGCAGGTGTTCAGCAAGGTGCCGCGCAGCGACATCAAGGTGATGAAGGCGCCGCGGCTGGCGGCGTTCATGGTCGACACGACCAAGTGCTTGCATATGGGAAGCCGGATGGGTCCGGGACATGGTCGCCTGCTGTACACCGCGACCTTCTTCTGCTTCCCGCGGATGGCACCGAAGCAAGCGCGGCGTCCCTTCTTCGCGACGCCTGATACGACCGGGCTCCAGAAGCTCGTCATGGGCATTTGAGTGCGCGCATCCCGGGTGAGCGTCTGACTGTCGGTTCGGCCCGGAGGGACCGGGCCGCCTCTGTTCGTCCATAGGGGAAGAAATGTCCGTTTCGTGGTGGTCGTTCGAGACCTTGCTTCCGGCGCTGCTGGACATCGTCGCGATCGGATTCATCCTGGCGGTCATGGCATGGATCGCAGTGAGCCGGCCCGGGCTCGTGATGATCGCTTTCCTGGTCCTCTTCGCCTTCGTCTGGCGGCTGATCTCGGTCTTTTACATCGACGCTTTCGGGCCGGTCTTCTCCGAGCAGTTGGAGCGGTATGTCGGCCCAGGTCTGGCTGCGCTGCCGTTCGTTGCGTCCCAGGCTCTCGTGATCGCGGCGCTCCTGGTGTCGTTCCGTCCGCAGCGGCTGCGGGCGCTCGCTTCCGGCACGCGCGGCGGGCTGGCCGCGATGCTGCCACCAGGCCGCTTCGATCTGTCCAATATCGCCTTTTGGACCGTGCTGGCCTATGTGCTCGGGCTCTGGATCGAACTGAGGCTGCGTGGGCCGATACCGTTGTTCGCCGGCATCGAGCGGTTCGACTATACGAGGCAATATGGTGGCCCGCTGCATCAGCGGCTGATCGAATGGGGCGCGATGCTGGCGTTCCAGCTCGGCCTGTTCATGACTATGCCGGCGATGCGCGGCCGCGGATTTGACCTGCGCTTTGCGGCGCTGTTCGGCGCTGTGCTGATCTACCTGTTCGTGGTGGGACACCGCTTCTCGTCGTTCTATGCCTATTCGTCGTTCTTCATCATTCCGGTCGGCGCCTTGCTGCTTCGGGAAGGCGCCGATCAACGCAGGTTCCCGCGGATCCTGCGTTACTTCGCCCTTGCGGCAGCCGGACTTGTCGCCCTGATCGTCGTCGCGTTGATTCACTCCTACACCGTCGTTCGCGGATCGGAGATCGACCAGCTGCGATTCAAGCTCACCCAGCGCATCCTGGTGCAGCAGGGGGAGATGTGGTGGGCCACCTATGAGCGGGTCTTCGTTCACGGCGACTGGAACGGTGCCCTCGCCATGTTCAAATTGTTCGTCGCACCGTTCAATCCGTCGTCCAATTCCACCATGCAATTCCTGATGGAGCAGTCGCTTCCGCTCGACCGGACATACACCCTGCTTACGCAGGGGCAGACCTACACCGGGGGATGGCCTGAAGTGCTGTTCGAAGTTGGTGGTCCCGTGGAAGGATTTTTCCTCGTTGCGGGTTCGGCCATATTGTTTTCCGAATTCATGTTCTTGCTGACGCGCTGCATGATCCAGGAGCGTTATGTCACTTGCTTTTTTCTGACGCCGATATTGTATGCGGTTTCGATCTGTGTCGTCTCGGGGATGGTGAACTCCTTCATCCAGGTCACCTTCATGGTGAAACTGGCGATGGCGGTTCTTGTCTACGTCATGGAGGACAGGTGGCGGGCAAGCCGGATGGCAGTGGCATTGTCGCCGAACTCAACTGATGTCGCGGCCGAAGTCGCGAGGAGCCACACCATGAACGACACGTCGGCTTCCATATCGAGCGTCGCCTATGTTGGCGGGATGCTTGCCAATTTCAACCAGACGGTCCGCTCGCGGCTGCCGCTGCTCATTGTGGGAACGCTGGTTGCGATGCTCGTCGTGTTCCTGGCGGATCGCGCGCGTGCCCCCCTCTACGTCGCGGAAGCCACGATGCGGCTCGGCCGGCTCGATGGCGCGGACGTCATGCAGGCGCAGTCGACGGCGATCCACATGGGTTCAGCCGCTTTCAAACGTCGCGTCGAGGACGCTATGCCCCCGTCATCGGGCGACGACAAGGGACAGGTTCTGGACAGCCTGAGCGTGCGGCCGCAGACGTTCGATCTTCTGTCGCTCTCCGTCTACGGCGCCAGCGAGCAGGCCGCGAACGCCGCCTTGCAGGCGGCCGTGCGTGTGCTGAACGCGGACCAGGAGAAGATTCGAACTCCCCTTCTTGCGGAGTTCAATATCCAGATGGCAATGGTCGAGGCCAATATCGCCAGCCTGATGAAGGTGCGCGAGTCGCTGGCGTCGGCGGATTCGATCTCGCCTTCGGCGTCGGCCGACCCCGCATCGCTGGCGCTGCGGCGAGTATGGCTGCTCGATCTCCAGGCGCGCAACGAAGAGAAGCTGGCGGCCGCAACCAACGACCGGCGTGCGCTTGCGACGCGGCTTGGGCCGTCCAAGAGCTTTCCAGCGGCGCTCAGCGACGATGTCACGATCAGGCAGGTTTCGCCGCGTCCGGTTCGCCACGCCTTCTTCGCCGGAGCAATTGTGTTGCTGGCGCTGCTGCTCTACACCATGCTGAGCAGGCCGAGCCTGGCCCGCACGCGCTAGGCGGGGCCATGGCAAAGCAGGCCGTCGTCCTGATCGGCAATGCGGATGCGCGACCCGGCGCTTTGGTGCAGCCGATTCCGGCACCGCTACAGGACGTCGCCGGCCGGCCGTTTCTCGACTATCTGCTCGACGAACTGTCACGCTATCCGACGATAGAAGAGATCCTCCTGCTCACAGGGCGGGACGTGGAAGACGTCGCCGAGCGCTATCATGGCAGGCGGTGGCGAGGCGCAAGCCTCTCGGTCGTGGCGGCGTCCTCCGACTGCGGCAGCGCCGGCGCGTTGACATATGCCGCGGAGCGATTGCAGGCGCGCTTCTACCTGCTGAATGGCTGCTCTCTGTTCCCCGTCAACCTGCTCGATCTCGCCAGCCATGCACATGCCTCCGCGGCCATCGCCCGGGTGGCGCTGAAGCCGGGCGCGAGTCTGCCTCCTGACGAGAGCAGCATCTACTGCCTGGATCGCAGGATCCTCGACTATGTCGGAGAGAGTTCAAGTTCGCTCGAAAGCCACGTCGTGCCGCGCCTGATCGCGGACGGGCAGCTCGAGGCCATCAGCGGTGGCGGCTTCTTCGTCGATGTCAGCGATCCCACCGGCCTCACCCACGCCCGGATCGAGCTGCCCGACAGGCTGCGGCGACCGGCGGTGTTCTTCGACCGCGACGGGGTCCTCAACGTCGACAAGGACTATCTCTACAAGATCGAGGATTTCGAATGGATGCCCGGTGCGCGCGAGGCGATCAGGCTCTGCAACGATTTCGGCTATTATGCTTTCGTCGTGACCAATCAGTCGGGCGTCGCGCGCGGCTATTATGGCATTGAGGACATTCACCGGCTGCACGACTGGATGAGCAGCGATCTGGCCGCGATCGGCGCCCATGTCGACGACTTCCAGTATTGTCCGTATCACGAGGAGGGAACGGTCGAGGCGTATCGCCGCGTGAGCGACCGGCGCAAGCCAGCTCCCGGCATGATCCTGGATTGCATCAAGTCCTGGCCGGTGCGGATCGAGGGCAGCCTGCTCGTCGGCGACAACATGCGCGATATCGAGGCGGCCGCGGCCGCGGGGATACCCGGACATCTGTTCCGGGAAGGCGACCTCGCCGCATTCCTCCGTCCGCTGCTCGCAGCCGAGAGCTAGCCCCGGTTGATCGCGCGGAACATGTATTCCGCCTGCTCCCAGTCCTCGACGGTGTCGATGTCCTGCACGAGATGCCGCGGCAGCACGAGCCCGATGGAGCGCTCGGAGAAGATCGGCACGTCCTCGAGGAAGGCGGCCGCCGTGCCCCAGTAGAACTGGCCGGCGTCGTGATAGGCCGGCTCCAGGTCCTGCGACCGCGTGAGGCGGTGCTCGGGGTGAAACGGATCGACGCGTCCGGCGGAGGTCATGCGCAGGGCGCGCTGGATCGGAAATGCGTAGCTGGTCACCGAGAATGCGAAGGCGGCGTCGGAGCCGGTGAGGGCGTCATAAGCCTCGCGCAGGAAGCGGGCCTGGATCAGCGGTGCGGTCGCGTAGATGCAGCAGACATGGGTGACGGCGTCACCGCGTTCGATGAACCAGGTGACGGCGTGCTTGACGACCGCTGAAGTCCCGGTGTGGTCGTCGGAGATCTCCTTCGGCCGCACAAAGGGCGCGGTCGCGCCGAACTGGCGCGCCACCTCGGCGATCTCAGCGTCATCAGTGGAGACGATGATTTCGTCGAACAGGCCGCTCGCCTGCGCCGCCTCGATCGAATAGGCGATGATGGGCTTGCCGCAGAACGGGCGGATGTTCTTGCGCGGGATGCGCTTGCTGCCGCCGCGGGCGGGGATGACGGCGATCTTCACGCGAGGATCTTGGTGAGCGCCGCGACGACGGTGTCCTGCTCGGCATCCGTCATTTTCGAGAACAGCGGCAGCGTGATGGCGTCCTGGTAGTAGCTCTCGGCCTCCGGGAACATGCCGATCTTGAAGCCCAGGCGCTGATAATAGGGCTGGGTGTGCACGGGGATGTAGTGGACGTTGACGCCGATGCCGGCGGCACGCAGCGCCTCGAACACCTGACGCCGGCTGAGCTTGATCTCGTTGCGCCGGAGCCGGATCACGTAGAGATGCCAGGCCGAGTTCGTGTCCGGATGCTGCCACGGGCAGGTCACCGGCAGCTTTGCCAGCAGGCGATCGTAGCGCGCCGCGAGCTCGCGCCGGCGTTCGACGAACGCATCGAGCCGATTGAGCTGGCTGCTGCCGAGCGCGGCCTGGATGTCGGTCATGCGGTAGTTCAGCCCGAGCTCGATCTGCTCATACATCCAGGGACCGTGCTGGTCCTCGTTCGAGCGCCGCTCGTCGGCTGTGGGGGGTGACTGCATCGGGCGAATGATGCCGTGGCTGCGCAGATAGGAGAGCCGCTCGGCGAGCTTCGGCGCGTTGGTCATCAGCATGCCGCCTTCGCCGGTCGTGATGATCTTGACCGGATGGAAGCTGAACACCGTGACGTCGCTGAGGGCGCCGTCGCCGACCTTGCGTCCGCGGTAGTCGCCGCCGACCGCGTGCGAGGCATCCTCGATGATGTGGAAGCCGTAGCGGTCCGCGAGCGCGCGGATCGCCACCATCTCGCACGATTGTCCGGCGAAATGCACGGGCACCACCACCTTCGGGAGACGGCCTGTGGCTTCCGCCTGGGCGAGCTTTTCGGTCAATGCCGCAACGCTCATATTGTAGGTGCGCGGATCGATATCGACGAAGTCGACGCTGGCGCCGCAATAGAGCGCGCAATTGGCTGATGCCACGAACGTGTTCGGAACGGTCCACAGCATGTCGCCCGGCCCGAGATCGAGCGCGAGGCAGGCAATGTGGAGCGCGGCGGTCGCATTCGAGACGGCGATGCCGTGGGCCGAACCGCAATATGTCGCCAGTGCCTGCTCGAAACGAGGCCCGGCCTGTCCCTGGGTCAGCCAGTCCGAGGTCAGGATGTCCCTGACCGCGTCGATGTCCTCGGCAGAGATATCCTGGCGCCCGTACGGTATCATTGGACCGCTATCTTGTTGAACTCTCTGATCTCGGCGACGTCGAGGAAGTGATCGTTCCGGCCGGAATTGTACTCGAAGCCGTCCGATACCGGCTCACCATGTTCGCCAATCTGGTTGGTGAGGTAGTCGACGTCGCGGCGGAAGAACTTGATCGTCGGCTTGATCACGAAGTGATCGTCGAATTTCAGCGTCAGATGCGAATCGTCGGTCGGGCACATGACCTCGTGCAGCTTCTCGCCCGGCCGGATGCCGATCACGCGGGTCGGCAGGTTCGGCGCCATCGCGGCCGCAAGGTCAGGGATGCGCACAGAGGGGATCATCGGCACGAAGATCTCGCCGCCCGACATGCGTTCGAAGCTCTTGATCACGAAGTCGACGCCCTGTTGCAGGGTGATCCAGAACCGCGTCATGCGCGGGTCGGTGATCGGCAAATGATCGGCGCCCTCGGCAATCAGCTTGTTGAACAGCGGCACGATCGAGCCACGCGAGCCGACCACGTTGCCGTAGCGGACTACGGCGAACGAGGTGCGATGGCCGCCGGCCATGTTGTTGGCGGCGATGAACAGCTTGTCGGAGGCGAGCTTGGTCGCGCCATAGAGGTTGATCGGCTGGGCCGCCTTGTCGGTCGAGAGCGCGACGACCTTTTCGACGTTGGCCTCGAGCGCCGCCTGGATCACGTTCTCGGCGCCATGGACGTTGGTCTTGATGCACTCCATGGGATTGTATTCGGCAGCCGGAACCTGCTTCAGCGCCGCCGCATGGATCACGAAGTCGATCCCCTTCATGGCGGTGCGCAGGCGCTCGCCGTCGCGCACGTCGCCAATGAAGTAGCGCATCACCGGCTGGTCGAAATCCTGCTGCATCTCGTATTGCTTCAGCTCGTCACGCGAATAGACCACGACGCGACGCGGCTTGTAGTTCTTGAGGAGGCCGGCGACGAACTTCTTGCCGAACGAGCCCGTGCCTCCGGTGATCAGTACAGATCTTTCGTCAAACATGAGCGTTTACGGCAGCTTGCGGTGTGATGTCGGGGAACGGCGGCCTGTTAACACAGGCACCCCCGGTAGTCCATGGTCAAGTCTGCCGACAACCAGCGAAGGGGCGGGCGCGGCATCGGATTCACCGGTCCTCGAAGCTCGACAGGCGCTGCAGCGCGACGCGAAACCCTTCGCCGTCGTTCTCGTGTCCCTGCCAGATTTCCGGGATGAACGAGGCCTGCGGCGCCTGCCGGTTCAGCACCCGGAACACGTTGCCGAAATCGATCTCGCCTTCGCCGATCTGGAGGCCCTCGCCGTCGACGCCGCGGGCGTCGGCCATGTGGACATGGGCGACGAAAGTGCCGATCTCTTCCATGAACTCGTCGAACGACCAGCGGTTCTCGGTGCATGCGAGCTGGGAATGCGAGGTGTCGAAGCAGATGCGCAGCCCGAGCTCGCGGCAGCTGCGCGCGATGTCGTCGCTGGAGACGAACAGATTGTGATAGCGTTGGCCGCCGAAATGCCAGGGATAGGGCGGCATGGTCTGCGGCCAAAGCTCGACCGCGGGATCGGCGAGCTCGCGGACGCTGGCACGCAAATGCGCCTCGCGAACCCCTCGTTCCTCGGCGGTCAGGAAGCGCGTGGACGAGAAGCCGCCGACATTGCAGATGATGCCGACCGGGCCGTCGTTGCGGAAGCGCTGCGCCAGCGCCTTGGTCTTGGCGATGACGCGCTTCATCTCCGCGATCGATCGTGTGCGATACTCATCGTCCGGTATCGTCAGGTCGAGCACGTGGTCGCCCTCGAACAGCTCCGGCGCGTGCACGATCAGGCCGCACTCATAGCTGTCGGCAAGAAAGTCGGAATCGTTGATGCCGAGGTCGCGATAGCTCAGGTGAAACTCGACGAAATCGGGGCTGATCGCCGCGATCAGCTTGTCGGCGTCGCGATGGCGCACCGGAACGCCCCAGGGCCGCCTGAAGTTGATCTGCCCGCCGGCGGAGAGCTCGCCGAGTTCCGAGATATCGGATGGATAGAGCGGCGTCTGCGCCGGGATCGCGCGCGGCGACTTCAGTCCGATCACCTCGTCGATGCGGTTCGGTGACAGGCCCTGGCCCGGGCTGCGGATCTCGATCATCTCGCGCGTGATCGTCGCGCCGGCCTCGATGTTCTCGACCGCGAAGATCGATTTGCCGAGGCTGATGCGGTTGGCCTTCTCACCCTGGCTGAGAATGCGCGGCAGCGCGGTGCCGAGCGAATCCTCGACCTGGCGCACGCCTTCGACCATGCGCTTGAATTCATGCGGCAGCAGGCTGACCTTGTGGTCGTTGCCTTCCTGGTCGCGCGCCAGCGTGAAATGCTTCTCGATCAGGCGCCCGCCCATCGCGACTGCTGCGACCGACACGAAGACGTCGCGCTCGTGCCCGGAATAGCCGACCACGCTCTCGCACAGCTCCTGGAGGCGCAGCATGTATTTCAGGTTGATGTCGCGGAACGGCGCCGGATAGGTCGAGTTGCAGTGGAGCATGACGTACTCCGCGCCCGACGTCTGGAGCAGCTTCACGGTCTCGCGGATCTCGTCCTCGGTCGACATGCCGGTCGAGCAGATGATCGGGATCCGCTGGTCGACGATGTGGCGCAGCAGCTCGTGATTGGTGAGGTCGGCGGACGCGGTCTTGATCGCCTTCAATCCATAGGCGCGGCATTTGTCCGCACTGTTGACGTCGAAGGCGGTGCAGAGCGGCTCCATGCCGAGCGAAGCCGAATAGTCGAAGCAGCGATACAGCTCCTCGTCGCTGAGCTGGAAGCGGTCGAGCAGGTCGAGCACATATTCGGTGCCGAGATCCTCGCTCTGGCCCTTGGTGCGCTTGCCGTAGAGGCCGGCCATGTCGCGCATCTGGAATTTCGCGGCATCCGCGCCGGCTTCCGCCGCCGCCTTGATCAGGGCGAAGGCGGCCTCCAGGCTGCCATTGTGGTTGTTGCCGATCTCCGCGATCAGGAAGGTCGGGTTCTCCTCCGCAATGGTGCGGCCGCCGATCCGGATGCCTTCGCCGGGATGACGCTGGCGGGCGACGCCGACGACGTGGCGCTCGGCGTCGACCAGAGGCACGTAGAGGACATCGCGCAAGAGCCGATTGGCAGTCTCACGGTCGCCGGCAACCGCGCTGCGGACGCGGCGGTTGCAGAGGTCGCCGACCGCGGCCTGCACGCCGGAGGCGGCGCCTGCGCCGATCCAGCGGATGATGTCGCCGTTCGAGAGGCTGCCGAGCAGCCGGCCGCTGCCGTCGACGCAGAACACGATCTCGCGCCGGTTCGCCGCGACCTTGCTCGCCGCCTCCTGGATCGAGGCGTCCTCGTGGACCAGATAGCTCTGAAGGTCTCTGTCGATGATCATCTTGCGATGTTCCTGCGGAACGCGGCTTCGAGCGTCTCCCAATCGGAGAGCTCGTCGAGCTCGATGCTCGCGCTCTCATCCATTTCGTGGACGGCGATCTTGCCGTGCAGGCGCGCGCTGCCGGCGCGCAGACGATCCACGGTCGAAATGTAGAATGCGCCGTTCTCCATCAGCGTGCCGTTCCATTGCTGGCGCAGCGGGCGCCTCGCCGGATCGTAGTTGATCGGCGTGCCGTCGTCATTCCAGAAGAACCGCCGGGTCCGGACGCAGGTGAGAAGCGAATCGGCGCCGCTGGCGAGCAGCCGGGAGATGGCCTCCGTAACGTCGCGGCTGGTCGTCTGCGGGCTCGTGACCTGCGCGGTCACCAGATATTTTTCCGAGATGTCGCGGGAGGCGATCAGGTCGTAGATCGCCTCCTCTGTGGTCGCGCTGTCCGTCGCCAGATGCGCGGGACGGGGATGGACGATGATCCGGGCATCGACGGATCTCACCACCGCCGCGATCTCCTCGCTGTCGGTCGACACGAACACCCGCGAGATAAAGTCGCAGCCGAGCAGGGCTCTCAGCGTCCAGGCGCACAGCGGCGCACCGCAAAACGGCTTGATGTTCTTGCCCGGAATGGACTTTGAGCCCCCGCGCAAGGGAACCAGTGCCGCAATGCTCTGCTTGCCGGGCGACGCGTTCATTGAATCAACGTTCATCCATGCCAGGCTGGATCGCCGGGGAGAGCAGATTGGTGATCTCGGCGAATGCTCACACGGGCTGTCTGCCGATGCCGCGTCTGCCCCGTTGGCGGGCCGAAAAACCGGAGGTATTTCCAGCCCTTATCCCCCGTGACGAGCTGCTCGACCGACCCCGTCCGGGAGTTGCTAGATACGGCACAGGGCAGCATCATGCAAGGTTTCCGGCAGTGGCGGAGGGCGGCCTTGTGTGCTAGCGGCAGGCCGCCGCGGGACCGTCATGGAGCGACGCGGGACCAACTCGTCCCGGAGCGCCGGGTTGCGGAACCCTCAATTGGCTCACCCTTGGGACGGGCGCGCGTGCAGGCAGCAGAAAATCTCCTCAAGCCCCGGTTTCCCTTCGCGGCGGCACGTCAGGCCCCGCGGGCGGATTCCGGCGTGGGCCCGGTCCAGTTCGTCACGATCTTCGCCCTGACGATGTCGGCGGTGTCGGCCGTGACCTGTACGGTCGTGCGCGGACCTTTGGGCGGCCCGCACTGGCTCGCCTTCGCCAAGGCCTTCCTGCTGCTGGCCGCGATGGTTTCCGCGGTGATCCTGACGCTATCCTTGGTGGAGCGGCATGGCCGGTCCTATGCCGTGGTCCCCATGGCCGCGCTGGCCACGCTGTTTCTGCCATGCCTGGTCGTGCCGCTCGGGTGGGCCGCCGACCTGCTCATCGATCCGATTCTGCTCGCTCTTGCGTTTGCAGGCATCCGGCAGACCGTCCTCGGCGCACGCGCCTCGCCTTGGCGCTCCAGGCTGCCGGCGGTCGGTCTCGGCGTGCTTGCAAGTCTCGGTTATTTCCTGGTGATCAATGCACGTGGCCTCGCCACGGTGCTCTCGCCCGAGCAGGCCGCCGTCGGCGTCCAGAACCTGGACACGCTGTTCCATGCCGCGATCGCCAACATGATCGTCAAGCACGGCGCGGTCAGCATGGGCATGGATGGGTTCGTGCCGGTCACCTATCACTTCCTCTCGCATATCTGGCTTGGTTGTCTCGGGCAGTGGTTCGGCAGCGGCACCTACCAGGCTTATTTCATCGGAGCGCAGGTTGCTGCGGTCCCCATGTTGTTCTTCAGCCTGTTCCTCGCCACCCATCTGCTCCGCCCGCGCGAGACGCGGCTCCGCTCCAGCGAACTGCTCGTGCTCGCTCCGCTCTTCCTGCTGTTCTGCACGGAGATGTGGAACATATCGTCCTACTTGATTTCGGAATCCTATTTCCTTGCCGCGATCATCTTCCTGCTGGGTCTGCCGCTGCTCGGGGAAATCTCGAGAACCGCGAGGCGCCGCCGGCTCTGCATTCAGGCCGCGTGCGTTGCCGTGATCGGGCTCCTGATGGAGATGTCGAAGGTATCCGTCGGCGTGGTCTTTCTGCCTGCAGCCGGATACATGCTGCTTCGGCAATTTGCACTCAGTCCGAAGGCGTTGCTGATGCTGGGGACGGCATCCGTCGTTCTGGCCGCTTTGGGCGCCTGGATCATCTTCAGGATGATGGGTGGAAGCCTGGCAATGATCGATCCGCTCAACTTCCTCTGGGAGTATCCCGAGGCGGCCTGGCCATCTCTCGTGGCAAATGTCGTGCTGCTCTGCGCCGCCCTCGCGGTGTGGATCGCGGGGGCGCGGTCCGATCGGCGCTGTGCCGAGGCCTTTGGAATCATGGCGATCGCGGCCTGCGTTCCCAGTCTGCTGCTGGTCATACCGGGCGCGTCGGCCTACTACTTCATCCATGTGGGGACGTTCGCCGTGGTCGTCTTTCTTGTCGCCTATGCCGGCCCCTGGCTCGAGCGCAAGGTGCCCAACCTGTTCCGGCCGGAGCTCCTCGTTGCCGCCCTCGTGCTCGTGACGATCGACACGCCGCAGAAGATCAGGAGTCCCGTCGTCGTCGGCGAGGCATTGGCGGAGATCGCGCAGCGCGCCAGTGGCTATCTCGGCAATGCCACCGATGTGGGAGGAGCGACGTGGCGCCGCCTCGTCGCGCTTCTGGTTCCGGCCGGCAGCACGCGCGGTGCGCTCGCGGCCGACGTGGCGCGCGTGCCGCGCGCTCAATCGGTCAAGACGCTGCTGGACGCGGGACTTGCCGAAACCCCGCGCAGCGCGGTGTTCGTGCCGCCGGAGAACAAGCTGTTCTGGTCGTATCTGCAGGATTGCCGCACTGCCTCGCTGTTCATTCCCGCGGTGCTCGGCGCGCCGATGATCAGGGGGCTCAGTCCCCAGGAACCCGCGTGCCGCAACGAACCCAATTACGGTTTTCTCGCCTACGGGGCCGACTCCGTATCCCAGCCCAGCACGGACGAGGAGCTCTGTACCCACGCAACCCGATGGGGATTGCGCACGGTGTTCGTCCTCGCGACGCCGACCGAGGCGCGCAGGATCGATTGCAGCGCAAACGCTGCGCCATTTCACAAGTGAGGGCGGTTCCTATAGAACGCGTCCCAGAGGTATGAACGCATGTATGTGATCGGTATCAGCTCGGGCATCAAGCACGGCCACCATGATGGCGCGGCGGTGCTGCTGCGTGACGGCGAGTTGATCGCGGCCGCCGAGGAGGAACGCTTCACGCTCGCCAAGCATGCGCGTGGCGAGCTGCCGCGCGGGGCAATCGGCTTCTGCCTGAAGCAGGCCGGCATCACCATGCGCGACGTCGACTGGATCTGCTCGCCGCTGAAGACCTATACCAACTACACCCAGCGTCTCACCGAGTACTTCAGGTATCAGTTCGGACACAGCCCGAAGATCGAGCTTTACGACCATCACCTCTGCCACGCCGCGAGCTCGTTCTACGGCTCCGGCTTTTCCGAGGCGACGGTCGCCTGCTTCGATTTCTCGGGCGATTCCAGCTCCGGCCTCGTTGCCCATGCGCGCGGAAACGATTTTCGCGTGCTGACGCGGTTCGCCCGCCACAACAGTCTCGGTCTCTATTACGGGATGCTGACGCAGTATCTCGGCTATCAGATGACCAATGACGAGTACAAGGTCATGGGCCTGTCGTCCTATGGCAGCCCCGACTATCTCGA
The DNA here is from genome assembly GCF_000282615.1 of Bradyrhizobium sp. YR681. GTDB lineage: Bacteria > Pseudomonadota > Alphaproteobacteria > Rhizobiales > Xanthobacteraceae > Bradyrhizobium. The sequence goes on along the minus strand of NZ_AKIY01000192.1, from coordinate 16,583 downwards.
CAAGTTCGCAAAGCTGCTGCGTCCGAACGGCATCGACTACGAGCTCGATCCCGAGCTCGACAAGCGCCGGCGCGACGCCGAGATTTTCACCAGCGACTTCTCGACGCGGCAGGAGCGCATCTTCACCGAGAAGATGGAGGAGATTCTTGGTCCGCGGCGCCTGCGTGGCGCGCCGCTCGACCAGCGGCTGACCAATATCGCCGCGAGCGGCCAGAAGCAGCTCGAGATCGTCGCCACCGAGGTGATCCGTTCCGCGATTGCCGAGACCGGCTGCGGCGACGTCTGTATCGCCGGCGGCGTCGGGCTGAACTGCAAGATGAACATGGAGATCGCGGCCGAGCCGTCCGTGAAGCGCCTCTACGTTCCGCCGGTGCCGCACGATGCGGGCGTCGCACTGGGCGCTGCGATGATGAAATGCGCCGAGGCCGGCCACACGATCGGGCCGCTGACCCACGCCTATTGGGGGCCGGAATATTCCAACGACACGATCCGGGAGACGCTGGACAAGATCGGCGCGAAGTTCGAGCTGCTCGACGATCCCGTGTCGCGCTGCGTCGGCGATTTGACGGACCAGAAGACCGTGGGCTGGTTCCAGGGCCGGATGGAGTACGGCCCGCGCGCGCTCGGCAACCGTTCCATCCTGGCCGATCCGCGCCACGCCGGCATGAAGGACCGCATCAACCTCACGATCAAATATCGCGAGGAGTTCCGTCCGTTCTGCCCGTCGGTGCTGTATGAGCGCCAGGCCGAATATTTCGAGGAGACGTTCGACGCGCCCTTCATGGTGGTGACGTTCCCGGTCAACCAGAAGGTCGCCGAGACCATGCCGGCGGTGGTCCATGTCGACAACACCGCGCGCATCCAGAGCGTCCATGCGGACAGCAACCCGCTCTACAGCCGCCTGATCGGCGAGTTCGCGAAAGCGACCTCGTTGCCGGTCCTGATCAATACCAGCCTCAACATCAACGAGCAGCCGACCGTCAACGCGCCGCTGGAAGCGCTGCACACCTATTTCTGCTCGGGTCTGGACGTGTTGTATCTGGGCAACTATCGGCTCTCGAAATCGAGCTAGGAGCCTTCGCCGGCGCCATCCGCAGTCCCCAGTGAGGCGACGAATTGGGGGTTGTACGCGGAATGGTTGCGGGCTAGTTTTCTGCTGTTTCTTGATCAACTTAGGGACCTCCGCGTGGCGCAACGAAGACTGCTGATCCCGTCACTTGCCGCGCTCGGACAAGAAGCGGGCTTCGTGATAAACGTTCCGCTCGACCTGATCAGGATCAGGACCTTCCAGGGTGGCAAGCTCGCCGCGGTTGCGGAGTCCAAGCCGGATCGCGCCGTGAGGATGTGGCGGTCGCAATGGGCGCCGGAACTTGTCGCCACTGCCGACGAGATCAATACGGTCGAACTGATCGGCGAGGGGCTTTCCGATTTAGAAGGCGAAATCGCCTTTCGCAGCGACGATCAGCAGATTGCCGTTCTGACAGGAATGGTGCCGCTCCGCGATCCCGGTTTCAAGTTTTCGCCGATCCTGCATCAGGCCCACTACAACGTTCTGATGCCGAATTGCGAAACCTATGTCGTCCTCGTCAATCTCGCCTGCGAGAGTGACGTGCCGGTGCGGCCGAACAAGCTTCAGGTCGAGATCAGAAATCTCGCCGCGGAGGTGATGGCCGTGACCGAGATCGAGGCCAGTCTTAATACGACCTACCTGCTTCCGATCGGCGAGCTTGCGCGTCGGAACGGCGTGGTGCCGGAGCAGGGATTGTCGCTGCGCATTCGCGGCGGTGCGAGCCAGTTTGCGGTCTTTACCGTGTTTCGCAATCTCTCCAGTGGTGCTCTCGGTATCGAGCATTCGCTGCCGCCGATCTATTTCACCGAGGCGCCGTTCAACCCCGTTCTGAGGTCGCACTATCAGAAGGCCGCCTTTGGAGATCTGAAGATATGACCAGCTTGATTCCGAGGGCTCTGGCGCGCGCCGGGCGCATGGTCGATGCGGCGCACATGAAGCTGAAGAAGAAGCATCCGGGTGTATTCGGATCGCCGATCCGTCAGAACATGGTGCAGCTCTACCGGCATGATGGCGATTTCGACACCGTCATCAGCATTCCGCATCATCTGAGCTTTCTGGCGCCCGACACCAACATCGACATCATCTACGGCATCAAGGCGTTCGACCGGAATGGCGGTCTCGTTGCATTTCGCAAGCACCGGGTGAAGCATTTCGAGACGCTTCAGAAGCCGATCTCCGAGTTGCTCGGCCGCGAGCCGGACGAGCACGGCATGTTTTCGGTCTCGTGCCATTACAGCTCGCCCTCGGGAATCGAATTTCTCGGGATGACCTCGCCGCAATTCATGACGATCTTCATGCCGCGCAGCGAACGCGGTGCGCCGCAGATTACGCATTCGCACAAATACATGGACCAGTTTCCGCCGCTCAAATCCAAATTCGTGCGCAGCTCGGCGCTGGTCGAAGGCGACCGGAATCTGACCGGCATCAGCTATTTCATCATGAACTCCAGCCAGGTCACCGCCAACGCGAACCTGATGCTGACCGGACCGTCGAACTCCTTCGCGCACGCCGTCAAGCTCAATGCGCATGGTGCAGCGCGGATCGACTTCGATGCCAGGGGGGAAGGGCCGTTCACGCTCGCCTGCGAATGGGACCGCGTGGTCAATCACCGCAAGCCGATCGCGTTCAGGCGGTTCTCGTCGGGCCTCGTCACAGCTGCGCACTCATAGCGACGTCACCTGGTCTGGGTGCCGGCGGCTCCGGGCTGGGCGGCTGCATCACGGCGGCCGTCGGCCAGCGCTGCGGTCAATCCGATTCTCTCGGCAAAGTCGCGGCGCGTTTGCAGGCTCAGATTGCGGCGGATGTGGCCCTTGTCCCGCCACAGAAACTCTCCGTCCATGGTGATGTCGCAGGTGTCGTTGCGGCACAGTCGCTCCGCCGGAATTACGGCCGAGACGCTCGGGACCTTGCCGGCGATCTCGACAAACATGGCGTCGATGGCGTCCGTCTTCTGTCGGATGAGCCGCTCGTCGGCTGGCTGGATCGTCGCCGAGCAGGGCGCCCGCAACAGCGTCGAGTGGATCTGATGAGCGCATTCGACGACGCTGAGAGGAAGCTCGGGCACGGTGCCGACCAGGACGAAGCGTCGCTCCGGCACCGCCGCTTCGTTGACGATCTTTGTCAGTGCGCCGCGCATCGCCTCTACGCCGGCCGCGGGGTCGTCCTTGCCGTCGATCCGGGCCGGCAACTCGATCCAGTTGGAGGTAAGGATCACCTGATCGATCGCAGCGTCGTCCCGGAGCAGCTTCATTGCATTGGCATGAAGACGCCGGCAGTAATCCGGATATTGCGGGGCGCCGACGGGGAAGATGTCGTGGCCGTTGCCGAGCGCCGCCGAGCAGCCGGCATAGACCAGGAATGACCGCTCGCTGTCGGTGTTGATGGCGTCGACGACGGGCGCAAAATGCTGTGCGTGACTGTCGCCCCAGATCAGTGTCTTGTGCTTCGCCGTCTTCCAGGGCGCGCCGAACACGCAATAGCCGCCGGGGATGGCGTCGATTGCCACTTCCTTGCAGGGCCAGTCCCACATCACCGCGAGGCTGCGCATGGCAAGGCCGGCGGACGGAATCCGCTGCGGTAATCCGTCCGTGCTCTCGACATACATGGCCGCACAGAACAGCGTCATGATGCCCGCGAAGCCGGTCGCGACGGTCCGGGGCGCGCTCCAGCGTCGCTTGCGGAAGGGCTGCTCGACGTAGCGGTAAGAGGCCGTCGATATGACGATCGAAGCGGCCGCGATGACAATTGCCTGGGTGTGATCCGGCATACGGTTGCCGATATAGGCGCGGAACAGCACCCAAATCGGCCAGTGCCAGAGATACAGGCTGTACGAGATCAGGCCAATCGGTGCGAGCAGCCCCAGCAGGCGCCCCGACAGCGTCGGCCGCGCGCAGGGCCAGATCACCAGGGCGGCGCCGAGACAGGGCAGCAGCGCGGGCGCGCCGGGAAAATGCTCCGGCGAGATGACATGGAAACCGGTCGCGACGAGCACGAGGCCGGCCACGGTGGCCAGCTCACCAATCCGGCGCGGAAGCGCAGGCAGAAACGCCAGGAGCGCGCCGAGCCCAAGCTCCCAGGCCCTCGGAAGTGCCATGTAGAATGCGGTTTTCGGCTCGACGCTGAAATAGGCGATGCTGGCGGCACAGCCGATCGCGACGACGACGGCAAGTATTGTGGCGAGCGCAAATCTCGAGCCAATCCTGGTCAGGCCCAGCAGCAACAGGGGCCACACCACGTAGAATTGCTCCTCCACGGCAAGCGACCAGGTGTGCAGCAGAGGCTGGAAATCCGCGGCGCGGTCGAAGTAGCCGGTGTGGTTGAGGAAGTAGAAGTTGGACACACCAAACGCCGCGCCGGCGGTGCTCGTTGCCAGCGTCGCGTAATCGCCCGGCATCAGCAGGAAGCGGCCGGCGAGCAGCACCAGCGCCAGCATGGTCAGGAGCGCCGGCAGGATGCGCCGCATCCGCCGGTCGTAGAAGCCGATTACGGAGAAAGTGCCGGCGGTGATTTCTGCAGCCAGGATCTGCGTGATCAGAAAACCGCTGATGACGAAGAAGACGTCGACGCCGGTAAAACCACCTGGGAGTGGCGCGCCGTAATGGAAGGCCAGGACGGAGAGAACCGCGATCGCACGCAGACCGTCGATTTCGGCGCGATAGCCGAGCCTTGTCGTGAGTTCCATTCTGATCTGCCCATCGGGTTGCGCGGGGCATAGCATCGCGACCTGCCGGGAACAAGCTAGCGCGTTTGCGCACCGAGGACCACGGGCAGAGGACCACGGGGCAGGGTGCGCTCGGCATCGATGGCCGTGGCGGTGCGATGAGCCGACGTCACGATCGTGCCTGGCCTCTGGCACATCTGCGCTTGGGTGCCGACGATCTCGGGTACTGCGTCGGGTCTTCCGTGGTGCGACAGATGAGGAGAAGAGGAGGACCAGACCTCCTCACGAATCGCGTCCAGCGCGCCCCCGCATCTGGCCGGACGAGGTCGCCCGGTGCCGTGATCAATCGCGATCCGCGTGACGATGCGCCGCATCGACCGACGCGTGTTCGGGGCAGGTTCCTGGGCGGGTTTTGTGTCAGAGAATGTCTGTTGAATGTCCAGGGGAGCGTCGATAATGTCCGGCCGCAACTTGGGCGAGAGGGCTATCGGCGCGGACAATGACGGAAGATGCAGTGGCTTCGACGCGGCGATTCACACTCGCTTCCCTGATCGCATTGTTGTTGTCCCTGGTGGTCTGGACCGGGATTTTCGGGCGGGTCAGCGATGCCGGCCTCCGGTTCGATAAGGATATCCTTTATGTGTATCTCTGCGGCGTCGAATATGCAGGGCAGGCGTCGCACGATCCGCAGGATAGGCTGACCGATTATCTCGTCGCGGCGTCAACCCACGAACACTATGTCTATCGCGCGAAGATGCGCTCCGCCTATTGCAACAACTACCTGTTCACGTCGCTCTCGATGTATGTTGCGGGAAAGGTGCAAAGCTCGCTCGGCCTGACCGATCCCGCAAGGGATTTCCCCGAGTTTCTGTTTCATGCCATGCGATGGGGCGTCATGCTGTCAGGCGCGCTTCTCGCCTTCGTATGCTTCGTGATCGTGTTCTCGACAGCCAGAGTCCCTTTGGTCCTGCCGCTCTTCGGCGCCGTCGCGCTGGCCGCGCTGTTCTACTGGGTCGTGCCGACGCCGAACATATCCTGGTCGCTGTACCAGCAGACGCCGGTGCCGCCCGCGCCGATCGTCAGCCTGCACCGGACGTTCTGGCTCGGTCTCCACACGTGGATCAACCCGACCGGTGCGTTCTCGCCGTTCTCCATCTTTCCCCGCTGTCTCTGCGCCATGATCACCTTCGCCGCGTTTGCGCTGAGGTGGTCGGGGCGCGGCGGGCTGGCCTATTGGGCGCCCATTGCCGTCAGCTTCGTTCACCAGAGCGAGGCGCCGATCCTGCTCGGCGTCATGATTGCGTGCGACCTCGTCCGTCAGCCGAAGGTGCTGCTTCGTCCGGCCTATTTCGTTCCGATCCTTGCCACCGTGGCCTTGACGGCGTTGCGTGAGCGCATGTTCTCGATCATGGGATATTCCTGGGTGACGGCCGCCATCATCGTCGCCGCGCTGATAGGGATCGCCGCCCTGGCCTTCGCAATCCCACGTGTTCGGCAAGCGGCGGTGTCGGTGTGGTCGATGGTCGACCGCCTGCGGGTCCGCTGGTTCGAGCACCTGTCGCTTACGGTTTCGGATACGGTCGTGATCCTGCTCGGATGGGTTGCCGTCGTGGTCCTCTGCTATGTCCTTTCGCGGCACGACCAGGTCTATCGCGTCGGCTATCTCTGGTCGGAACTCTATCCGCGCTACGTCGGTCTGTTCCAGCTGCCGGTGTTCACCGGTCTGATCTATGCGGCATGGCCCTGGGTGCTCAAGAAGCGCGTGACCGCGACCCGCGACGCCATGGTGGGGGTGTCATGCCTCATGCTGGTTCTTGCGGGCATCTTGTGGCTGCGGCCATGGATCCCGGAGACCGCCCTCGTCGCCGAGGCCCGGGCCTACGACGTGCAAGTGCGCCAGCAGCATTACGTGCAGAGCGAAGCCTCGTTCTCCGTTACGGAAACTCCGTGGTACTATCTGATGCTCAGGGACGCGTATCTTGGAGGCAAAGGCTTTGACGCGTATTTCTCCAGGAATTGAGGTCGCGGCCGCCGGCTTCGTGCCTGCCGCTGAACCGCTTGTGTGCGGCTTGCCGTGGCGTCGGAAATCGCATGGGCGCGCCAGGCCATGACTGATCAAATTCCGCCGGGCCTTTCCGTCATCGTGCCCGTCTACAACGAAGAACAGTCGCTCCCCATCCTGGTGGAGAAGCTGATGGCTGTTCTGCGGGGATTGCCCAACCGCTTCGAGATCGTGCTGGTCAATGACGGCAGCCATGATGGTTCGCTGGCGCTGCTGCGTTCGCTGTCGCAGGCGCATCCCGAGATCAAGGTCGTCGACTTCCGCAGGAATTACGGCCAGACCGCCGCGCTGATGGCGGGCATCGACCATGCCTCGAACGACATCGTGGTGATGATCGACGCCGACCTCCAGAACGATCCCGCCGACATTCCGCGTCTGTTGGCAAAGCTCGACGAGGGCTTCGACGTCGTCTCCGGCTGGCGCAAGGAGCGCAAGGATTCCGAACTCAAGCGCAACTGGATCAGCCGGGTCGCCAACCGCTTCATCTCGCGGGTCTCCGGCGTGAAGCTGCATGATTACGGCTGCACGCTGAAGGTCTACCGCCGCAGCATGGTGAGCGGGGTCCGTCTCTACGGCGAGATGCACCGCTTCATTCCGATCTATGCGGAATGGCAGGGCGCACGCATCACCGAGCTTCCCGTCGCCCATCACGCGCGCCAGTTCGGCGCGTCGAACTACGGCCTGGAGCGCATCTTCAAGGTCGTGCTCGATCTTCTCGTGGTAATGTTCCTGCGGCGCTATTTCGCCAAGCCGATCTATCTGTTCGGCGGCTTCGGGCTGATCTCGATCATCGCGTCCTTCGCGACCATCGCGCTCGCGATTCTGCTGCGCTTCGTCGCCCATATCTCGCTGATCCAGACGCCGCTGCCGCTGCTGGCGGCGCTGCTGTTCCTGGTCGGCATCATCAGCATCCTGCTCGGCCTCGTCGCCGAGATGCTGGTGCGGACCTATTACGAATCGCAGGGAGCCCGCGCCTATCTCGTGCGTGAGCTGATCAATTTCCAGGGCGAGGCGGCCACGAGCACCGGTCAACGGGATATTTGACGAGATGTGCGGCATAGCCGGATTTCACGGTGCGGGAGACGTCGGCGATATCCGGGCGATGACGGATGCGCTTGCGCATCGCGGACCGGACGGGTTCGGCTACCACACCGACGAGAACCATCGTGTCTTCCTCGGGCATCGGCGGCTCGCCATTCTCGACATTGGCGGCGGCGCGCAGCCGATGTGGAACGAGACCACGACGGTTGCGGTCATCTTCAACGGCGAGATCTACAATCATGTCGAGCTTCGCGCCGAGCTGATCCGCTGCGGCCATCGCTTTGCCTCCGATCATTCCGACACCGAGGTCCTCGTGCACGGCTACGAGGAATGGGGGCACGATTTGCCCCGGCGGCTCAACGGCATGTTCGCCTTCGCGATCTGGGACAGTGAAAAGGCGCAGCTGTTCCTGGCGCGCGACCGGTTCGGCGAGAAGCCGCTGTTCTACGCGAAGGGGCCGGACTTCTTCGCGTTCTCGAGCGAGCTGCGCTCGCTGGCAAGTCATCCCGGCTTCGACGCCGCGCTCGACGTCCGCTCCCTGCAAAAGCTGTTCGCCTACGGTTTCTTTCCGGCGCCGCGGACGCCTTATCGCCACGCGACGAAATTGCCCGGCGGCTCCTGGCTGTGCTTCGACCTGCGCTCGGGCAACATCACCACGCAGCGATACTGGCAATTTTCGCTCGCGCCCGACGAGGCGATGTCGTCGCGCAAGGAAGACGACCTCGTCGACGAGCTCGACCATCTCGTGACGCAGGCGGTGCGTCGTCGCCTGATCAGCGACGTGCCGCTCGGTGTCTTTCTGAGCGGCGGCATCGATTCCAGTGCGGTGCTGGCTGCAGCGACCGAGATCGTCGGTCGCTGCCGGCTCGAGACATTCACGATCGGCTTCAACGAGCGTTCATTCGACGAGTCCGCACATGCGAGCCGTGTGGCACAAATCTTCGAATCCGTGCACCACGAGCAGAAGCTCGATCTGACACAGGCGCGCGACATCATTCCGGCCCTGCTGGATAAGATCGGCGAGCCGCTCGGCGATTCGTCGCTGCTGCCGACTTACCTGCTGTGCGAATTCGCGCGGCGAAAGGTGACCGTGGCGCTCTCCGGCGACGGCGCCGACGAGCTGTTTGCGGGGTACGACCCTTTCCACGCGCTGCGTCCGGCGTCGATCTACAACAGCAGCGTTCCTAGCGTGCTGCACAACATCATCCGCGGCGTGGCCGGGCGGCTGCCGGTGTCGACGCGGAACATGAGCCTGGACTTCAAGCTCAAGCGGACACTGACCGGACTGTCCTACGGGCCCGAATTGTGGAACCCGACCTGGCTCGGTCCGCTCGCGCCGCCCGAGATCGCACGGCTGTTCGGCGAAGAGGTTCACACCGAGGAGCTCTATGAGGAGGCGCTAGCGCTGTGGAACGCATCTCCCGGCCTCGGTCTCGTCGAGAAGACATTGGAGTTCTACACCCGGTTCTATCTCCAGGACGGCATTCTGACCAAGGTCGACCGGGCCGCGATGATGAATTCGCTCGAGACCCGCGCGATCTTCCTCGACAACGACCTCGTCGATTTCAGCGCGCGGCTGCCGACCGCGTTCAAATATCGCAACGGCGTCGGAAAATACCTGTTGAAGAAGGTGCTGGCACGGAAGGTGCCTGCCGATCTGGTGTCCCGGCCCAAGAAGGGCTTCGGCATCCCGCTCGCGGCCTGGCTGCGGGAAATTCCGCAGCGCATTCCGCTGGAGAAAATCGCCGGCATTGACCTCGCCGAGGTCGCCGATTTGTGGCAACAACACCGCAACAGGCGTTCGAACCATGCCATCGCCCTATGGGTCTGGCTCGGCCTTCAGGCCTTTCGCCGCCCTGTAGCCACGGGATAGGACCGGATGTTGCGGAAAGCGCTGGAGCGGGTTCTGGAGTTGCCCGCCGTCTACGACCTCAACCAGTTCATCGGCCAGCCGACCGTGCGCCGGTATACGCAATTGCTCGTGGAGGAAGTGCCGCTCGGTGCCGAGACGAAGGTGCTCGATCTCGGCTGTGGCACCGGCGCGACGCGAAAACTCATTCCCGGACATTATGTCGGCATCGACATCAATCCGGACTACGTCGCGTCCGCAAAGCGAATTCGCTCCGGCGGCGAGTTCATCGCGATGGACGCGACGAAACTGTCCTTCCCCGACGCTTCGTTCGACCAGGTCATCTCGGTCGCGACCACTCACCATCTCGATGGCGAGCAGCTCCAGGCGATGGCGCTGGAGGCGCTGCGCGTGGTCAGGCCAGGCGGCGCGTTCCACATCATCGATGCGATCCTGCCGGTCAATCCGCGCGACCGCGCCAAGGACATGTTCTTCCGCATGGATCGCGGCCGGTTTCCGCGCAAGCTCGAGGATCTCGTCGCCACCGTGTCGCGCGCGGCCGGCGTGGCGCGGACGCGGGTGTTGAACGGGCCGATGCACGACGTGGCCTATCTGAAGGTGGTCGGCGCATGACGGAGAAGGCTACCCAGCGCCAGTACGACGAGAAGTTCATGGACTATGCGTCCGTGTCGTCGCATTACGCCGCCTCTGAAATTATTCCGCTGCTGCTGCGCGCCCTGCCGGTTGCGAGCGTGGCGGACATCGGCTGCGCCGGCGGCGGCTGGCTCAGCGTCTGGCGCGCCGCGGGCGTCACCGACATCAGGGGCGTGGACGGCGACTACGTCAATCAGGCCGATCTCGAGATTCCGCGCGAATTGTTCACGCCGGCCGATCTGTCGCGGCCGCTCGATCTGTCCCGCAGCTTCGACCTGGTGCAGTCGCTAGAGGTCGCCGAACATATCGAGGCGCGGTTCGCCGACCAGTTCGTGCAGAACCTGGTGAGGCATGCGGACAAATATCTGCTGTTCTCCGCTGCGGTGCCGGGGCAGGGCGGCGAATATCACGTCAACGAACAGCCGCTCGATTTCTGGCGGCAGCGTCTGGCGCGGCACGGGTTAGACGCCTATGATTTCGTCCGGCCGCAGGTGGTGAGCGATCCCCGCATCTCGTTCTGGTATCGCTACAACATCGTGCTCTATGTCCGCCGCGAGCATCAGGCCGCGCTTGATCCGGCGATCCGCGCCACGCGCGTGCCTGACGGTGTTGCCATTGCCGATGTGTCGCCGCCCTGGTTCCGTCTGCGCAAGCGGGTGGTCCGGGCGTTGCCGCCCGCGATCCGGGATGGTCTGGCGCGGCTGAAGGCCCACGTCGCTCCAACCGGAAGATTCTGATGAGCGAGAACAGCACCGGCGTGAGCAAGCCGACCGGCTCGTCCGAGCGCTTCGGCTACGAATGGAGCCACTACAACGAGATCCGCGCCGACTACGAGACGCAGTTCCGCAAGTGGACGCCGTTCCTCGGGCCGGACGACTGGCAGGGGGCAAGCACGCTCGATGTTGGCTGCGGCACCGGGCGCAACTCGCTGTGGCCGCTGAAATACGGCGCGCGCGAAGCCACCGCGATCGACATCGATGACGGCTCGCTCGCGGTCGCGCGCCACAATCTTGCGCCCTATCCCAATGCGACCGTGCTGAAGAGAAGTGCGTTCGACATCGGATTCGAGGACCGCTTCGACATCGCATTCTCGATCGGCGTCATTCATCATCTCGAGAGCCCCGACCTAGCGCTCAAGCAAATGGTGAAGGCGGCGAAGCCCGGCGGACGCGTCGTGATCTGGGTCTACGGCTACGAGAACAACGAGTGGATCGTCCGCTTCGCCGATCCGCTGCGCAAGGCGCTGTTCTCGCGCCTGCCGATCGGCCTCGTGCATCACCTCTCGCTCTACCCGACCGCCGTGCTCTGGCTGCTGCTGCGCCTCGGCGTCGGACGTCTTGCCTATTTCGACCTGTTGCGGACGTTCTCGTTTCGGCACATCCGCTCGATCGTGTTCGACCAGATGCTGCCGCGCATCGCGCATTACTGGCGTCGCGAGACGGTGCAGAGCCTGATGGAAGAGGCCGGGCTGAAGAACGTGCGGCTGGAATGGGTCAATCAGATGTCGTGGGCGGCGATCGGAACGAAATAGCCGCGCTACGCGCATCCGGGGGGCGCAATGGCACTCAGCTATGAATTGGCAAGCCGCAAGAGCCTGACGCAGGCTGGTTGGCTTCGGCTCCTGATGGGTGCCGGGAGCGCGCTGCTCCTGGCGGCCTTTTTCGTCGTGATGCTCCGCCAGCCGTTCGAGACGGTCGACGATCTGATCTGGCTGAACAAGCTTGGCCGCGACTCCTTCTCGAGCCTGCTGCTCTCGCCGGCATGGTCGGTGACAAGCAGCTTCTATCGACCGGTGGCGGAGGCCGTTCTCAAGACGCTCTACGCGGCCTTCGGCTGGGATCCCCGTCCGTACCGTTACGTGCAGTTCGCGGCCATCGTTTTGCTGCTTGGGCTCTCGTTGCAGCTGATACGGCAACTCAGGCTCCGTCAGGACATGATCTTCCTGCTCGCGGTCTTCCTGATCGGCTCGCCATTCATTTCCGGCTCGCTGGCGTGGCTCAGCGAGTTGCCGCACGTGATCATCCTGATCTGCTTTGCTGCCGGTCTCGTCGTGATCACGTCGGATCTGCCGGAAGGCCGGAAGCTGGCGATCTGCACGGCGGTCTTCGCGATTGCCCTGCTGTCGAAGGAAAACGGAATGGTGCTCGCCGTTTTTCTCATCTATTTCGTTCGAACGGCTCCCGTGGCATCCGCTCTGGCCTTTGCGTCCGTCGTCGCCTCATACTTCGCGATACGCGCGTTTGTGCTCGGCGCTGCGATGGGGCTGTCCTCTGCCGACGAGGACGTCGGCTATTTCTTTGGATTCATAACCGCCGCAGAGAAGCACGAGATGTTTCCCGGGCGTGCGATCTACCAGCTCTATGCGTACAACGTCGTTGCCCAGCTTTCTGCCATTCTGGTCAGGGCGACGGCATGGGGGCAGATCGTTGGCGGCATCAACCGCGAAGTCATCATCGAGGCCGCGTCAACCGTGGTCATCCTTGTTGGCGCAGCCGCAGCCTACCGCAGGCACGGGGTGGTCTTCCTCGTGCTCGTCGCTGTGACGGTCGGAGGGGCCGTTCTGTCCTACGCTTATGCGCGCGACAGACATCTGGCGCTTCCGGGTCTTGCCTATGGCTTCCTGCTGGCCATGACCGCAAACGAGATATCCGAACGGCTTGCCCGGGGGCCGACGGTTGTGCTGTTCTGCATCTGGCTCGCCTGGTCCGCCCAGGCTGGTCTTGCCATGCGCGCCATGGACATCGCGTCGGCCAGAGCAATCGAGGAGATCTATCGTCCGAACGTCACGCCGCCAAACCCGCGCATTCCGATCGAGGTCTGGACGGTTGCGCGCGAGGATGCGCTGAAGCTTCGCTAGCGTTCGTCCGCGATCACCTTGCCGTCATTCGGAAGGGCGCCCGAGCCGACCAACTCGACGCTGCCCCCGAGCTTCGTCACCGCCCGCAAGGTGCCAGTGATCTCCTCGCGCAGGGCATCGCTCGTCGACGCTGTTTCCGCCCTCAGCGTCATCGCGTCAGTTTCGCCCTGACGTGAGACGACGAGGCGCAGGCGGCCGAGCGCGGGATGGCGCCGGCCGATCTCGGCGATCTGCTCGGGGCGGACGAACATGCCCTTGACCTTGGTGGTCTGGTCGGCGCGGCCCATCCAGCCCTTGATGCGCATGTTGGTACGGCCGCATTTGCTCGAGCCCGGCAGCGCTGCGGTGAGGTCGCCGAGCGCGAGGCGGATCCAGGGATGATGCGGGTCGAGCGAGGTGACGACGATCTCGCCGACGTCGCCGGGCGGCACGGGATCGCCGGTGCCGGGCCTGACGATCTCCATGATCAGATCCTCGTTCACGACCATGCCCTCGCGTGCCTCGGTCTCGAAGGCGATGAGGCCGAGATCGGCGGTGCCGAAAGCCTGGTAGGCATCGATGCCGCGGGCCTTGATGTCGGCCTGGAGCGAGGGCGGGAAGGCGGCGCCCGAGACCAGCGCGCGCTTGATCGAGGAGACGTCGCGGCCGGCGCTCGCGGCGGTGTCGAGCAGGATCTTCAGGAAATCCGGCGTGCCGCTGTAGCCGACGGGACGATAGGCCTCGATCAACTCGAATTGCTGTTCGGCATTGCCGGGGCCGGCCGGGATCACGGCGCAGCCGAGCGCGCGTGCCGAGGCATCGAAGATGAATCCGCCGGGGGTGAGGTGGTAGCTGAAGGTGTTGAGCACGATGTCGTCGGGCCGGAACCCGGCCGCGAACAGCGCCCGCGCGCCACGCCACGGATCGCCCTGCCGGCCCTCCGGCTCGAAGATTGGCCCCGGGGAGGTGAACAGGCGGGCGAATGAGCCTGGGGCCGCTGCCACGAAGCCGCCGAAGGGCGCTGAGGCCTTGTGCAGGGCGGGCAGTTCTGATTTGCGCAGCACCGGCAGGCCCGCCAGCGCGGCCCGGGAGGTCACCGAGGCAGGATCGAGCCCCGTCAGCCGCTCGGCATAGGCCGGCGCGTTCATCGCGCTCCGTAGCACGTCGGGCAGGCGGGAGAACAGATCGGCCTCGCGCGCGTCTGCCTCGCGCGTCTCGAGGGCGTCGTAATGGGCGGTCATGGCTGATCTTTCCGGGTTGGCATCCGTTGCACGCCGCCGCTTGCATGGGTATCAGACGGCAATTGCGGCGGCCTGGAGAGCGCGGAGTGATGGACGAAGGGGTCAAGGAGGCTGAGGGGGCGGGCGACGTGGTCGCGCGCCTGAAGCGCCGCATGATCGAGCAGGCGCTGCCGCTGTGGTCGACCGTCGGCTGGGACCATGACGCGGGCGGCTTCATCGACCGGCTGCATCCCGACGGCACGGCAGATACGGCCGCGCCGCGGCGCGTGTTCGTGCAGGCCCGCCAGATCTGGTGCTACGCCAAGGCGGCGCAGATGGGCTGGTATCCGGAAGGGCGCGGCATCGCGCTGAAGGGGCTGGAGCACTTCCTGGCAAAGGCGAAGTCGCCGGACGGCAAGCCCGGCTATGTGCACCGGCTGACGCCTGACGGCGCGGTGCTGGACGCGAGGCGCGATGCCTATGACCACGCCTTCATCCTGTTTGCGCTGGCGACCGTGTACGCGCTCGACAAGGACGCGCAGGTCCGCGCCGAGATCGACGCGCTGCTCGGCTTCCTCGACGGCCATCTGCGCTCGCCGCATGGCGGTGTGCATGAAGGCCTGCCGGTGTCGCTGCCGCGCCGGCAGAATCCGCACATGCATCTGTTCGAGGCGATGATCGCGTGTTTCGATGCGACCCACGATCTGTCGTTCCAGAACCGCGCCGGCGAGTTCTTCGCGCTGTTTCTCGCCAATCTCTACGACAAGCAGAAGCGCGCGCTCGGCGAATATTTCGAGGAGGACTGGTCGAGGATCGAGCCGGTCAGCGTCGAGCCCGGCCACCAGGCGGAATGGGTCTGGCTGCTGAAGGGATTTGAGCGCATCACGGGATGTCCGACGGGACAGCGGCGCGCCGAACTGCTCGCGACCGCGCTGCGCTATCGCGACGAGGCGACGGGCTGCCTGATCGACGAAGGCGATGACATCGGAAACATCCGTCGCGGCACGCGCCGGCTGTGGCCGCAGACGGAGATCGCGAAGGCGTGGATCGCGCAAGCCGAATCCGGCGAGGTCGGCGCGGCAGATGAGGCGCGCGCAGCGCTGGTGCGGCTCGAACGGCATTATCTCAGCCATCCCGTGAAGGGCGGCTGGTACGACCAGTTCGATCGCGACGGCAAATCGCTGGTCGACACCATTCCTGCGTCGTCGTTCTATCATGTTCTCTGCGCAGTCACCGAAGCGGAGCAGGTGTTGGGTTAGAGCCAGCGCTTGCGCCGCTTGAAGCTCTTGAGGTTCTTGAAGCTCTTGCGCTGGTCGCCGGCGCCGCCGAGGTAGAACTCCTTAACGTCCTCGTTGTCGCGCAGCTCGTCCGCGGTGCCGTCGAGCACGACCTTGCCCTGCTCCATGATGTAGCCGTGGCTTGCCACCGACAGTGCGGCGCGCGCGTTCTGCTCCACCAAGAGGATGGTGACGCCGAGGTCGCGGTTGATCTTCTGGATGATGGAAAACACCTCTTTCACCAGCAATGGCGACAGGCCCATCGACGGTTCGTCCATCAGGATCATCTTCGGGCGCGCCATCAGCGCGCGGCCGATCGCGAGCATCTGCTGCTCGCCGCCGGAGAGGTAGCCGGCCAGGCCGGTGCGCTCCTTCAGGCGCGGAAAATAGTTGAAGACCATGTCGAGATCGGCATCGACCTCGCGGTCCCTGCGGGTGAAGGCGCCGAGCTTGAGGTTCTCCAGCGACGTCATGTCTGCGACGATGCGGCGGCCCTCCATCACCTGGAAGATGCCGCGGCGGACGATCTTGTCGGGGTCGATGCCGTTAATCCGCTCGCCTTCGAACAGGATTTCGCCGCGCGTGACCTCGCCGTCCTCGGTCTTGAGCAGCCCCGAGATTGCCTTCAGCGTCGTCGACTTGCCGGCGCCGTTGGCCCCCAGCAGCGCCACGATCGCGCCCTTGGGCACGTCGAGGCTCAGGCCGCGCAGCACGAGGATGACGTCGTCATAGACGACCTCGATGTTGCGCACGGTGAGCAGGGGCGGCGGCGCGACAACGGTGGGAGCTGTTCGAGCAACTTCTGCGGTCTGGGTCATGCTTCGTAACTCTCCGCTGTCGTCGCCCGGCTTGACCGGGCGACCCAGTATTCCAGAGACGCCTGAGATTCTTCGAGAGGCCGCGGCGTACTGGAT
>NZ_AKIY01000191.1 GCF_000282615.1 Bradyrhizobium sp. YR681 | reverse complement strand
GGGGTCCTGATAATAGAGCGGGCCAGCCGTATCGGCGGCGTTCGCCTCGGACGCGATGGTGCCGTCCAGCGGGTGCGACGACCCGGCGAACAGCGTGGCGCCTGCCGCTGTGAAGATCGCAGCGGCAGTGCCGATGAGGAGGCGGCGGCTCATTTCTCGGCCGTGACGACGAGCTTGTTTTCGACCGTGCCGGCTTCGCCCTGCACCTTGGCGCCGAGCGAGAGCTGCCAGCGCCCGGCCATGCCGAAGGTCGCCTTGAAACGGTAGGTGCCGGGCTCGGTGCCCGGCATCGACGTGATCTTGGTGGCCATCTCCTGCATGCCGTCGGGCGCCATGTCGAGCCGGCTGGCGAAGATCACCGCATCTGGCACGGTCTTGCCGGAGGTCTTGTTGACCAGCCGCACCGTCACGATGCGATCGGCGCCGGCCTTGACGGTCGGCTGCACGAGCTGGAATTCGTAGTTCTTGATCTCGGCGCGTGCGGAGGTCGCAAACGCAGCGGCGATCAGCGCGGCCATGGCGGCGCGCGCGAGGTTGGACATTGTCATGATCTTCAATTCCTCGATGGGTCTGATGGAGCCGCACGCAACAGCGTGACGCGTTGCAGGACGGCAGGCAGCGATGCGCGCCGCTTCCGACACGCATCTTCACCAGGCGCCTGGGCGCCTGTCAGACGATCGATCGAGGTGGATGATCCGGAGGTGGCCGGATGAGGCCGTCGGCAATGGCATCATCGAGCGGCCGCAACTGCTCGAGCCTACGCGGATCGAGAATTGCCGTCACGACCGCCGGCCCGGCCTGCAATATTTTCAACATGCAGATCGCGAGAAGGGGGCAGTCCTGGCATTGCTTGTGGTCTTGCTGATCGGGACAGCAGGGCATGTCGGCTGACATGTCCTGCGTGTCGGCCATCTGCATGTCGCTCGCCATCAAGGATGCCGCCGCCGCCGGCGTCACCAGCGGCGCAACCATCAGCCCCGCGGTCACGAGGACCGCGAGCACCTGCCTGAGGATGCGACGAGCAATCATGCCGCAACACTCTCACACGGGGACTGCATTGGAAAGTCCGGTGGTTCACGAGTGTGCGAGCAGGGCGTGTGGGTGGTTAACTGTCTCGGGGATCGCGGAGTACGATGTTACTGCGTGATGTCGCGCCGGCCAGACACGGAAAGGCCCCAGCCCGGGGCTGACCGGCTGAGGCCTTTGTGCTCACATTCTCATCCTTGGGACTTTGATCGCCAACGCGCCCCACGCCGGATCGTTCCGCGGGGCCCGGAATTATTTTGCGCCTGTCGCAGGGAATAGCCCTACGCCTTCTCCTCCCAGATCATCGCCAGGTGCACGATCGTCTGCACCGCCTTTTCCATGTCCTGACGGCTGACCCATTCGAGGCGCGAGTGGAATGCATGCTCGCCGGCGAAGATGTTGGGGCAGGGCAGGCCCATGAAGGACAGGCGCGAGCCGTCGGTGCCGCCGCGGATCGCGGTGCGCATCGGGCGCAGGCCCGCGCGGCGGATCGCCTCGATGGCGTATTCGAGGATGTGCGGGTGACGGTCGATCACCTGCTTCATGTTGCGGTACTGCTCCCGCACCTCGAACGTGTAGGTCGAGCGCGGATAGTCCTTCATCACGTCCTTGACGATGTCCTCGAGCAGGACCTCTTTCTCCTTCAGCCCTTCCTCGGTGAAGTCGCGGACGATGAAGGAGAGCGTGGCCTGCTCCAGCGCGCCCTCGATCCCGATCGGATGCAGAAAGCCCTGCTTGCCCGACGTCGTCTCCGGCGAGCAACCTTCCTTGGGCAGCCGCTCGACGATGGCGGCCGCGATCTTGATCGCGTGCTCCATCTTGCCCTTGGCGTAGCCGGGATGGGCGCTGACGCCGGTGATGGTGATGGTGGCGCCATCGGCCGAGAAGGTCTCGTCCTCGACGCTGCCTGCGCTCTCGCCGTCCATGGTGTAGCCGAAATCGGCGCCGAGCTTCTTGATGTCGACATTGTCGACGCCGCGGCCGATCTCCTCGTCGGGCGTGAACAGGATCTTGATGGTGCCGTGCTTCACATCGGGATTGTTGATGAAGAAATACGCGGCATCCATGATCTCGGCGACGCCGGCCTTGTTGTCGGCGCCCAGCAGCGTGGTGCCGTCGGTGGTGATGATGTCGTTGCCGATCTGGTTCTTCAGCGCGGGATGCTCGGCAAAGCGGATCACCTGGCTGGTGTCGCCCGGAAGCGTGATATCGCCGCCGCGATAGTTCTTCACGACCTGCGGCTTGACGTCCTTGCCGGTGACGTCGGGCGAGGTGTCCATGTGCGAGCAGAAGCAGATCACCGGCACCTTCTTGTCGGTGTTGGCCGGGATCGTTCCGTAGACATAGCCGTACTCGTCGAGATGTGCGTCGGCGATGCCGATCGCCTTGAGCTCGGTGACGAGGACGCGGCCGAGATCCTTCTGCTTCTCGGTCGAAGGAGAGCTGGGGGATGCCGGATCGGACTGGGTGTCGATGGTGACGTAGCGCAGGAAGCGCTCGGTCACGGTATGCGTGAAGGTGAGGGAGGACATTTCTGGTCAAACCGCCGGGGTCAGGGAAGCCCTCGGTATACCAGAAAAGCGGGCCACGTTGCGGCCGGAACGGCGCGGATCAGGCTTAACGAAAGGTAGCTTCTCAGATCGCCTCTTTCAGTTCCTTCACGGGGCGGAACGCCACCTTCTTGCTGGCCTTGATGTGGATCGCCTCGCCGGTGGCGGGATTGCGGCCGGTGCGGGCGGCGCGCTTGCGGACCTGGAGGATGCCGAGCCCTACGATGCGGACGCGGTCGCCCTTCTTCAGGTGCTTGGTGATCAGCTCGACCATGTCGGTCAGGACGGCCTCGGCGTGCTTCTTCGACAGGTCCTGGCTCTCCGCGATGTCGGCGGCAAGGTGCTTGAGCGTGATGGTGGCGGGCGCGGCAGCCTTTTTCGCCGAATCCTTCTTACCCATATCTAGCCTCCTCAATGAGAGGGAAGCCCCGGAAAAGCCGGAAAAGCGTGGGGATCCCTCCAGGTCCTGGAAGGCGTAGACGATTCGGGCGCGGGCTGACTATGCCGCGAGTTCCCGACGGCTGCGGCGCAGCCGCGAAAGGCGTCGAGAAGTTCGGGCTAAGGCTATGAAGGAATTGCCAAAATGGCGCGAGAGACGGGGCTCGAACCCGCGACCTCCGGCGTGACAGGCCGGCGCTCTAACCAACTGAGCTACTCCCGCGTGGTTCGCTGAAAGCGCGCGGAACGAGGGGGGACTTAAAGGCGGGGCTTGGTGAAGTCAAGGACGTTACGCTGTGCCCGAGCATCTGCGCTAAGCATTGCTTTGGAAAACGAAAAAGGCCGCCTCGCGGCGGCCTCTGGTCAGCCCGGAATAGGGCGCATCAGCGAATCTCGGACGTGCCCGCGCTCGTCACCACGACCGGCTTGCCGGCCTTGATCACGTGGGTCGACTGGGCGGTCTGGCTGTAATCGGCGTTGGTACGGGCTGCAATCCCGAAACCGGCCACTGCAATGCCGGCCACCAGCGCCACCACCACGATCTTGAGGTGGGTACCACGGTCTGCGGAGTGAATTGAGTGGTTCATATGAGCCTCCCGACGGGCTTGGCCGCCGTCTATGGGCTCATGTCTTAAGGACCGTCTGTTTCCGGATGGTTTCGCGGGTTCCGCAAAATGGTTTCATGAATACGCCCGCATGGTTTCGCCGGGCTGGCGGCCTGAACGCGTTTCAGGCGGCCGCCCGGCCGATATCGTCCCGAATCGTCCGCGCCGCCCAGACAAACAGCAGGGCACCCAGAATGGTCGTGACCGCCGCCGAGAGCAGGGAATAGCGCACGGCGTCGGCGCCGTAAGCGCCCTTCAGGGCGTCGTTCACCACCCCCACGGCGAGCGGGCCGACGCCCTGGCCGAAGCAGGTGGCGGTGAGCGCGATCAGGGCGGAGGCCAGCGCCCGCATGCTCGGCTTGGCCACCGTCTGCGCGATCGCGAAGATCGGGCCGAGATGGAAGCCGACCAGGAATGAGGTCAGCGCCAGCATGGCGACCATCATCGCAAAATCCTGCGTCAGCATGCAGAGCGCGAACACCGGGCCGGCGAGGCCCGAGGTGATCGCGGGCGCCCACAGCTTCCAGCGGTCGTCGCGGCGGCTGATCTGCGCCACCACGAAGCCGCCGAGCAGGGTGCCGGCCATGCCGGCGAGCCCCTTGAAGGTGCCGGCATAGGTGCCGATCTCGGCGCTCGACAGATGATGCACGCGGGCCAGGAACGGCGGGATCCAGGCCGCGGTCGCATAGTTCGTGTAGGTGGTGAGGCAGAAGCCGATCAGGACGATGATGAAGCTGCGCTGCGCACCGAGGAAGCGCAGGGTCGGCCCGAGCGGTTCGGGCACGAAGCTCTCCTGCATCGCGCCGCGCTTCGGCTCGGAGATCGTCAGCCACAGCACCAGTGCGAGCAGGATGCCGGGAAGGCCGGCGACATAGAAGGCCATCCGCCAGCCATAGTGCTGGTTGACATAGCCGCCGACGAAATAGCCGAGGAAGACGCCGAGATAGGTGCCGATGGCGTAGATGCCGAGCGCACGCGGACGCTCGTTCTTGGTGAAGAGGTCGGCGACGATCGACTGCGAGGCCGGGGAGCCCGCGGATTCGCCGATGCCGACGCCGATGCGCGCCAATGCCAGCGAGGTCACGCTGGTGGCCGCGCCGCACAGCGCCGTCATCGCGCTCCAGAATGCGAATGCGACGGCGACGATGTTGCGCCGGTTGAGCCGGTCGGCGACGCGCGCGATGGGAATGCCGAGCAGGGAATAGAACAGCGCGAAGCCGAAGCCCGCAAGCAGGCCCATCATGGTGTCGCTGAGGGCGAACTCCTTCTTGATCGGCTCGATCAGGACGTTGAAGATCGTGCGGTCGAGGAAGTTCAGCGCGTAGATGATGGTGAGAAGGCCGAGCACATAGTAGCGCCGCGGCGAAGGCTTTGCCGCCGCCGTCGTTTGCACGGACACTTGTGACGTCACGTCGACCATCGCATCCCCCCAATTTGTCTTTGTTATCGTTGTCGGTCCAGCTCTTATTCGAGCCGGCTGCCTATCCTTCGCGGATATAATTCCCCGCTTCGAATTCGACCATTGCCGGGTTCGCATCGAACGAGACGCCGATCGGGTCGCGACCTGCTTCCATCGCTTCCAGTTGCTCGCCCAGCATGCGGCGGATCATCAGGATGCCGCGGTCGCTCTGGCCGAAATGCTCCTCGGAGTGAACAGTGACGGGGCCCTGGCCGACCTGCGCCTCGTAATCGCCGGGGAATTGCTGGTGCTCCTGCTCCGTCATGTCCCACCAGAACTTTCCGTTGAACTTCGAGCGCATGCGGCCGATGTCGCCTGATTTCTTGACGCGGCCGGCCACGTAGATGCGGAACGAATTGTCGTCGATCGGCAGCGTCCAGCCGATCGACTCGACGCGGGCGAATTGCGCCACGCGCGGATTGGGCACGACGCGCAAGGTGGGGAGGGCAGCTTCGGTGACGCGATAAAACACCTTGCCGTCGTCCTGCTTGCGGATCGAGCGCACGGCGATGCCGCGCGGCGTCCTGTCGAATTTCACCTCGGGCATCGAGGCCATCATGTCAGTGAATTGCGGCCCCGAGAACGAACCGTGTAGTACCGGCACGTGATAGGGATCGACCACGTTCTCGAAATGCTGCAGCCAGTTGCAGGGGATGATCGCGGGCCCGCCGCCGCCGATTGAGGAATCGTCGGCTTCGACGAACTCGCCGTCGTCCATGTTCTCGAGGCACTCGTAAGCCGGAAGCTGCGGGCGTTTCTCGGCGGGGCCCATATAGGCGAAGATCAATCCGTAGCGCTCCTCGACCGGGTACCAGGGCTGGCGCACCTTGTCCTTGAACGCGCCGCCGTCGGGCTCACAGGGCTGCTCCAGGCAATGGCCCTCGGTGTCGAACTTCCAGCCGTGATAGCAGCAGCGGATGCCGTCCTCCTCGACCTTGCCGTAATAGAGCGTGGTGCCGCGATGGCAGCAGCGCGCGTGCAACAGGCCGGCGCGGCCGTGCT
Organism: Bradyrhizobium sp. YR681; assembly: GCF_000282615.1. GTDB lineage: Bacteria > Pseudomonadota > Alphaproteobacteria > Rhizobiales > Xanthobacteraceae > Bradyrhizobium. The sequence continues at coordinate 25,022 of NZ_AKIY01000191.1, read as the reverse complement.
TGTCGCGGAACAGCACGAGGTCCTCACCGAGCGCGCGCACCTTTCTCGGCGTGTCGGTGGCGTCACCGACGAGCCCGACCGGATGCCAGTAGCGGCGCAGCAGCTCGCCCATCGGCGTGCCGCGCACCACCGAGGTGAGCTCGGTGCGCGTCTGCGCCGGCTTCATCGCATAGGCCGTGCCGAGATCGCGATCCCGCTGGGTGATGCTCATGCTGGTCCTCCCGCTGTGGCCATGCCGGCCCGGCCTTTTCAATGCCTTGTCGCAAGTGAAAGATAATTCGATGACAATGTCAACGATCTTCCAAATGCCTCTTAGTCGCATTTGGATCAGGGCTGGGGAGGTTGCGCTACCAGCACTTGGCACGCCCGGGCTTTCTTGGCACAGGTGAGCCATGAACCAGACACCGGGCAGGGACGGGTGGGTGACGCCCGAGGCGGACCGAAGCGAGCCGGCGCCGATCACCGCGATGCTGTCGTCGCGGCTGATGGTGCTGGCCAATTTGCTCAGGCGCGGCGCCATCCTGCGCTACAAGCGGATCGCCGGATTGTCCTCGGTGGAGTTCGGTCTGGTCGCCTCGCTCGGCCGGCGGCCGCCGATGAGCGTGGCGCGGCTGGCTGAAGCGGTCGGTCAGGACAAGGGACAGATCAGCCGCGCGCTCGCGGAGCTCGTGTCGCGCAAGCTGATCGCCAAGTCGGCAAATCCGAAGGACAGCCGTGAGGTTCTGGTCTCGCTCACCGACGCCGGCCTCGCCGCGCATGACGCGATCGTCGAAGGCGCGCAGGAGCGCAACCGCCGCCTGCTGAAAGATCTGAGCGAAGCCGAGTTCGACGCGCTGCTGCGGCAGGTCGACGAGCTCACGGCAATTGCCGCCGAGATGCTCGAGGCCGAGAAGAATTCGCGCTGACGTCCCGGCAATCCCTGGCAACAATCGATCGCTTCTAAGAGTCCTTCTAAGAAGTTTTCAATTAGGGAAATCGCGCGCCCTCACATAAGCGTCGCCCTCAAGCGCATGCCGTCGCCGGGACACGGCGGCATGACGCAGCAAACATGCAGTTTTGGGGTGGCGCGTTGAACAGTCTTCGTATGCTGCGGTCGGCCGTGTTGGCGACCGCGTCGGCTTGGGTCCTGGTGCCGCAGGCATCGCTCGCACAATCCTCCACGCAGAGTGGCGCGCAGAGCCTGCCGTCGGTGACCGTCACCGCGCCGGAAGCGCGCCGCCGTGCTGCTGCGACCCCGCAGCGCCGTGCGCTGCGGTCGTCGGTGCAGGCCGCGAACAGAAACAGGCCGCAGCCGCAGCGCGACGTCGGATTCGTCGAGACGCCGCGGGGGCCGGTGAACGGCTATGTCGCCAACCGCAGCTCGTCGGGCACCAAGACCAATACGCCGATCATGCAGACGCCGCAGTCGGTGTCCGTCATCGGCGCGGAGCAGATCCGCGACCAGAAGCCGAACAAGCTCGATGAAGTGCTGCGCTACACCGCCGGCGTGCGCGCCGGAACCTTCGGCGCGGACACCCGCAACGACTGGTGGCTGATCCGCGGCTTCAAGTCCGACGATATCGGGCTGTTCCTCGACGGCATGCAGCTGTTCTACACGTCCTATGCGAGCTGGAAGCTCCAGCCGTCGAACATGGAGCGCGTCGAGGTGCTGCGCGGTCCGTCGGCGGTGCTCTATGGCGGATCGAGCCCGAGCGGCATCGTCAACGTCATCAGTAAGCTGCCGCCGGCCGAGCCGATCCGCTATGTCGAGACCGGCGTCAACAATTTCGGCAACGCCTATGTCGGCTTCGATGTTGGCGGCCCGGTCGCGACGCAGCCCCAGGACGGCAAGCTGTTCTACCGTGTCGTCGGCCAGGTCCAGAACGGCCCGACGCAGGTCGACTTCACGCCCGACAACAACTACTTCATCGCGCCGTCCTTCACCTGGAAGCCGGATGCCGACACGACGTTCACGGTGCTGGCTTCGGCCTCCAAGCAGGACACCCGCGGCATCAACTTCCTGCCTTATGTCGGCACCGTCACCAGTGCCTCCTACGGCAAGATCCCGACCAGCTTCTTCGGCGGCGATCCCAGCGTCGACAAGTTCACGCGGGAGCAGGAGATGCTCGGCTACCAGTTCGAGCGCCATCTCACCGACGATCTGACCTTCCGGCAGAACGCGCGCTTTGCCCATATCGACCTGACCTATCGCGGCTATGTCGGCAACGACGCCAACCAGGCGACCGCCACGTTCAATCGCTACAATTGGTATGCGAAGAACACCGCCAACCAGGCCGATCTCGACAACCAGCTCGAGTATCGCTTCAACACCGGCCCGGTGAAGCACACGATGCTGTTTGGCGTCGACCTCAAGGGCTATCAGATCGACGACTATCAGGCCTTCGGGTTTGGCGTGCCCTCGATCAGCATCTTCAATCCCGTCTATGGGGCAGCCGAAACCCCGCTGCCGACCACGCCCTTCCGCAACTTCCAGATCACGCAGAAGCAGGCCGGCACCTATCTCCAGGACCAGATGAAGCTCGGCAATTTCACGCTGGTGCTGAGCGGACGGAATGACTGGGTCGAGACGACACAGGTCGCCCGCGACACCGGCGCAAATGTCGCCAGCCGCGATGACAGCAAATTCAGCGGGCGCGCCGGGCTGATCTACAATTTCGACAACGGCATCGCGCCCTATGTGTCCTATTCGACGAGCTACAATCCGATCATTGGACTCAACGCGCAGAACCAGCTGTTCCTGCCGGAGACCGCCAAGCAGGCCGAAATCGGCGTGAAGGTCGCGCCGAAGGGGTTCGACGGCTATTTCACCGCTTCGCTGTTCGACCTGAAGCGCCAGAACGTCGCAACGACCACAGTCACCGTTCCCGTCCTGCAAAATCAGACCGGCGAGGTGACCTCGCGCGGCATCGAGCTCGAAGCGGTGGCCAACGCCACGAAGGAGCTGAAATTCATCGGCGCGTTCACGGCCTATCATCTGTTCAACAGCCGGGATCTCGATCCGTCGCTGGTCGGCAAGACGCCGACCAACACGCCGGAACTGCTGGTCTCGGGCTGGGCGGACTACACCTTCAAGGACGGACCGCTCGAGGGCTTCGGCTTCGGCGGCGGCGTGCGCTACATCGGATCGTCCTGGGCCGACACGGCCAACACGCTTGAAGTGCCCGCGGTCGTGCTCGGCGACCTCGCACTCCATTACGAATGGCAGAACTGGCGCACGGCCCTCAATGTCATCAACCTGACCGACAAGATCTATGTCGCCAGCTGCGCATCGGCGACGTCCTGCTTCTACGGCGATCGGCGCCGCGTCACCGCCAGCGTCTCCTACAAATGGTGAGGCAAGGGATGACGCAAATGACGAGGAGAGGCGAGGGCAGCTTCGGACGTCGCTGATCTCGACTATCGGCCTGCGCTGCCGACCAGACGACCGCTGATCTTCCATCGGGGAGATCGATGAGCTCCAGGGCTATGCCCCCCGGCCCGAAGCTCATGCGAGCGCGGTGCGTGCGACGACCCAGCAAGTCGCCGCCGCGCTCGCGGCGGCGCCGGGCGCCGATCCGCACCGACGCATTCGCCAGACGAGGCCCGGTCCCGTCATGATGCATGGCTGGTCCGACCATCGGTGCCTGTGGATACATCGGCTTGGCTGCACCTGCTCTGGGGCGCCGGCCAAGATGTCGCCTGGGTGACGGCAAGGGCCCTATGACGGTCATCGCCCCGGTCTGGGTGCGCTGCCGCACGAAAAAACCCGAGCATTTTGACCCGATGCGAGGCGGCAAGTCGCTGCCGCGGTCTTTGCACCGCAATCTCCGAACCGCCGCCGAGCAAAACGACCGTCACCCTTGCTGGGTTTGGCGATCTGCTCCATACCAGCCGCGGGGTGATTCCGGGATTTCTACCGTTCTGGGGCGGCAAAGGGCCTAAAAAGAGCGTGTCTTGCGCCCATTGGTGCACTGCGCTAAGGCTCAGAATAATTCCAAATCGGGACGAATCCGCGGCTCCCCCGACGTCGCGGGAAAAAGGGCTCGCCAATGAGCGGCATTCTACAGAACTATCTTCCACTCGTCGTCTTTATAGGGGTGGCGGGCCTCATCGGCCTCGTGCTGCTGATCGCGCCGTTCATCGTGGCGTTCCAGCAGCCGGACCCCGAAAAGCTGTCGGCGTATGAGTGCGGTTTCAACGCCTTCGACGACGCCCGCATGAAGTTCGACGTCCGCTTCTATCTGGTCGCCATCCTCTTCATCATCTTCGACCTCGAGGTGGCGTTCCTGTTTCCCTGGGCGGTGGCGTTCGGCAAGCTTGGCGCGACCGGCTTCTGGTCCATGGTGGTGTTCCTCGCCGTGCTGACGGTCGGGTTCGCCTATGAATGGAAGAAAGGGGCACTGGAATGGGATTGAACCCTGCAACGTCCACAGGTCCGGCGATCGCGCCGGCCCCCAAGGGCATCCTGGATCCGTCCACCGGCAAGCCGGTCGGCGCCAATGATCCGTTCTTCCTCGAGGTCAATTCCGAGCTGTCCGACAAGGGCTTCTTCACGGCCGCGACCGACGACCTGATCACCTGGGCCCGTACCGGCTCGCTGATGTGGATGACGTTCGGCCTGGCCTGCTGCGCCGTCGAGATGATGCAGGTGTCGATGCCGCGCTACGACGTCGAGCGCTTCGGCTTCGCCCCGCGTGCCTCGCCGCGCCAGTCCGACGTGATGATCGTCGCCGGCACCCTGACCAACAAGATGGCGCCCGCGCTGCGCAAGGTCTACGACCAGATGCCGGAACCGCGCTACGTCATCTCGATGGGCTCCTGCGCCAACGGCGGCGGCTATTATCACTATTCCTACTCGGTCGTGCGCGGCTGCGACCGCATCGTGCCGATCGACATCTACGTGCCGGGCTGCCCGCCCACGGCGGAAGCGCTGCTCTACGGCGTGCTGCTGCTGCAGAAGAAGATCCGCCGCATCGGCACCATCGAACGCTAAGGTTTTACGTCATGGACGACGCCAAGCTCGACGCCCTGGGGCAGACGATCGTTAGCGCGCTTCCGGGCGCCGCTCTCGGTCACTCGGTTGCCTTCAACCAGCTCACGGTGGATGTCGAGGTCGCCAAGATCGTCGAGGTGGTCAAGTACCTCCGCGACGATCCGAACTGCCGGTTCATCAACTTCACCGACATCACGGCGGCGGACTATCCGTCGCGCGAAAAGCGCTTCGACGTGATCTATCACTTCCTGTCTCCCACGCTGAACACACGGATCCGGCTCAAGGCCCAGGCCGACGAGACCACGCAGGTGCCATCGCTGATCGAGGTGTTCCCCGGTGCCGACTGGTTCGAGCGCGAGGCCTATGACCTCTACGGCGTGTTCTTCGTCGGCCATCCCGACATGCGCCGCCTTCTGACCGATTACGGTTTCGAGGGCCATCCGCTGCGCAAGGATTTCCCGACCACCGGTTTCGTCGAGGTCCGCTACGACGACCAGGAGAAGCGGGTGGTGTACGAGCCCGTCCGGCTCAACCAGGAATTCCGCAAGTTCGATTTCCTCTCGCCGTGGGAAGGGGCGGACTATCCACTTCCCGGTGACGAGAAGGCGGGACCGAAGGCCTGATCATGAACGAGCAACCCGAACAGCTTCGCAATTTCACCATCAACTTTGGCCCGCAGCATCCGGCCGCGCACGGCGTGTTGCGCCTGGTGCTGGAGCTTGACGGCGAAGTCGTCGCCCGCGTCGACCCCCATATCGGCCTGCTTCACCGCGGCACCGAGAAGCTGATCGAGCAGAAGACCTATCTGCAGGCCATCCCTTATTTCGACCGGCTCGACTACGTCGCGCCGATGAACCAGGAGCACGCCTTCTGTCTCGCGGCCGAGAAGCTGCTCGGCATCGAGGTGCCGCGCCGCGGCCAGCTGATCCGCGTGCTCTATTGCGAGATCGGCCGCATCCTGTCGCACATGCTCAACGTCACCACGCAGGCGATGGACGTCGGCGCGCTGACCCCGCCGCTGTGGGGCTTCGAAGAGCGCGAAAAGCTGATGGTGTTCTACGAGCGCGCCTCGGGCAGCCGTATGCATGCAGCCTTCTTCCGCGTCGGCGGCGTGCATCAGGACCTGCCGCAGAAGCTGGTCGACGACATCGAGGCCTGGTGCGATCCGTTCCTGAAGGTGGTCGAGGATCTCGATCGCCTGCTCACCGCCAACCGCATCTTCAAGCAGCGCAACGTCGACATCGGCGTGGTGCCGCTGAAGGAAGCCTGGGAGTGGGGCTTCTCCGGCGTGATGGTGCGCGGCTCGGGCGCGGCCTGGGACCTGCGCAAGTCGCAGCCCTATGAGTGCTACGCCGAGATGGATTTCGACATTCCGATCGGCAAGAACGGCGACTGCTACGACCGCTATCTGATCCGCATGGAAGAGATGCGCCAGTCCATCCGCATCATGAAGCAGTGCATCCAGAAGCTGAACGCGCCCGACGGCAAGGGGCCTGTCGTCGTCGAGGACAACAAGGTCGCGCCGCCCCGTCGCGGCGAGATGAAGCGCTCGATGGAAGCGCTGATCCACCACTTCAAGCTCTACACCGAAGGCGTCCACGTGCCGGCCGGCGAGGTCTATGCCGCGGTCGAGGCGCCCAAGGGCGAGTTCGGCGTCTATCTGATCTCCGACGGCACCAACAAGCCCTACAAGTGCAAGATCCGCGCGCCGGGCTTTGCCCATCTGCAGGCCATGGACCACATCTGCCGCGGCCATCTGCTCGCGGACGTCTCGGCGATCCTCGGCTCGCTCGACATCGTGTTCGGAGAGGTCGATCGGTGATGGCGCAGGCGCCAATCCAGTTTGACCGTGCCTCGGGGGCCCTTGAAGGGGCCAACCTGTGGGAGCGGACGGCTGCCTTGGCGCTGGTGACGGGATCGAAGATCTCCTCGCACTTCTCGCATATGGGCTACATCGCCTGCGCGAACCTGCTGCGGAAGACGCTGCCCGAGCGCAACATCGCGATCAGGCTCAATCCCGACGCCGTGTTCGAATTCCCCTATGGCGACGGCTATTGGAGCAAGCTGCTCAACCGCTCGTACAACTATGAAGACGAGCTCGAGCTGTTGTTCGCCGACTCCATCGACGTCGACTACACCTTGCTCGATTGCGGCGCCAATTACGGCTACTGGTCGGTGCTGGTGTCGAGCAAGCCGTTCGGCTCGCACAAGGCGATCGCGATCGAGCCGTCGGGGCAGAACTATCCGAAGCTCGCCAACAACGCCGGCATCAATGGCAACCGCTTCGAGACCATGAAATGCGCGATCGGCGCTTCGCGCGGCACCGCGCGGCTGTCGGGCACCAAGCACGAGGCCTTCAGCATCGCCGGCAGCCCGTCTGACGGCGGCGAGGAGGTGCCGGTTCTGGCGCTGGACAACCTCATCGACGACGGCAAGGTTGCGGGCACCGGCAAGTACCTGATCAAGCTCGACGTCGAGGGCGTCGAGATCGAGGCGATCAAGGGCGGCGCCCGGCTGCTCGAGACCGACAGCGTCATCATGTGCGAGGAGCACGGCAGCGACCGCTCTCATGCGGTGTCGCGCTACATCCTCGAACACACCCCCCTGAAGCTGATCGTGCTCGATCCGCGCACCAACCGGCTGGAGACGGTGAGCGATCTGTCGATCCTCGACCGCATCAAGGTCTCGACCCACGTCGGCTACAACGTTTTCGGCACCGCAAGCGCATTCTGGCAGGACAGGATCAATGCCCTGAATGCGAAAACCGCGCGCCGTATGCAGTGAGAGATTGAGAGATGTCCGTTCGCCGATTAGCACCGAAGGAAGTCCAGCCCGCGAGCTTCGCGTTCACGCAGGAAAACCTCGCGTTCGCCAAGCAGCAGATCGCGAAATATCCGGCCGGCCGGCAAGCCTCCGCGGTCATCGCCATCCTCTGGCGGGCGCAGGAGCAGCATGACGGCTGGGTCTCGGAAGCCGCGATCCGCGTCATCGCCGACATGCTCGACATGCCCTATATCCGCGTGCTCGAGGTCGCGACCTTCTACACGATGTTCCAGCTCGCTCCCGTGGGCAAGAAGGCCCACGTCCAGGTCTGCGGCACCACGCCGTGCCGGCTGCGCGGCGCCGAGGACCTCATCCACGTCTGCGAGCACCGCATCCATCACGAGCCCTTCCATCTCTCCAAGGACGGCAATTTCAGCTGGGAAGAGGTCGAGTGCCTGGGCGCCTGCGTGAACGCGCCGATGGTGCTGATCGGCAAGGACACCTATGAGGACCTGACCAAGGAAAGCTTCGGCAAGGTGCTCGACGGCTTTGCGTCCGGCAATCCGCCCAAGCCCGGCCCGCAGAACGGCCGCCAGTTCTCGGCGCCGACGGGCGGGCCGACCACGCTGAAGGAGATCACCTGATGCGTGATCTCTCGTCACCGAAAGTGGAGGGGAGCGGCGCCGTGCAGAAGTGGGGCTTCATCGCGTTGCACGCCGCAGGCGCGGCCGTTTTCATGTACCTGCTTCAGCGTTTCACCATGAACGCGTCGCAGGAATCCAGTCTGCTCTGGGCGCTGACCTTCGCCGTCTGCGCCGCCGGACTTGCCTACAAGCAGTCCAATCGTTGATCGGAAAGCACTGATATGCTCGAGGACAAGGACCGCATCTTCAAGAACCTCTACGGCCTCCACGATTGGGGGCTCGAGGGCGCGCGGCGTCGCGGCGCCTGGGATGGTACCAAGACTATCATCGACAAGGGCCGCGACTGGATCATCAACGAGATGAAGGCGTCGGGCCTGCGCGGCCGCGGCGGCGCCGGCTTCCCGACCGGCCTGAAATGGTCCTTCATGCCGAAGGAGTCCACCGACGGCCGTCCGAGCTATCTCGTCGTCAACGCCGACGAATCCGAGCCCGGCACCTGCAAGGATCGCGAGATCATGCGGCACGATCCGCATCTGCTGATCGAGGGCTGCCTGATCGCGAGCTGCGCGATGAACGCGCATGCCTGCTACATCTACGTCCGCGGCGAGTTCATCAGGGAGCGCGAGCATCTCCAGGCCGCGATCGACCAGGCCTATGAGGCCAAGCTGGTCGGCAAGGACAACGTCAACGGCTGGCCGTTCGACATTTACGTCGCCCACGGCGCCGGCGCCTATATCTGCGGCGAGGAAACCGCGCTGCTCGAAAGCCTCGAAGGCAAGAAGGGCCAGCCGCGCCTGAAGCCGCCGTTCCCGGCCAATGTCGGCCTCTATGGCTGCCCGACCACCGTCAACAACGTCGAGTCGATTGCGGTTGCGCCGGACATTCTCCGCCGCGGCGCCGCATGGTTCGCCGGCATCGGCCGTCCGAACAACGTCGGCACCAAGCTGTTCTGCATCTCCGGCCATGTCGAGCGGCCCTGCAACGTCGAAGAAGCCATGGGCATTCCGTTCCGTGAGCTGATCGACAAGCATTGCGGCGGCATCCGCGGCGGCTGGGACAACCTCAAGGCCGTGATCCCCGGCGGCTCGTCGGTGCGCATGGTGCCGGCCGAGCAGATCATCGACACGCCGATGGATTTCGACTCCTTGAGCAAGCTGCGCTCGGGCCTCGGCACCGCGGCCGTGATCGTGATGGACAAGTCGACCGATTTGATCCGCGCCATCGCCCGCATCTCCTATTTCTACAAGCATGAGAGCTGCGGCCAGTGCACGCCGTGCCGCGAAGGCACCGGGTGGATGTGGCGCGTGCTCACCCGCATGGCCGACGGCCGCGCCCACAAGCGCGAGATCGACATGCTGCTCGAGGTCACCAAGCAGGTCGAAGGCCACACCATCTGCGCGCTCGGCGACGCAGCCGCCTGGCCGATCCAGGGCCTGATCGCGCATTTCCGTCACGAGATCGAAGCGCGCATCGACCAGTATTCGCACAAGGCCGACATCGACGATATCGGCGTCCGCGATCCCGTGAACATGGTCGCGGCGGAGTAGAGACATGACCAAGCTTATCATCGACGGCAAAGAGATCGATGTCCCCGCCGAATACACGCTGCTTCAGGCGTGCGAAGCGGCGGGCGCCGAGATTCCGCGCTTCTGCTATCACGAGCGGCTGTCGATCGCCGGCAATTGCCGGATGTGCCTCGTCGAGGTGAAGGGCGGCCCGAAGCCGGTCGCGAGCTGCGCCTGGGGCGTGCGCGACTGCCGTCCGGGCCCCAAGGGCGAGCCGCCGGAAATCTCGACCCGTTCGCCGATGGTGAAGAAGGCACGCGAAGGCGTGATGGAGTTCCTTCTGATCAACCATCCCTTGGACTGCCCGATCTGCGACCAGGGCGGCGAGTGCGATCTTCAGGACCAAGCGATGGGCTATGGTGTCGACACCAGCCGCTTCGCCGAGAACAAGCGCGCGGTCGAAGACAAATATCTCGGCGCGCTGGTCAAGACCTCGATGAACCGCTGCATCCAGTGCACGCGCTGCGTCCGCTTCTCGGCGGAAGTCGCCGGCGCGCCCGAGATGGGCGCCACCGGGCGCGGCGAGGACATGGAGATCACGACCTATCTCCAGCACGCGCTGACGTCGGAATTGCAGGGCAACCTCGTCGACATCTGCCCGGTCGGCGCGCTGACCTCGAAGCCTTATGCCTTTGCCGCGCGCCCGTGGGAGCTCGGCAAGACCCAGTCGATCGACGTGATGGACGGCGTGGGTTCGGCGATCCGCGTCGACACCCGCGGCCGCGAGGTGATGCGCGTGCTGCCGCGCATCAACGAGGCCGTGAACGAGGAGTGGATCTCCGACAAGACCCGCCACATCATCGACGGCCTGCGTACCCAGCGTCTCGACCGGCCCTATATCCGCGAAGCCGGCAAGCTGCGCGCGGCGACATGGTCCGAAGCGTTTGCGGCGATCGCCTCCAAGGCGGCGCGCACCGACGGCAAGCGCATCGGCGCGATTGCGGGCGATCTCGCCGGCGTCGAGGAGATGTTCGCGCTGAAGGATCTCCTGTCCAAATACGGCTCGAGCAATCTGGCGGTGCAGGGCGGCGACGCCTTCGATCCCGCGCTCGGCCGCGGCTCCTACATCTTCAATCCGACGCTTGCAGGCGTCGAGCAGGCGGATGCGCTGCTCATCATCGGCGCCAATCCGCGGAAAGAGGCGGCGGTGTTCAACGCCCGCATCCGCAAGCGCTGGCGCGCCGGCGGCCTCAAGGTCGGCGTGATCGGCGCCAAGGCCGATCTGACCTACGATTATGACCATCTCGGCGCGGGCACCGACACGCTCGGCGAGCTCGCGGCGGGCAAGCACTCCTTCATGGACGTGCTCAAGAACGCCAAGAATCCGATCATCCTGGTCGGCGCGGGCGCGGCCTCGCGTCACGATGGCGCCGCCATCCTCGCAGCCAGCGCCAAGCTCGCGCTCGACGTCGGCGCGCTCAAGGACGGCTGGAACGGCTTTGGCGTGCTGCACGAGACCGCCTCGCGCGTCGGCGCGCTCGATATCGGCTTCACCGCGTCGGCCGGCGGCCTGAACGCCGCGCAGATGACGACCTTCGGGACGCTCGACCTGCTGTTCCTGCTCGGTGCCGACGAGATCAAGGCGCCGGATGGCACCTTCGTCGTCTACATCGGCACCCATGGCGACCGCGGCGCGCATCGCGCCGACGTGATCCTGCCGGCGGCCGCCTACACCGAGAAGTCCGCGATCTACGTCAACACCGAAGGCCGCGTGCAGATGACGGGCCGTGCCGCGTTCCCGCCGGGCGAGGCCCGCGAGGACTGGGCGATCATCCGCGCGCTGTCGGAAGCGCTCGGCAAGAAGCTCGGCTACGACTCGCTGGCCGCGCTGCGCCAGGTCATCTTCAAGGCCGTGCCGCATCTGATCCGTCTCGACCAGATCGAGGCCGGCTCCGCCGACCAGATCAGGAAGCTGGCAGGGAAGGGCGGCTCGCCCGAGAAGGCGCCGTTCAAGGCTGTTATCGAGGACTTCTATTTGACCAACCCAATCGCGCGTGCGTCCGCCGTGATGGCGGAATGCTCGCGGCTTGCCTCCGGGCAGATGCTGACCGCAGCGGAGTGAGCTGATGGAATTCTTCGAAAGCGCATTCTGGACCGGCTTCCTCTGGCCGCTGATCATCATGGTCGCGGAGAGCGTGCTGGTGCTCGTCGTCCTGCTGGTCGCGATCGCCTACATCCTGCTGGCCGACCGCAAGATCTGGGCGGCGGTGCAGATCCGCCGCGGCCCGAACGTGGTCGGCCCCTGGGGCCTGCTGCAATCCTTCGCCGACCTGCTCAAATTCGTGCTGAAGGAGCCGATCATTCCGGCCGGCGCCAACAAGGGCGTCTTCCTGCTGGCGCCGCTGGTGTCCTGCGTGCTCGCACTCGCGGCCTGGGCGGTGATCCCGACCAATCTCGGCTGGGTGATCTCCGACATCAATGTCGGCATCCTCTTCATCTTCGCGATCTCGTCGCTGTCGATCTACGGCATCATCATGGCCGGCTGGTCGTCGAACTCGAAGTACCCGTTCCTGGCCGCGCTGCGCTCGGCGGCGCAGATGGTGTCCTATGAAGTCTCGATCGGCTTCGTCATCATCACCGTGCTGCTGTGCGCCGGCACGCTGAACCTCTCGGCAGTGGTCGAGGCCCAGCATGTCCGCGGCCTCGCCAGCCTGATCGGGCTGCCGCAGCTCACCATCCTGAACTGGTATGTGTGGCCGCTGTTCCCGATGTTCGTGGTGTTCTACGTCTCGGCGCTGGCGGAAACCAACCGTCCGCCCTTCGACCTCGTCGAAGCCGAATCCGAGCTCGTCGCCGGCTTCATGGTCGAATACGGCTCGACGCCGTATCTGCTGTTCATGCTCGGCGAATACGTCGCGATCGTCACGATGTGCGCGATGGCCACGATCCTGTTCCTCGGAGGCTGGCTGCCGCCGGTGGATTTGCCGCCCTTCAACTGGGTGCCGGGGATCATCTGGTTCTCGCTCAAAGTCTTCTTCATGTTCTTCCTGTTCGCGATGGCAAAGGCGATCGTGCCGCGCTACCGCTACGACCAACTGATGCGCCTCGGCTGGAAGGTGTTCCTGCCGCTGTCGCTGGCGATGGTGATCGTGGTGGCCGGTGTGCTGCAGTTCGCCGGCATCGCGCCGAAGTGAGGGCCGTCATGGGTATCAACATCAACGCCACTGCACGCTCGCTTCTGCTGTCGGAATTCGTCTCGGCGTTCTTCCTCGCCATGCGCTATTTCTTCCAGCCGAAGCCGACGCTGAACTATCCCTTCGAGAAGGGCCCGATCTCGCCGCGCTTCCGTGGCGAGCACGCGTTGCGCCGCTATCCCAACGGCGAGGAACGCTGCATCGCCTGCAAGCTGTGCGAGGCGATCTGCCCGGCGCAGGCCATCACCATCGAGGCCGGCCCGCGCCGCAACGACGGCACCCGCCGTACCGTGCGCTACGACATCGACATGGTGAAGTGCATCTATTGCGGCCTCTGCCAGGAAGCCTGCCCGGTCGACGCCATCGTCGAAGGTCCGAACTTCGAGTTCGCGACCGAGACCCGCGAGGAACTGTTCTATGACAAGGCCAAGCTGCTCGCCAACGGCGACCGCTGGGAACGCGAGATCGCGAAGGCGATCGAGCTCGACGCGCCTTACCGGTGAGATGAGAGCATGATCCTTCCCGCGCTGTTCTTCTATCTCTTCGCCGGCGTCTGCGTCGCCTCGGCGGTGATGGTGATTGTCTCGCGCAATCCCGTGCACTCCGTGCTGTACCTGATCCTGGCCTTCGTCAACGCCTCCGGCCTGTTCGTGCTGATGGGCGCCGAATTCCTCGGCATGATGCTGATCGTCGTCTATGTCGGCGCGGTCGCGGTGCTGTTCCTGTTCGTGATCATGATGCTCGACGTCGACTTCCTCGAGCTGCGCGAAGGCTTCATCCAGTATCTGCCTGTCGGCGTCGTGATCGGCGGCATTTTCTTGTTCGAGCTGCTCTTGACCGTCGGCGCATGGGTCATCAATCCCGGCATCTCCAAGACGATTACGGCACCGATCCCGGCCAATGTCTCGAACACCGAGGCGCTGGGTCTCGTGCTCTACACGAAGTACGTCCACTACTTCCAGCTCTCGGGCATGGTGCTGCTGGTCGCCATGATCGGCGCCATCGTGCTGACCCTGCGCCACAAGGCGAGCGTGAAGCGGCAGGACATCAACGTTCAGAACGCGCGCACGCCCGAGATGGCGATGGCGATGCGGAAAGTGGCTCCGGGGCAGGGGCTCCAGGACACTGACGCGGCGGAGTGGGTGAAATGACGATCGGGCTCGGACATTACCTGGCGGTCGGCGCGATCCTGTTCACGCTCGGGATCCTCGGCATCTTCCTGAACCGCAAGAACATCATCGTCATCCTGATGTCGATCGAGCTGATCCTGCTCTCGGTCAACGTCAACCTCGTCGCGTTCTCGACCTTCCTCGGCGACATCGTCGGCCAGGTCTTCGCGCTCCTGGTGCTGACGGTTGCTGCTGCCGAAGCCGCGATCGGTCTCGCCATCCTGGTGGTCTATTTCCGCAACCGCGGCTCGATCGCGGTTGAGGACGTCAATCTGATGAAGGGCTGAGCTCAGTCATGGTTCAGGCAATCGTTTTTCTGCCTCTGCTGGGCGCCATTCTGGCCGGGCTCATCGCCCTGGCCGGCGCGCATGCCCGCAACCCCTCGGGCGACGAGGTGGAGCATCACGGCGACCACGGTCACGGCGACGCGCACGCGTCGGCGGCCCATGATGACCATGGCCACGACGATCACGGCCATGACGACCATGGCCACGGCCCGGTCGAGCCGGCCGCGGCAGGCTCGCGCGGCGCGGAGCTGATCACCACCGCATTGCTGTTCGTCTCGGCGGCGCTGTCCTGGATGACGCTGGTCGATGTCGGCTTCATGCACCACGACGTCAGGATCCAGCTGCTGCCCTGGATCTTCTCGGGCGATCTCCAGGTCTGGTGGACGTTGCGGGTCGATACGCTCACCGCCGTGATGCTGGTGGTGGTCACGACGGTGTCCTCGCTCGTGCACCTCTATTCCATCGGCTACATGGACGAGGATCCGAACCGGCCGCGCTTCTTCGGCTATCTCTCGCTGTTCACCTTCGCCATGCTGATGCTGGTGACGGCCGACAATCTCGTGCAGCTGTTCTTCGGCTGGGAAGGCGTGGGTCTGGCGAGCTATCTGCTGATCGGCTTCTGGTACCAGAAGCCCTCGGCGAACGCTGCCGCCATCAAGGCCTTCGTGGTCAACCGCGTCGGCGACTTCGGTTTTGCGCTCGGCATCTTCGCGATCTTCATGCTGGCCGGCTCGACCGATTTCGAGACGATCTTCCATGCCGCCCCGAGCCTGACCGGCAAGACCATCGACTTCCTCGGCTGGCACGCCGATGCGCTGACCCTGACCTGCCTGCTGCTGTTCATGGGCGCGATGGGCAAGTCGGCGCAGTTCCTGCTGCACACCTGGTTGCCGGACGCGATGGAAGGCCCGACCCCGGTGTCGGCGCTGATCCACGCCGCGACCATGGTCACCGCCGGCGTCTTCATGGTGGCGCGCCTGTCGCCGCTGTTCGAGCTCGCCCCGAACGCGCAGGCCGTCGTGATGTTCTTCGGCGCGACCACCGCGTTCTTCGCGGCGACCATCGGCCTCGTCCAGAACGACATCAAGCGCATCGTCGCCTATTCGACCTGTTCGCAGCTCGGCTACATGTTCGTGGCGATGGGAGCGGGGGCCTATTCGGTCGGCATGTTCCACCTGTTCACGCACGCCTTCTTCAAGGCGCTGCTGTTCTTGGGCTCCGGCTCGGTGATCTATGCGATGCACCACGAGCAGGACATCCGCAACATGGGCGGCCTCTGGAAGAAGATCCCCTACACCTATGCGGTGATGGTGGTCGGCACGCTCGCGCTGACCGGCTTCCCGCTCACGGCCGGTTACTTCTCCAAGGACGCGATCATCGAAGCGGCCTACGCCTCGCACAATCCGTTTGCGATCTACGGCTTCCTGATGACGATCGTCGCCGCGGGCCTGACCTCGTTCTACTCCTGGCGCCTGATCTTCAAGACCTTCCACGGCGAGCCGCATGACGAGCATCACTACGAGGCTGCGCACGAGGCCCCGATCTGGATGCTGATCCCGATCGGCGTGCTCGCGGTCGGTTCGATTCTCGCCGGCTTCCCGTTCAAGGAGGTCTTCACCGGTCATCACGGCGTCGAAGAGTTCTTCCGCGAGTCCGTGAAGATGAACCCGCACATCATCGAGGAGATGCACCACATCCCCGAGACCATCGCTTTCCTGCCGACGGTGATGATGGTGCTGGGCTTCCTGGTGTCGTACCTGTTCTACATCCGTCGGCCCTATCTGCCGGTCGAGCTCGCGAACACCCAGCCGATGCTGTACCAGTTCCTGCTCAACAAATGGTACTTCGACGAGCTGTACGACCTCATCTTCGTCCGCCCGGCGAAGTGGATTGGCTATCAGCTCTGGAAGAAGGGCGACGGCTTCATCATCGACGGCTTCGGTCCCGACGGCGTCTCCGCGCGTGTTCTGGACGTCACCCGCAACGTCGTGAAGATCCAGACCGGCTATCTCTATCACTACGCCTTTGCCATGCTGATCGGCGCCGCCGGCCTGATCACCTGGTTCATGTTCGGCTTTGGAGGCCAGTAAATGACGACCTGGCCCATCCTATCGGTCACCACGTTCCTGCCGCTGGTTGGCGCGCTGATCGTCTATCTCAGCCGCGGCGATGACGAGGCTAGCCGGCGCAACTCGCGCTGGATCGCGCTCTGGACCACGCTGATCACCTTCGCGGTGTCGGTGCTCCTGGTCATGCGCTTCGACCCCAACAACGCCGATTTCCAGTTCGTCGAGAAGGCGAACTGGCTCGCCACCGGCATCACCTACCACATGGGCGTGGACGGCATTTCGCTGCCGCTGGTGATCCTGACCACCGCGATCATGCCGTTCTGCATCATCGCGAGCTGGAAGGCGATCACCAACCGTGTCCGCGAATACATGATGGCGTTCCTGATCCTGGAAACGCTGATGATCGGCACCTTCTCGGCGCTCGATCTCGTGCTGTTCTATCTGTTCTTCGAGGGCGGCCTGATCCCGATGTTCCTGATCATCGGCGTCTGGGGCGGTCCGCGCCGGGTCTACGCGTCCTTCAAGTTCTTCCTCTACACGCTGCTCGGCTCGGTGCTGATGCTGCTCGCCATCATGGCGCTGTACTGGAACGGCGGCACAACCGACATCCCGACCCTGATGCACACCGCCGTGCCGCGGTCGTTGCAGACCTGGGCCTGGCTTGCCTTCTTCGCCTCGTTCGCGGTGAAGATGCCGATGTGGCCGGTGCACACCTGGCTCCCCGACGCGCACGTCGAGGCGCCGACGGCAGGCTCCGTGGTCCTCGCCGCGATCCTGCTGAAGATGGGCGGCTACGGCTTCCTGCGCTTCTCGCTGCCGATGTTCCCGCTGGCGTCGCACGACTTCGCGCCGCTGGTCTTCACGCTCTCGGCCATCGCCATCATCTACACCTCGCTGGTGGCCTTGATGCAGGAGGACATGAAGAAGCTGATCGCGTACTCGTCAGTGGCGCATATGGGCTTCGTCACCATGGGCATCTTCGCCGGCACCATGCAGGGCGTCGCCGGCGGCGTGTTCCAGATGATCTCGCACGGCATCGTCTCCGGCGCGCTGTTCCTCTGCGTCGGCGTCGTCTACGACCGCCTGCACACCCGCGAGATCGCGGCCTATGGCGGCCTCGTCAACCGGATGCCGCTCTACGCGCTGACCTTCATGGTCTTCACCATGGCCAATGTCGGTCTGCCCGGCACCTCCGGCTTCGTCGGCGAGTTCATGACGCTGCTCGGCACCTTCAAGGTCTCGATCCCGACCGCGTTCTTCGCCACTTTCGGCGTGATCCTGTCGGCCGGCTACGCCCTGTGGCTCTACCGCAAGGTCGTGTTCGGGGCGCTGGTCAAGCCGTCGCTGGCGAGCATGAAGGACCTCACTTTGCGCGAATGCGTGACGCTGTTCCCGCTGATCGCGCTGACGATCCTGTTCGGCGTCTATCCGAAGCCGGTGCTCGACATGTCGGCCGCCTCGGTCCAGCAACTCGTCAACAATTACAACACCGCTGTGACGGCCGTGAAGGCCGCCGCACTGCTCCAGTGATCGGGCAGGTCAGGATATCGCCATGAGCTTTTCGACTGCAGGTTATCAACTGGCGCCGGTGCTGCCCGAGCTCGTGCTCGCGGTCGGAGCCATGGCGCTTCTGATGCTCGGGGCCTATCGCGGGCAGGAGACCACCAAGACGGTCACCACGCTGGCCGTGCTGCTCCTGGTCGTGGTCGGCGTGCTCGAATACACGCTGCCCGCGGGCAAGCATGTCACCTTCGGCGGCAGCTTCATCGTCGACGACTTTGCCCGCTTCATGAAGATCCTGGCCCTGATCGGCTCGGCGGTGACGCTGGTGCTGTCGACCGAGTTCCTGTCCGATCCGTCGCGCCGCATCTTCGAATACGCCATCCTGGTGCTGCTCTCGACCCTCGGCATGATGGTGCTGATCTCGGCCGGCGATCTGATCTCGCTCTATCTCGGCCTCGAATTGATGTCGCTGGCGCTCTACGTCGTGGCGGCCTCGAACCGCGACAACGCCAAGTCGACCGAAGCCGGCCTGAAGTATTTTGTCCTGGGCGCGCTGTCCTCGGGCATGCTGCTGTACGGCTCGTCGCTGGTTTACGGCTTCACCGGCACCGTGAGCTTCACCGGCATTGCCGCTGCCGCGACTGTCTCCAATGTCGGCCTGGTGTTCGGCCTCGTGTTCCTGCTCGCCGGCCTCTGCTTCAAGGTCTCGGCCGTGCCGTTCCACATGTGGACGCCCGACGTGTACGAGGGCGCCCCGACCCCGGTCACCGCCTTCTTCGCCTCGGCGCCGAAGGTGGCCGCGCTCGCCGTCTTCACCCGTGTCACGCTCACCGCATTCCCCGGCATCGTCTCGCAGTGGCAGCAGATCCTGGTGTTCGTGGCGATCGCCTCGATGGCGCTGGGTTCGTTCGCCGCGATTGGCCAGAGCAACATCAAGCGCCTGATGGCCTATTCCTCGATCGGCCACATGGGCTTCGCCCTGGTCGGCCTTGCCTCGGGCACGGTCGAGGGCGCACAGGGCGTGCTGATGTATATCGTGATCTATGTCGCGATGACGCTCGGCTCGTTCTCGGTCATCCTCGCCATGAAGCGCAACGGCCAGGCCGTCGAGAAGATCAGCGATTTCGCCGGTCTGTCGCGCACCAACCCGCTGCTCGCCTTCATGTTCGCGATGCTGCTGTTCTCGCTCGCCGGCATCCCGCCGCTCGCCGGCTTCTTCGCCAAATGGTACGTGTTCGTCGCCGCCATCAAGGCCAACCTGTTCACGCTCGCCGTGGTCGGCGTGCTCTCCAGCGTGGTGGGCGCCTACTACTATCTCACCATCGTCAAGACGATGTACTTCGACGAGCCGGCCGGCCAGGTCGATACGGTGCGCGTCGAGGTGAAGACGGTGCTGGCGGTCTTCGGCCTGTTCAACATCCTGTTCGCGTTGTTCGCGGGGCCCGTGGTGAGCGTCGCCTCGGCCGCCGCCAAGTCGCTGTTCTAGGATGGGATTCGCGCTCGGTCCTCGCGCACTCGCTGCGGGCTACAAGCTCGCAGCTTTCGAACGGACCGGCTCGACCAACACCGACGCGATCGAGCGCGCGCGGGCCGGCGAACGCGGCCCGATGTGGTTCGTGACGTCGGACCAGACCGCCGGCCGCGGCCGCCGCCAGCGTGCCTGGATCGCGCCGAAGGGCAATCTTGCCGCCAGCGTTCTCGAGGTGCTGGATGTCGCGCCTGCGGTTGCCGCCACCATCGGTTTCGCGGCCGGGCTGGCAGAGGAGGCCGCCCTTGAGAAGGTCAGCCTCGAGGCTGCGATGCGCCTCGGCGAGGGCCGTCCCCGCTATGCCCTGAAATGGCCGAACGACATCCTCGCCAACGGCAAGAAGCTTGTCGGCATCGGCCTGGAAGCCGAAGCCGTTGGTGACCGCCTCGCCATCGTCGTCGGCATCGGCACCAACGTCGTGGGGGCGCCCGAGGGCACCCCGACGCCGGCCGTTTCGCTGGCCGCTCTCGGCGTCCAGATCGGCGCGGAAGAGCTGTTCTCGGCGCTGTCGGACGCCTGGGTCGAGTTTTGCGGCATCTGGGACAATGGCCGCGGCTTTGCCGAGATTCGCAAACTGTGGCTGGATCGCGCTGCCGGGCTCGGCGAGCGGGTTGCGATCAACACGGGAGCGACGACGCTGGAAGGCATTTTCGACACGATCGACGACACCGGTTGCCTGATTGTCCGCACCGCTGACGGCCGACGCCTGCCGGTGGCGGCCGGTGAGGTGTTCTTCGGCTCGGCCGCCTCCGTGGGAGCTGCGTGATGGCGAAGCCTGACGAACTGGTATTTGCGCCGCTCGGCGGCGTCGGCGAGATCGGCATGAACCTGTCGATCTACGGCCTCGGCAACCGCCAGCAGCGCGCCTGGCTGGCGGTCGATCTCGGCGTTTCCTTCGGCGACGAGGAGCATTTGCCGGGCATCGATTTGATCATGCCCGACATCAGCTTCCTGGAGAAGGAACGCAAGAACCTGATGGGCCTGGTGCTGACCCACGCCCATGAGGACCATTTCGGCGCGATCATCGATCTCTGGCCGAAGCTGAAATGCCCGATCTACGCGACCCAGTTCAGCGCGGCGCTGTTCGAGGCCAAGCTTGCGGCCGAGCGCAACGCGCCGAAAATCCCGGTGACGGTGGTGCCGTCGGGCGGCCGCGTCAATATCGGCCCGTTCAACGTCGAGTTCATCCCGGTGGCGCACTCGATTCCGGAATCGCATGCGCTGGCGATCCACACCGAGGTCGGCACGGTGCTGCACACCGGCGACTGGAAGATCGACCCGACCCCGATCATCGGCCGCCCCACCGACGAAAAGCGGCTGCGCGAGCTCGGCGACCAGGGCCTGCTCGCCCTGATCGGCGACTCCACCAACGCCGTGCGCGAGGGCCGCTCGCCCTCGGAGTCCGAGGTCGCCAAGACCATCATCGAACTGGTCAAGGCCGCCAAGGGCCGCGTCGCCGTGACGACCTTCGCCTCGAACGTCGCACGTCTCAAGGCCGTGGCGCTCGCCGCGAAAGCCGCCGATCGCGAGGTCGTCGTGGTCGGCCGCGCCATGGAGCGCGTCGTGCAGGTTGCGCGCGAGACCGGCTATCTCGACGGCGTGCAGAATTTCCGCTCGCCGGAAGTCTACGGCCACCTGCCGCAGGACAAGGTGCTGGCGCTGTGCACCGGCAGCCAGGGCGAGCCGCGCGCGGCGCTGGCGCGCATCGCCAATGACGACCATCCCGAGATCACCCTCAACCGCGGCGACAGCGTCATCTTTTCCTCGCGGACCATTCCGGGCAACGAGAAGGCGGTCGGCTCGATCATCAACAATCTGGTGCTCCAGGGCGTCGAGATCATCACCGACCGCGACCATCTGGTCCACGTCTCCGGCCATCCCCGCCGCGACGAACTGCGCGACATGATCGCCTGGACCAGGCCGCAATTGCTGATCCCCGTCCATGGCGAGGCGCTGCACCTGAACGAGCACGCCAAGCTGGCGCGCGCCGCCGGCGTGCCGCGCGTGCTGGTCGTCCGCAACGGCGATCTGGTCAAGCTCGGCCCCGGCGATCCCGGCGTGATCGGCGAGGTGCCCTCGGGCCGTCTCTACAAGGACGGCACGATTTTGGAGGATTCCAAGTCCCGTGCCGTGGTCGAACGGCGCCGCATGGCGTTTTCGGGCTGCGCCTTCGTCGCCGTCGCCATGACCGAGCAGGGCGAGCTGGTCGACGATCCCGAGGTCGATCTCGTCGGCATCCCCGAGAAGAACCGGGACGGCGAGCCGTTCGACGACATCGTCTTCGATGCGGTGGTCTCCACCATCGAAGGCCTGCCGAAGGCGCGCCGCCGCGATGCGGATGCCCTGGCCGAGTCGGTGCGGCGCGCCGTGCGGGCCGTGATCAACGAACATTGGGGCAAAAAGCCCCCCTGTCTGGTACATGTCCTGACAGTGTAACGGGAGAGAAGCATGCTGGGCCGGCTCAACCACGTCGCGATCGCGACCAAGGACGCCATCAAGGCTGCGAAGATCTATGGCGCGGCGTTCGGCGCCCAGATCTCGGAAGCGGTGCCGCTGCCCGAACACGGCGTCATCACCGTGTTCGCGACCCTGCCCAACACCAAGATCGAGTTCATCGAGCCGCTCGGCGAGGCCTCGCCGATCGCAAAGTTCCTCGAGCGCAATGCCGACGGCGGCATCCACCACATCTGCTACGAGGTCGTCGACATCATCGCCTCCCGCGATACGCTGGTGAAGGAGGGCGCGCGGGTGCTCGGCGACGGCGTGCCGAAGATCGGCGCCCACGGCAAGCCGGTGCTGTTCCTGCACCCGAAGGACTTTTCCGGCGCGCTGGTCGAAATCGAGCAGGCATAAGGCCGCCCCATGGCCATCCAGCTCTCCACCGCGCTTGCGATCTACTTCGTCATCTGGTGGATCGCGTTGTTCCTGACGCTGCCGTTCGGCGTGCGCAGCCAGCACGAGGACGGCGTCGGCGCCCCCGGCACCGACCCCGGCGCGCCGATCCTGACGCGGATGAGAAGCAAGCTGGTCTGGACCACGATCATCTCGGCGATCATCTACGGCGTCGGCATCGCCGCCTATCACGCCGGCTATCTCTCGATCGAGCGCCTGTCCAGATTGATGGGCATGCCGTTCTAGGTTTCTTTGTGCGGCGCATCCTTCGAGACGCCCGCCTCTGGCAAGCTCCTCAGGATGAGGACGGAGTGTGGGGCAACAGTTTCAACGGGCACGGATGTCCGTTAGCCTCATCCTGAGGAGACCGCGAAGCGGTCGTCTCGAAGGACGAGGCGTGCGCACCCTTCGTCTCGTTTGGAATTTGTACTTGTTTGTTGGGGGAAACGAATGACTTTTCAGAGGATCGTCATCGCGCTTCTGGTGCTGATCGTCGCCGGTCTCGGGGCCATCGGCTATGTCGAGTGGCGGATGGCGGTGCAGGTGCGGACGCTGAAGGCGTTCGTCGAGGGCTATGTCTTCAACGAAGCCGTGATGGCCTGCGAGCAGGCCAAGAGCTCGACGCCGTTCAAATGGAACAGCGGCAAGAGCACCTCGGTGATCGGCCTGAACTCGGTCAAGCTGGACAAATACAACGTCATCGCCAGCTACACGCTGGTGGCGGACAGCGTCTATTGCGATTACGATCCGATCAAAAGAAAGGCCGAGATCGGCTCGAGCTTCCTGGAGCGGGAGTAACGATCCGGCCCCTATATGGGATGGATCGTCATGACCGGAGACCGGGCCGGGGACTACCGCATTCTGCATGAGGCGGCGTTGCGGGATTATCTTGCTGATGTGCCGGACCTCGTGGCGCTGCTCGGCGCCGAACCGGTGTCCTGGTCGATCACCGAGGTTGGCGACGGCAATCTCAATCTCGTCTTCATCGTCAGGGGCGACCGCGGCGGCGTCGCCGTGAAGCAGGCGCTGCCCTATGTCCGCCTCGTCGGCGAAAGCTGGCCGCTGCCGCTGTCGCGGGCTCATTACGAATACCTCGCTCTGTCCCGGCAGGCCGAGCTTGCGCCCGGCCTCGTGCCGGCCCTGCTGCACCACGACGAAAAGCTGGCGCTGACGGTGATGGAGCTGCTCGAGCCCCACGTCATCATGCGCAAGGGGCTGGTCGCTGCAACGCACTATCCGCGCTTTGTCGACGACATCACCACCTTCATGGCGCGCACCCTGTTCTTCACATCGGACCTCGCACGCTCCGCCGCGGAGAAGAAGCAGGCCATCGCGGCCTTCGCCGGCAATCACGCGCTCTGCAAGATCACCGAGGATTTGATCTTCACCGATCCCTACCGCATCGCCGAACAGAACCGCTGGACCGCACCGTATCTCGACGGCTTGGCTGCGAGCCTCCGCGACGACATGGACCTGCACGTTGCTATCTCTCGCCTCAAGCTGAAATTCATGGCCAGCCCCGAGGCGCTGCTCCACGGCGACCTCCACACCGGCTCGATCATGGTGACCGGGAGCCAGACGCGGGTGATCGACCCGGAGTTCGCCTTCTACGGCCCGATGGGATTCGACGTCGGCGCCGTGCTGGCGAATTTGCTGATGGCCTATTTTGCCTCCGCCGGTCACGAGCGCATGCCGGGCGAGCGGGCTGCGTTCGAGGGCTGGTTACTGGAGACCGTGGAGGCGGTCTGGACCGAGTTTTCGCGAAAATTCCTCGACCTCTGGCGCGCCGGAGCCGCCGGCGATGCCTATCCCGCCTCGCTTTTCACCGGCGCGCAGGGTGCCGCGCGGCTGGAGGCGGAACGGCAGGCCTACATGCAGCGGCTGTTCGCCGACACCGTCGGCTTCGCCGCTGCAAAAACCATCCGCCGCATCTTCGGCCTCGCCCACAACATCGACTTCGAGCTGATCGAGGACCCCCGCAAACGGGCGATCAGCGAAGCGCGGGCGGTGCGGCTGGCCAGGGCGATGATGGTGGCGACGGGGACATTCCCGGCCATCGCGGACGTCACCGGCGCCGCACGAAAACTCCGCGATTGGCAACCGGATTTCGCAACCGCCTAGAGCGCGTGGTCCTCAATCGGGAGCTCCCGGGCTGCGGCTTGCATCCGCTGGCGGCTTCAACCGCCGGCGCCGGGCGAGGGGGCCGCCTTCCGGAACCGGCAGCGAGCCACCCTCCGGCCGAGACTGCGCAAGGTTTGGTCGCCATCAAGACGAAAAGAGGAGCTTGCGTTCGACGTGCGGTGAATGGTCAACTCGCGGACTGAATACGCCTGCTGTGCCGGAGGGACCATGATGTTCAGAAGAGTGGCGATCGTTGCTGGTTTGGGACTGGCGCTCGTCGCCGCGGCGCAGGCCGAGGGCCCGCGCAAGGGCGGAACCATCCGCATGACCGCGCCCTACGGCTCGAGCTTCACCAGCCTCGACATTCACACCACC
>NZ_AKIY01000190.1 GCF_000282615.1 Bradyrhizobium sp. YR681 | reverse complement strand
GTGGCTGCCGCCGTGAAAGCCCAGCACGGTCATCCCGGCGGCGTGCGCGCCGGTTACGCCGGGCACGCTGTCCTCGATCACGACGCAGCGTTCCGGTGCGGCCTTCATCTGCCCGGCGGCAAACAGAAACAGATCGGGCGCAGGCTTGCCGCGCGCGACCTGGCTTGCCGAAAAGATGTTCGGGGCGAGCAGGTCATAGAGCCCGGCGCATGTCAGGCCGTGATGGATCTTTTCCGGTGTGCCGCTCGAGGCAACGCATTTGGGCAAATCGATCGCGGCGATCGCTGCCGCCACATGGGTGATCGGCTGCAGATCGCTGGCGTAGAATTGCAGCGTCGCCGCGTTCACCTGGCTCTCCAGATCGTCGGGGAGGCTGCGGCCGATTTCCTGCTCGACCATCCGTCGCGCATCTTTCTCGGATACGCCGAGGAAGCGCACCAGCACCTGCTCGGATGTGATTGGATAACCGTGCCGCGTCAGCACATCCGCATGCGCACGACAGGAGATCACCTCGCTGTCCACGAGCACGCCGTCGCAATCGAAGATGATGAGATCGATGGGCACTAGACTTAAGAGGTCGGCTTGTCGTCGTCGAGCGGGACGCAATAGAGCTCGAGCCGGTGGTCGACCAGCTTGTAGCCGAGCTTGCGCGCGATCTCAGCCTGCAGCTTCTCGATCTCCTCGGAGGTGAACTCGATCACCGTGCCGTCGCGCAGATTGATGAGGTGGTCGTGATGGCTGTCGCGCATCGTCTCGTAGCGCGCGCGGCCCTCGCGGAAATCATGGCGTTCGATGATGCCCGCATCCTCGAACAGCTTGACGGTGCGATACACGGTCGAGATCGAGATCTTGTCGTCGACGGCAACGCAGCGCCGGTACAATTCCTCGACATCGGGATGATCGACCGCCTCCGCCAGCACGCGCGCGATGACGCGGCGCTGCTCGGTCATGCGCATGCCGGTGGCGGCACAGCGCGCCTCGATACCGGAGGCCTTGGATGCGGCGGAAGCTTTAAGTCCAGTCATGTGTTGTCTGCCTGACGGGGGCGCCTTCTGCCATCAATATTACGACAAGTCACGTCGCATCAGAAGGGCGTTCAATTGGTCCCCGTTCGGCTGCTTATAGTAGCGTTCGCGGCGTCCGACCACCATGAATCCGGCCCGATCGTAGAGCCGTCGCGCCGGCTGGTTATTCTCCTCGACTTCAAGAAAGATCGTGCGGACGCCGCGCCCTGCGAGGTGGCCGAGATGGGTCATCAGCAGCGTGCGGGAGAGGCCGCGGCCGCGATGGGCCTGGTCGACCGCGATCGAGAGGATTTCCGCTTCGTCCGCGCCGATCCGCGACACGGCAAAGCCGATCGTCTTGCGGCCGAGGCGCAACCGCTGCACCAGCGTGTTGCGCTCGCTCATCATGCTCTCGAATTCGCTTTCGCCCCAGCCGTGCGCGAAGGAGGCGCCGTGAAGCTGCGCGAGCCGCGCGGCGTCGCGCGTGGAGGCGGGCTCGACGGCGGCCGTGCCGCCGCGCCACCATTCCGAAAACCATCTCATCATGAGCTGGCGGCTTGTGCCAGCGGCGGCAATGCGGCCGGCTTTGCGTCGGGCGCCTTCAGATAGAACGGCCGCGCCGGCGTGGTGTCAGGGTTGGCCGCCGCGCCAAGCCATGCGACCCAGCTGATGTCAGGCGCCGGCCGAGCGTCGACTGCAATGGGCTGCGGTCCATCCTTCGGCCAGCGATCGGCGAGGATTTTCGCGGCATTGCCGACCAGATGCGGCGCGCCGAACCGCGAGGCCGCGATCGCCTCGTCGATGGGGGCGACGCCCGGTCGCACCAACTGGCTGCCGTCGCCGGCGACGATCTGGAAATAGACGTGGTCGTGCCGCGCATCGATCGCCGAGATCACCGGCGCCGTTCCGCTCTGGCCGACGACGGTGGCGGCATAGGCGGATAGCGTCGTCAAACCGACGGCGGGGCGCTTGGCCGCGAGCGCAAGGCCGCGTGCGGCCGAAATGCCGACGCGCAGGCCGGTGAAACTTCCGGGCCCGACGGTGACGGCGATGCGGTCGAGCGAAGTGAAGGCGAGATTGGCCGATTGCATCACGCGCGCGATCATCGGCATCAGCGCTTCGGCGTGACCGCGCTTCATGAGCAGCGTTTCCTGTGCGAGGAGCTCGCCGGCGTCGGTGTCGAGAACGGCGGCCGCGCACGCCTCCAGCGCGGTATCGATGGCAAGGATCAGCATCGAATCAGCTTAGTCGGTTCCGACGCGGTTGAACCAGTCCAAGTTTGATTTCTCGACAGGCGCACGATCTGCCCCGTAATTCTACGTGAGCGGGAACTTGCAAAAATCTTCGTGCCCCCTTTTGAAGCAGATGCATCAATTTGCAACTTATGAGTTATCTAACTATTTGAAATGTTTAAATTTTAAGGAACGATTAGCAATCATCAGACACCTTTCAAGCGCGGAAGGCACGTTAGCGACGACCAGAACGAAACATCCGCGCGGTCGATCCGCGCATCTTCCGGTCCTTTGGAAAGGTTTCTTTTATGTCTTTTTGGCGAAGCGGTTCTTCGGCTCGCGAAGCTATGGCTCAGGTCAGCGCTCTGTCGAAGTCGCAGGCGGTCATCGAATTCAATCTCGATGGCACCATCGTCACGGCCAACCAGAATTTTCTGGATGCGATCGGTTATCGGCTCGACGAGATCAAGGGCAAGCACCACAGCATGTTCGTGGTGCCGGAGGAGCGGGATAGCGCGGCCTACCGCGAGTTCTGGGCGAAGCTTGCCCGCGGCGAATATCAATCCGCGGAATACAAGCGCCTTGGCAAGGGCGGCCGCGAGATCTGGATCCAGGCGTCCTACAATCCGATCATCGACGAGGCAGGCAAGCCGGTCAAGGTCATCAAGTTCGCGACCGACATCACGGCGCGCAAGATCCGCAGTCTGGAAGATGCCGGAAAGATTTCCGCGATCGGCCGCGCGCAGGCGGTGATCGAATTCAATCTCGATGGCACCATCATCACCGCCAACGAAAACTTCCTGGGTGTGATGGGCTATCGGCTCGACGAGATCCAGGGCCGGCATCACGGCATGTTCGTCGGTGCGGGCGAGCGTGACAGCGCGGCCTACCGCGCGTTCTGGGCGAAGCTCGCCCGCGGCGAATTCCAGTCGGCCGAGTACAAGCGTTTCGGCAAGGGTGGGAAAGAAGTCTGGATTCTCGCCTCCTACAATCCGATCCTCGACGACGCCGGCAAGCCGTTCAAGGTGGTGAAGTTCGCCACCGACATCAGCGCGCAAAAGCTGTCGAATGCGAATTTTGCCGGGCAGATCGAGGCGATCGGCAAGTCGCAGGCCGTGATCGAGTTCGACATGGACGGCAAGGTCCTGACCGCCAACGAGAACTTCCTCGGCGCGCTCGGCTATACGCTGCCTGAGATCGTCGGCAGGCATCACAGCATGTTCGTGGGCGCCGATGAGCGCGACGGCGAAGCCTATCGCGCCTTCTGGGCCAGGCTGAACGCCGGTGAATTCCAGTCCGGCGAATATCAGCGTATCGGCAAGGGCGGGCGGCAGGTCTTCATCCAGGCCTCCTACAATCCGATCCGCGATCTCAACGGCAAGCCGTTCAAGGTCGTGAAGTACGCCTCCGACACCACCGCCCAGGTGATCGCGCGCAAGCGCAGCGAGAAGGTGCGCGACATGATGGAGTCGGTCGCTGCCGGAGCCGAGGAGCTCAACGCCTCGGTGCGAGAGATCGCGGAAGCGATGACGCGCTCGCGCGAGACCGCATCGACCGCGGTCGATCGGGTCGAGGCGGCGGACCAGCAGGCGCAGCGGCTGACGCAGGCGGCGGAGTCGATGAGCATGATCGTGCAGCTCATCGGCAACATCACCGGCCAGATCAATCTGCTGGCGCTGAATGCCACCATCGAGTCCGCGCGCGCCGGCGAGGCCGGTCGCGGCTTTGCCGTGGTGGCGTCGGAAGTGAAGAACCTTGCCAATCAGGCCAAGCAGGCGGCCGACCGGATCGAGCAGGAGATCGGCAATCTCAACGGCATCTCGGTCGACGTGGTCTCCGCGCTGGGAGCGATCCGGGGCGCGATCGAGGGCGTCAGCGAATATGTGTCGTCAACGGCCGCCGCGGTCGAGGAGCAGAGCACCGTCACCAACGAGATGTCGGCGAGCATGCGCAAGGCGGCGGAAGAGGCCGCGAGCATCGGTCAGGCGGCGTAGGAAGATGTCGTAGTCTCGTAGGGTGGGCAAAGGCGCATCTGCGCCGTGCCCACCACCATTATCTTATGGCAGAGACGTGGGCACGCTTCGCTTTGCCCACCCTACGGCACCTCGCCTACATCGGCCGGACTTCGACCACATCCGGCACGAAGTGCTTCAGCAGATTCTGGATGCCGTGCTGGAGCGTCGCGGTCGATGACGGGCAGCCGGCGCATGAGCCCTTCATGTTGAGATAGACGATGCCGTCCTTGAAGCCGCGGAAGGTGATGTCGCCGCCGTCATTGGCGACGGCCGGACGCACGCGGGTCTCGATCAGATCCTTGATCATGTCGACCGTCTCGGCATCGGACTCGTCGAAGAACTCGTCCTCGTCGTCGAGATCGGCATCGCCCGGAGCCGCGCCATCGGCGAGCAGCGGCGCGCCGGACATGTAGTGCTCCATGATGGCGCCGAGGATCGCGGGCTTGAGCTGCTGCCATTCACCGTCGGCCTTGGTCACGGTGATGAAATCCGATCCGTAGAACACGCCGGTGACGCCGGGCACGTCGAACAGCTTTTCCGCCAGCGGCGAACGCGCGGCCGATTCGCGGTTCGCAAACTCCATCGGGCCGCCATCGACGACGACGCGGCCGGGAATGAATTTCAGCGTGGCGGGATTGGGGGTGGCTTCGGTTTGAATGAACATGGTTTTCTCCAGACGTCGCCGGTTCAAGGCCGGCGCGTAAGCTATCCAGTAGCAGATGGCGACGGGGAACGCACGATCAAGGGGTGGGGAGGGCGTTTCGTTGTTATATCAGCGGGTTAGGGTGCCCAAAAAGCCTCTGCGCCGTTATGGCCGGGCTTGTCCCGGCCATCCACGCCTTGCTTCGCGGCGCCAGGAACGTGGATGCCCGGGACAGGTCCGGGCATGACGAATATCTGGCTGGCTGCACGCCTACGACAGCGAATCCACGCTTTCATCGCTCAGTGCGCCCGAGATGATCGTCACCGGCACCGGGAACGAGCCCAGCGCATGCGCGAGCAGCGAGACCAGCGGTCCCGGTCCCTCCGCGCCTGGATTGGCGGCGATCACCAGCATGGCGATATCAGGATCTTCGTCGATCACGGCCAGCAGCTGTTCCATCGCCGCGCCTTCGCGGATCACCCGCTCCGGCGTGATCGCCGCGATGCCGTTGGCACGGCCGGCGGCGCGGTCGAGCGCGGCCTCGGCCGCTTCCTGCGCTTCGGCGCGCATGATGTCGGCCACACCGAGCCATTCCTGGGTCTGCTGCTCGGGCTCGATGATGCGCAGCATCACCACGCCGCCGCCGGCGCGGATCGCCCAGCGGCTGGCGTAATACACCGCGCGATCCCATTCGGCGGTGTCGTCGACGATGACGAGGCATTTGGGCTTGTGACCCGGCTCGAAGCAAAGTCGCTTGCTGGTCATGCATGTCCCGGAATGTGCACGGGCGGCATGCTGCCACACTCTCTCTGCATTTGGGAGAGGGCACGTCAGCCTGCGCCGTCGCGCAGGCCGGTTCGCGAACGCAACGATCAGCGCCGACGAATGAACCCGACGATGTCCTTCGAGAGCTTCATGGTCTCGTCGGCGATGGCGCGGGCCCGGTCGGAACCGTCGTTCAGGATTGCGTCGATATGGCCGGGGTCGGCGACGAGGCGCTTCATCTCGTCGGCGATCGGCGCGAGTTTCGTCACGCACAGCTCCGCCAGCGCGTTCTTGAAGCTGGAGAACTGTCCGCCGCCGAATTCCCTGAGCACGTCCGCCTTGGGGCGGCCGGAGAGCGCGGCGAAGATGCCGACGAGATTGTCGGCTTCGGGCCGCGCTTCCAGGCCCTTTTCCTCTGATGGCAGCGGTTCCGGATCGGTCTTCGCCTTGCGGATCTTCTGCGCGATGGTGTCGGCATCGTCGGTGAGGTTGATGCGGGAATTGTCCGAGGCATCCGACTTCGACATCTTCTTGGTGCCGTCGCGCAGGCTCATCACGCGCGTCGCCGGTCCCGTGATCAGCGGTTCCGGCAGCGGGAAGAACAGGCCGTCATTGGCGCCTTGCGCGCGAATGGAATCGGCGAAGTCGTTGTTGAACTTCTGCGCGATGTCGCGCGAGAGCTCGAGATGCTGCTTCTGGTCCTCGCCGACCGGAACATGGGTGGCGCGGTACAGCAGGATGTCGGCGGCCATCAGCACGGGATAGTCGAACAGCCCGACCGAGGCGTTCTCGCGGTCCTTGCCGGCCTTCTCCTTGAACTGGGTCATGCGGCCGAGCCAGCCCATGCGCGCGACGCAGTTGAAGATCCAGGCGAGCTCGGCGTGGCCGGAGACCTGGCTCTGGTTGAATACGATGTGCTTGTTCGGATCGATGCCGCTGGCGATGAACGCCGCGGTCACCTCGCGGGTATTGCGCGCGAGCTCGGCCGGTCCGCCCCAGACGTCCACGCCCTGCGTGATCGCGTGCATGTCGACGACGCAATAGATGCAGTTGTGGGTGTCCTGCATCTTCACGAAGTTGACGATCGCGCCGAGGTAATTGCCGAGGTGCAGATTGCCGGTCGGCTGGACGCCCGAAAAAACCCGTTCAACGAATGGCATGGCAAGTGTTCCCAGAGGTATTCGGGCCGTCGTTTCCAACAGCGGCGCTGCCCCGTCAAGGGTAATTCGATGGCCCGCGCGCCGAGGCCGGGCTAGGCGGGCCGCTTCAGGGCGCCCGCCGCCTCGCGCCAGGACGCTGCGCCCAGGATTTGCAGGAGCAGGCCATAGACCGCGATTGCGGCCGCGATCTGGAAGCCCAGCACAATGACGCGAATGAGGCCATGCGCCCCGGCGGGCACCAGGCCCGTGGTCAGCCAGAGCAGGGCGCCCATGGCAGCGGCGGCGAGCACGATCCGCGGCAGCCGTTTTCGCGCGGCGGCGTCGATCGAGAAGCCGAATTCGCCGGTGCCTTTCCGGAGCAGGGAGAGCGCGCTGCTCCAGGCGCCGGCCGCGATGCTCGCGGCAATTCCGGTCGCGCCGAAATAGTGGCCGAGCAGGACCGCAAGGGCGACCGCGACCACAAAGCCTTTGGCCGTAGCCAGCAGCGGCGTCATCGTGTCGCTGCGGGCATAGAACGCCGGTGACAGCGCCTTGATCAGCACGTGGGCCGGCAGGCCCAGCGCCAGCCACATCAGCGCGCGTGCGGTGGACGTGCTGTCCTCCGCGCCGAAGGCGCCATGCTCGAACAGCAGCCGCACGATCGGCTCGGCGAGCACGATCAGGCCGAGCGTCGCCGGCAGCGCCAGCCCGGTCGCAAGCTCCAGCGCGCGCGATTCCGCATGCGCGACAGCGTCGCGGTCGCCGCCGGTGACGGCGCGCGTCAGCTCCGGCACAAGCACCGTGCCCATGGCGACGCCGACGATGCCAAGCGGCAGCTCGATCAGGCGGTTGGCGAAATAGAGCCAGGACACCGCAGATGGCGTCGCGGATGCGATGATCGCGCCCGCGACCATCAGCCATTGCGGACCCGAGCTTGCGATCATGCCGGGGATGGCCTTGGCGAAGAAGCCGCGCATCTCCTTGTCGAAGCTCACCCGCAAAGGCGTCGCAAGACGCGCACTCCGTTGTGACAGCAGCATCAGCAGTTGCAGCAGGCCGGCAACGCCCACGGTCGCCGCCAGCATCCAGGCGGCGGACGTGGCATCGGCATGCCCGACGAGCAGCACCGCGATCGCAGCGATCAGCGCGATGTTGAACAGCAGCGGAGAGAATGCGGTCAGCGCAAAACGCCCTTGCGCGTTGAGCAGGCCCATCAGCACCGTGACGGGGCCGGCGAAGGCCAGATAAGGCAGCATCAGCCGCGCGTTCTGGACCGCGAGATCGAGTGTCCCGCTGCCGAGGAATCCCGGTGCGATCACCGTGATGATCAGCGGCATCGCCAGTGCAATCAGAAGCGAGATCACGATCAAGGCCGCGCTGACCGTGCCGAGCACGCGTCCGGCGAACGCGGACGCGGCGTCTTCGCCATCGCGGTCACGAATGCGCAGCCAGGCCGGGATCAGCGCCGCGTTCAGGGCTCCCTCGCTGAGCAGCCGCCGCACCACGTTGACGAGCTGGAAGGCGGCCAGAAACGCATCCGCCACCGCGCCGGTGCCGAGCAGGGCGGCAATCAGGGAATCGCGCGCAAAACCGAGCAGCCGCGAGGCCAGTGTTCCCGTCGAGACGGTCAGGAAGGAGCGGATCATTGCCCTTTAATAATACCGTTGCTTGCCCGTGCCGGCCCGGTCGTGATAGGCCGCGAGCCAGATTTCAGGCTGACAGGAAGCGGATTTCCCCAAGGTTCGCAATCCGCCAAACAGGATCAAGGTGAATGGCTGACGTGAAATATGACGTTCTCGGCATCGGCAACGCGCTGTTCGACGTCCTGGTCAAGACCGATGAGGCTTTCCTCGCCAAGCATGGCATGGCCAAGGGCAGCATGTCCCTGATCGACGAGGCGCGGGCCGCCGCCATCTATGCTGACATGGGCCCGGCCACGGAAGTCTCGGGCGGCTCGGCCGCCAACACCATCGTCGGCATCGGCAGCCTCGGCGCACGCGCAGCCTATGTCGGCAAGGTCAAGGACGACCAGATCGGCAAGCTCTACGTCCACGACATCCGTTCAGCCGGCGTCGCCTTCAACACGCCCGCCGCCAAGGACGGCGCCGCCACCGGCTGCTCCTACATCCTGGTCACCGGCGATGGCGAGCGCACCATGAACACCTATCTCGGCGCGGCGCAGGATCTGTCGCCGGCCGACATCGACCCGGCCGAGATCGCCTCTGCCGGCATCGTCTATCTCGAGGGCTATCTCTGGGACCCCAAGAACGCCAAGGACGCCTTCGTCAAGGCCGCCAGGATCGCCCATGACGCCAAGCGCAAGGTGGCGCTGACGCTGTCGGATTCCTTCTGCGTCGATCGCTATCGCGACGAGTTCCTCGGATTGATGCGTAACGGCACCGTCGACATCGTGTTCGCCAACGAGTCCGAGCTGCACTCGCTCTACATGACCTCGGACTTCGACACCGCGCTGAAGCAGCTGCGCAACGACGTCAACCTCGGCGTGGTCACCCGCAGCGAGAAGGGCTGCATGGTGGTTTCGGCTGAAGACGCCGTCGCCGCGCCGGCCGCTCCCATCGCAAAACTCGTCGACACCACCGGCGCCGGCGATCTCTTCGCCGCCGGCTTCCTTTATGGCCTGGCGCGCAACCTGCCGTACAAGCAGTGCGGCGAGCTCGGCGCGCTCGCGGCCGCCGAAGTGATCCAGCACATCGGCGCGCGTCCGCTTGTGTCGCTGAAGGAGCTCGCGCAGCAGCGCGGGCTGACGGTTTAAGGCCCCGCTCTCTCCTCGTCATTGCGAGGAGCCCTTGCGACGAAGCAATCCAGACTATTCCTGCGGAGGGACTCTGGATTGCTTCGCTACGCTCGCAATGACGTGTGGTGAGAGCCCCAATCCCTCACGCCGCCTTTTGCCCGCTCCCCGCATCGAGCCCGGCATAGACCCCGCGCTCGAAGCCCGCGAATGCCTCCAGGCACTTCCCGTCCGCGAACGGCAAGAGCTGCATCAGGATCACGCCGGTGACGTCGCGTGCAGGATCGATCCAGTAATAGGTGTTGGCGAGCCCCGCCCAGGCAAGGCTGCCGGCGCTGCGCCCCTCGGCCGTCTTGGCGGTGTTGATCATGAAGCTGAGGCCCCACTTCTTCACCTGCTCCGGATAGAGATCGACGTCGTTGGTGAACATCGGCGCCGCGGTCGGCAGCTTGGTCATGTTGAGATCGCCCATCTGGTTCTGCCCCATCATGGCGATGGTCTCGGCCTTGAGCACCTGCTCGCCGTTGCTGCGGCCCTTATTGAGGATCATCTGCGTGAACTTGATGTAGTCGGCCGCGGTCGAATAAAGACCACCGCCACCCATGTGGAATTCCGGATTCTGCTCAAGCTCGAAAGGGATCGATCCGAGCTGGCCGTCCTCGCCGCGCGCATGCATGCCGACGAGGCGCCTCCGCATGTCGTTGGTGATCTTGAAGCCGGTGTCATACATACCGAGCGGGGCAAAGAGGTTGCCGCGCAGATAAGCGTCCAGTGTCTTGCCGCTGACGGCCTCCACCGCCTTGCCGACGAAATCGATATTGGTGCCGTATTCCCAGCGCGTGCCGGGATCGGTCATGACAGGCGTCTTCAGCGCCGCGTTCTGGCAGGTGATGATCCCGGGCGTGCCGGACTTCTCAAGGTAAATCCCGAGATCGCTGTTCCACATGTCGTAGGCAAAGCCGGCGGTGTGGGTCATGAGCTGGCGCAGCGTGATCGGCCCCTTGGCCGGTCGCAGCTTCGGCTCGCCATTGGCGTCAAAGCCTTCGAGCACCTGTGGCTTGGCGAGATCGGGCAGCACCTCGCCGATCGGCTTGTCCAGCGAGAGCTTGCCCTGCTCGACCAGCTGCATCGCGCCGGCCGTCGTCGCCGCCTTCGTCATCGAGGCGATCCAGAACACGCTGTCCGCGGTCATCGCATCGGGTTTTGACAGATCGCGCTTGCCGAACGCGCCTTGATAGAGCACTTCGTTACCGCTGGCGGCGATGGCGACGATTCCGGGAACCTCCCTGGCGTCGCTCTTCTGGCGCAGGATCTCGTCGATCTGGGCTTTGCTTTGCATCCGCGTTTCCTCCGGTTTGATTATTGTTGGAAGCGATCGATTGTCCTCCTGCATGCGCTGCGCGGCAAGCGCGTCGAGATGCCCACGCCGGTCGCGATGTCGTGACTTGACGGTCTGTGTCCCGCGTAGGACGACAAGGCGGCTGAACTGCAACACTCCGTCACAAACTGCGGTGGATGGCCGCAACCGACCGTGACCGTGGATGGGCTCTGGCGATATGTTTTGGGTGTTTGAAGCACTTGAAACATTTTGTGCGATGCGGCGTTCAGCACTCGGCCGATTGACGGCCGACGTTAAGACTTGATGCAAATTTGGCGGCCGACACCGGCCGCGAGGGGGACCTCAGATGATTTCGACCTGGAGCGAATGGAAGCGCTATCCCCGTCCCGGACGGGGCGAGAACCTGGAGGCGCCGATCTCGCCCGGCATTTACGAAGTCCGGATCGCCGGCACCGGCGCGCTCTATTCGTTCGGCGCGGTGGACAATCTGGCGCAGTCGCTGGCGCTGCTGCCGGTGGGCTCGAAGAACTGGTTCGGCCGCCGCAACGCGTCCGATGTGCCCGATCTCGAATACCGGACCTGCGCAACGTCCTCGAAGGCCGACGCGAAGGCGGCCGCCGAGCGCATGATCGGCCGTCGCGAGACCTATATGAGCGGCGCTGCGTAGAGGATGATCCGCAAAAGCGTGCAGCGGTTTTCCGGAAAGATCATGCTCAAACAATAAGATCGCCGCTCTCAGCTTAACTGCCACCAGATGTGCGTTGCGGGACGGTGCATTGCGCGCCGTCTCTCCCTATATTCCGGGCCGATCCGATTGCCCCCAGGGAGTAACGCCATGACCCCGACTGCCGCTGCCCGCGCCACTCAAGCCACCGCCACCCTGCGCGACCGGCTGAAGGACCCTTCGCTGCTGAAGGAGGCCTGCTACATCGACGGCGCCTGGGTCGGCACGCCGGTCTTCGCCGTCAACAATCCCGCAACCGGTGTCGAGCTCGCAAAAGTTCCGCAGCTTGGTGCCGAGGACACGACCAAGGCGGTCGAAGCCGCCCAGCGCGCCTTTCCGGCCTGGGCCAAGCACACCGCCAAGCAGCGCTCCAACATTTTGCGCAAATGGTTCGAGCTGATCACCGCCAACCGCGAGGATCTCGCGCTGATCCTGACCTCCGAGCAGGGCAAGCCGCTGTCGGAGGCGCTGGGCGAGGTCGACATCGGCGCCGCCTATATCGAGTTCTTCGCGGAAGAGGCGAGGCGCGTCTATGGCGAGACCATTCCGAGCCAGCGGCCCGATGCCCGCCTGCTCGCGATCAAGCAGCCGATCGGCGTCTGCGGCGCCATCACGCCGTGGAATTTCCCGAACTCGATGATCACCCGAAAGGTCTCGCCGGCGCTGGCGGCCGGCTGCACCGTGGTGCTCAAGCCCGCCAACGAGACGCCGCTGTCCGCACTGGCGCTCGCCGTGCTCGCCGAGAAGGCCGGCATCCCCAAGGGCGTGCTCAACATCGTCACCGGTGATGCACCGCCGATCGGCAAGGTGCTGTGCGAGCATCCGGCGGTGCGCTTCGTCGGCTTCACCGGCTCGACCCCGGTCGGCAAGATCCTCTACCAGCAGGCCTCGGTCGGCGTGAAGCGGCTCGGCCTCGAGCTCGGCGGCAATGCGCCCTTCATCGTGTTCGACGACGCCGACATCGATGCCGCCGTCGAAGGCGCGATCGTCTCGAAGTACCGCAACATGGGCCAGACCTGCGTTTGCGCCAACCGCATCTACGCCCAGGACAAGATCTACGACGCGTTCGTGCAGAAGCTCTCGGCCAAGGTCGCGGCGATGAAGATCGGCGACGGTACGGAAGCCGGCGTCACGCAGGGCCCGCTGATCAATCTGAAGGCGGTCGACAAGGTCGAGCGGCACATTGCGGATGCCGTCAAGCGCGGCGCCAGAATCGTCACCGGCGGCAAGCGCAGCGAGCTCGGGCGTTCCTTCTTCGAGCCGACGGTGCTCGCCGACGTCAAGCCGGACTCGCTGGTGACGCAGGAAGAAACCTTCGGCCCGCTCGCGCCGGTGATCCGTTTCAAGGACGAGGCGGATGTTGTTGCGATGTGCAACGCCTCGCCGTTCGGTCTTGCCTCCTACTTCTACTCCCGCGATCTCGGCCGCGTCTGGCGCGTCGCCGAGGCGCTTGAGTCCGGCATGGTCGGTGTCAACACCGGCCTGATCACAACCGAAGTCGCGCCGTTCGGCGGCGTCAAGGAAAGCGGTCTGGGGCGCGAAGGCTCGCGTCACGGCATGGAAGAATATGTCGAGATCAAATACGTGATGATGGCGGGGGTGTAAGCCCTCTGTCGGGGGCCTCCCTGACGTTTCTCCGCCACTGGGCAAGTCTGATCGCAGCGCCCTGGCCGTCCGGCCGGGGCGCCGGCGCGTTTGCACCCTGCATTCGAGATGCAAGCTCCAACTCCGGAATGGAACCCGGCGGTTGGGCCTTGATGTTATTTCGTCCTTAAGGTCTTGTAATCCTATTGAGTTTCCCGGCATCCGGGCTGGATTGGCACGACATGTATATTGCGAAGCGTCTCATCGTGCCGATCTCGCTGGTTCTGCTGGTGGTGGGCTTGGCCGCGCTCCTCGCAGTTGTCGGCATGACGGTGTGGCTCGGTGATCGCGCCAACGAGCATTTCGATGAAGTGGTGAGATTGCGTGATGTCCGTGTCGCAGCGGTCGAGCTTCGCAGCGCGGTGCAATCGGCAGAGGCGAGCCAGCGCGGATTGCTGCTGACCGGCAACCAGATCTATCTTTCTCCCTACGGCGCCGCAAAGACGTCGGCCAACCGGCAGCTCGATGGACTGAAGCGAAATCTCGGCGACGACCCACAGTTCGCAACGGTGTTGAAACGGCTCGATGTCCTCACCGCCGACAAATTTGCCGAAATGGACCAGACCATCGCGCTCAAGAACGACCGAAAGGACGACCAGGCCCTCGCCATCATCAATACCAACCGCGGCAAGGCGCTGATGGATGAGTTGAACCTGTTCGTCTCGGGTATCGTTCGGGCCATGGACAATCGTCTCACGTCGGGCGTCGTGCAGCAGAGGTCAAACGCGACGAATTTGAGGTTCGCGTCGATCGCAGCGTCAGTCCTGATTGTGCTGGTCGTCGGTGCCGTGACCGTAACGCTTTTGCGTTACACCAGAGAGTTGACGCAGGCTCGCGACGAGGTTGCGACGCTCAACGTCTCCTTGGAGGATCGGGTCAAGCATCGGACGGAAGCTCTCGCGAGGGCCAACGAAGAGATGCAGCGTTTCACGCATCTTGTGTCGCACGATATTCGCGCCCCGTTGATCAGCATCATGGGCTTTTCTGAGGAGCTTGCAGAGGGCGCGAGGGATCTCGCGCTATACCTCGAGCAGTCAGGCGTCGGGGCGACTGATCCGGATCTGCGGCATGCAAGGAAGATCACCGATGAAGAGATGCCCGAAGCCATTAGCTATATCCGCAAGTCGGCGTCCAAGATGGAGACACTCCTGAACGCAGTGCTGCTGCTGTCGCGGGACGGGCGCCGCGACCCAAGGCCGGAAACCGTAGACCTCGAGCGCACCATCGTATCGAGCGCCTCCGCGATCCAGCACCAGATTTCCGTAGCGGGCGGAAAGATCGATACACAGTTTGAAGTTCGGTCGATCGTAACCGATCGGCTTTCGCTGGAGCAGGTGATCGGCAACCTCTTCGACAATGCGGTCAAGTATCGTGCGAAGGAACGGCCACTTCACCTCAAGGTCAACAGCACAACGCTGCCTGGCGATCGGGTCGCGATCGAGGTGGCCGACAATGGCCGAGGCATGGCTCCGCAGGATGTCGGCCGGATTTTCGAGCTGTTCCGCAGGGTCGGCAAGCTGGACCAGACTGGCGAGGGTGTCGGGCTTGCCTATGCGAGAACGGTTTTGAGAAATCTTGGGGGCGATATCACTGCGACCTCCGAACTGGATCGGGGCACGACCTTCCGGATCGTCTTGCCGCGCAAATTGGTTGTTCCTTCCATAGTCGACAGTGTGTCCGCATGAAATTTGACCGACGGAATTGGCTCGCGGCTTTCATCGCCTGCATGGCTATTGCCTGTCACGTGGGCGCGCGGGCGGAGGATGGACCAGCCGGGATCACCACCCCTCGCGTGTTTGCTCCGTTCGATCGAAACGCCGCTGTTTGCAGTCCCCCTCCGTCACTGAACAAGTCTCTTGCCTTCGCGCAGGACAATGATCGCGAATTCGTCAAAGGCATTGCCAGAGGCGCCGCGATGGCCGCAAGGGATCGTGGCCTGAGCTTTTCGGTATCGGTTGCGGACAACAGCGCGGAAAAGATGATCGGACAGATCGACGGCTTCCGGGACGCGCGAACGGGCGGGCTTGTCATCGCTCCCGTCGATCCAGCCGCGGTGGCGCCGGCCTTGCGGAAGATGATCTGGCAAGGCGCCTATGTCGGCGCCGTGGTGCCGCCGCCGGCCACGTCCCTGTTGAATGCGCCCCAATACCTCACGGGCAAGGCGCTTGGGGACGCAGCCGCGAACTACATTCGGGGCAAGCTCGGTGGCAGGGCCAACGTCGTGCTCCTGACTCACGACAGCCTGCAGTTTCTCGCCCCGCGTTTCGCGGCGATGCGCGATGCCCTCAAGGATATTCCCGGCGCCGACTTTGTCGCCGACATTTCTCCTCCGACGGTGAACAAGGAGGGCGGGTATCGAATGATGCAAACGATCTTGCTGGCACATCCCGACGTGGACGTGGTGCTGGGCGCCGACACGGTGGTCCTCGGGGCTCTGCAGGCAGTCAGGGAGGCGGGTAAGGAAAGGCCGGATCAGTTCTTCGGCGGCATCGATGGCGAGGTCGAAGCCGTCGCTGAGATCAAGAAGGGCGGGCCTTACAAGATCAGCATCAGTCTCGCATCCTCGGTGTTCGGTTACGCCATGGGCCAGCATGCGGCCGACTGGCTGGACGGCAAGAGCATTCCGCAGGCGATGGACATTCTTCCGAGCGCGCTGACGGCAGGCAATATCCGCCAATATGAAGCCGACCTGGAAAATCCCGCGGCCGTGTTCAATGATTCCACGCGTCGGGATGCCTACCTCAAGATGTACGGAAATATCTGCTACGACACGCGCGACCAGTATGTGAGCTTTCCGTGGTCTTCAGAAAGAAGGTAACTTGATCACCGCCGCAGCACCGCAATCGTCCGGTTCGCGAATGTCAGCCGCTCCGCCATGACCGAGACGAAATACGTCAGCAGCTTGTGGCTGAGCGCAGGGTCCTCTTCCTTGATCGCGGCGAACTGATGCGTGTTCAGCACGTAAAGCACGCTATCGACCTCGGCCTGGATGGTGGCGCTGCGGGGCGTCTGCGACACCAGGCCCATCTCGCCGATCGTGGTGTAGCGACCGAGGCTGCGCACGCGCGTGGTGCGCTCGTCGTCGGCGGGGATCATGATTCCGACGCGGCCCTCGAGGATGAAGTGCATGGAATCGGCGGGATCGCCGGCCTGCACGATGATGTCGCCGGCCTCGACCTCGATGCGATGGCAACGGTGGATCAGCCTGTCGGCATCGTCCTCGCTGTCGAGGATGCTTGCGAACCAGTCGCGCAGGCTGGCCTCTTCCTGTGCCAGGCCCTGATGCTGCGCTATGATCTCGTTCTCGCACCATTCCAGCGCGTGATCGAGCTCGCCGATGATGGTGACACCCTCGCCGACGAAATCGCTGGAGCGCAGCACCTTCTCGGCCGCCTTTGACAGATGCACCAGGATCAGCGCGACGCCGAGGTCGTGCGCGCTGCGCTTGATCTGCGCGAAGCTGTAGGCGGCCGACGAATCCACGCCGGTGACGAGCTTGAAATCGAACAGCAGGTAACGGCACTCCGGGCGCTCCTGCAGCAGCTGCTTGACGTGCTGGTAAAGCCGGTTGGCGGAGCCGAAGAACAGATAGCTCTGCAGGTTCAGGCCCTGGATATTGCCGCCATGCGCCAGCAGCACCTCCTGGTCATCGCGCGAGCGGTCGAGCGAGGAGCGATATTCCGAGCCGTCGAAACTGTACTTGATCGATTCAACCCGCGCGGCGCTGAAGGCAAACGTGGCGCAGCCGATGATCACGCCGATCAGGATGCCCGGCACGAAGCCCCAGGTCACGATGATCGCGATGATGGCGATCAGCGAGAGATATTCGAGTTTCGACAGCCGCTTGCGCGATTCGATGAGCCATCTGTGCAGCTGATCGGCGCCGAGATAGAGCAAGAGGCCGCCGATGACGAATTTCGGGATGAAGCCGAGCAGCTCGGGCGCGACCGCGAGCATCAGGAGTGACAGCGCCGCGACGGTAAGGCCGGACAGGCGCCCGCGACCGCCGCTGGAGAAATTGAGCATCGAGCGGCTGATCGAGCTGCAGCCGGGGTAGCCGCCCAGCAAGCCGGTCAGGATATTGGCGGCGCCGGTGACGTTCAGCTCGCGCTCCAGATTGGCCTCGCGATGCGTGGCCACCTCGATGCCGGTGGTGTTGAACAGCGTGCAGCATGCCGTCACGAAGATGACGGCAACGACGTTGCCGATCAAATCCGGCACGACAAGCCAGGGATAGCGGGCGAGATCGTCGGTGTGCCAGGGCAGCATGAACACCGCCTGTGGCGGCGGCTGGAAGGTCCAGCCCAGCGTGCGGGCGCTGTCGAACGACACGCCGGTGATCCAGAACGCCAGATGCGCCGTGACCACGCCGCCGACCAGGATGATCGGCAGGCCGAACGGGCTGCGCGAACGATGCCAGGTGAGATAAAGCACCAGCGCCATCGCGCAGGCGGCGCCCAGCTCCAGCAGGATGGTCCTGTCGGCGAAGTACGGCAGCGTCGCGAACTGCAAGGGGTGGTTGGTGATCACCCGGATCGCGCCCAGCGCGATAAGAAGTCCGGTCGCACCGAGGAAGCCGCCGATTACGGGATAGGGCACGTAGCGAATGGCGCGGCCCAGCCGCGTCAGGCCCAGGCCGCACAGCACCAGTCCGGTCAGCATCGTCGACAGGCCGAGCGTGATCAGGACCGGCGCGAGCAGCGGCGTCGTCAGGTTCGCCGTCTCGATGCGCTCGACCAGCGAAGCCACCAGAATCCCTGTCACTGCCGCGGTCGAGCTGTCGGGCGCGGCAACCGCGAAGGGCAGCGAGCTGCAAAGCCCGATCACGATCGCAAGCACCGCGGAGCTGACGAAGGTCGCTGTGATTCCGTAGGACAGATAGGGCGACAGCGGACCGGCGAAGATCAGCAGCGAGTATGACAGCCCGAAAGTGACGGTCAGGATGCTGGCGGCGCTTCCGCCCAATATGTCATTCAGCGCACGCTTGAGGGCCGGACTTACGCGCGGCGCCGGGCTGAAAATAATTGCTGGTTCGGTCACGCCGTCGCGCTCGCCCCTGAAAATGCAGTCTGAGACGTAGACGAGTACGGGCTTAGCGCAACAGGATTCTTGTAACTATGAGGTATCCGATAGTTTCGCGGTGAGGATCTGCATTCACGGCGTGTGAACGCTCAACCATAGGGTTGAGGGAAAACTGAAGTCTCCGTACCCACCGCTGCATTCCCCGCGAAAGCGGGGAATCCGGTACGCCGCGGCTTCTCCGCGAATCACAGGCGTCTCGGAGTACTGGATCGCCCGGTCGAGCCGGGCGATGACAGTTGAGAGTGTGGCGGGAGCTTCGTCCAACCCGTCATTGCGAGCGCAGCGAAGCAATCCAGCATCTCTCCGCGGAAATAGTCCGGATTGCTTCGTCGCAAGAGCTCCTCGCAATGACGGAGTTTGCGGCAACAGCCGGACCAGATCCGCAAACGGGCCTAAATCTTCAGCTCTTTCCCCGTCACCCGCCGATACGCTTCCAGATACCGCTTGCTGGTCGCATCCACCACGCTCGCAGGGAGCGGCGGCGGCGGCGCGTCGCCGTTCCAGCGGCCGGCGCGGCGTTCGACGTCGAGATAGTCGCGCAGCGGCTGCTTGTCGAAGCTGGCCTGCGGCTGGCCCGGCTTGTAGGCATCGACGGCCCAGAAGCGCGAGGAGTCCGGCGTCATGACCTCGTCGATCAGGATGATGCGGCCGTCCTTGTCGCGGCCGAATTCGAATTTTGTGTCCGCGATGATGATGCCCTGCTCGCGCGCCAGCTTCTCGCCGAGCGTGTAGATCGCGCGCGTCATGCTCTCGAGCGTATAGGCTGTCTCCTCGCCGACCACCTCGCGCATCCGCGCAATCGTGATGTTCTCGTCGTGGCCGGTCTCGGCCTTGGTCGCCGGGCTGAAGATCGCAGGCTCCAGCTTCTCGCTCTCGACGAGGCCGGCCTTCAGCGTCTCGCCGGCGAGCGTGCCGCTGGCCGCATATTCCTTCCAGGCCGAGCCCGAGAGGTAGCCGCGGATCACGCATTCGATCGGAAATACGGTGGTGCGGCGGCACAGCATGGCGCGGCCGAGGATCTCGGCGCGGTGCGGCTTCAACGCCGGCACGGCCGCGATGATCTCGTCGGTGTCGGCGCTGATCATGTGATGCGGCACCACGCCTTCCAGCTCGTTGAACCAGAACGCGCTCACTTGCGTCAGCACCGCGCCCTTCATCGGGATGGTCTCGCCCATCACGACGTCGAAGGCGCTGATGCGGTCGGTGGTGAGCAGCAGCAGGCGGTCGTCGTCGACGGCGTAGATATCGCGCACCTTGCCGCGGCCGATCTTGGGCAGGGGCAGGTCGCTGGAGAGCATGGCGGTCATCGCAGAACTTTCGAGAGTTTGGCCTTCGCGCAAAAATCCGGCCGCGCCTGATGGCACGGCCGGACACCGGATTAGCCTATTCCGGCAGAGGAATGAACTCATGTTCCTGCGGAACCGCGGCGAAGCGGCCGG
This sequence comes from Bradyrhizobium sp. YR681, assembly GCF_000282615.1. Taxonomy (GTDB): domain Bacteria; phylum Pseudomonadota; class Alphaproteobacteria; order Rhizobiales; family Xanthobacteraceae; genus Bradyrhizobium. The sequence goes on along the minus strand of NZ_AKIY01000190.1, from coordinate 32,533 downwards.
TTTTCCAGTCCTGCTTGGCCTGCTCGATCCGCTCCTTGCTGGAGGAGACGAAATTCCACCAGACGTGGCGCGGGCCCTCCAGCGCATCGCCGCCGAGAAACATCATCCGCGTGGCCTTCAGCGCCTTCACGGTGATGCGGTCGCCGGGGCGGAAGATCAGCAGCCGCGGCGCCTCGTAGCGCTCGTTCGCGATCTCGACCTCGCCGTCCACGATGTAGATCGCGCGCTCCTCGTGGTCGGGATCGAGCGGCACGCTGGCGCCCGCCACGGCCGTGACCTCGGTGTAGAACCAGGGCGACACCATCGTCACCGGCGAGGCGACGCCGAACGACGACCCCGCGATCACCTTCGCAGTGAAGTCGCGCTCGGAGATAACAGGCAGGTCGCCCGAGCCGTAGTGCTGGAACGACGGCGCGATCTCCTCGGAGCCGGCCGGCAGCGCGATCCAGCTTTGCAGGCCCAGCATCTTCTGGCCCGAGGCGCGCTGCACCTCCGGCGTACGCTCGGAATGCGCGATGCCGCGGCCGGCGGTCATCAAATTCATCGCGCCGGGCTGGATCTCCTGGACGTTGCCCTCGCTGTCGCGATGCATGATCGCGCCGTCGAACAGGTAGGTCACGGTGGCAAGTCCGATATGCGGATGCGGCCGCACGTCCATGCCCTTGCCGGAGACGAACTGCACCGGGCCGAAATGATCGAAGAAGATGAAAGGCCCCACCATCTGCCGCTTGCCGTGCGGCAGCGCCCGCCGCACCTGAAATCCGTCGCCGAGATCGCGCGTGCGCGGCACGATGACGAGATCGAGCGCATCGCAGGACATGGGATCGCCGAGCACGGGATCGTTCGAGGGTTGCCAGCTCATGGGGGACTCCTTCTTTATTGCGGCGAGCGTAACAGGATTTGATGGCCCCGTCGCGGCGCCGCCAGCATCGCCGCGATGGTCTATTTGCCGTCATCGTGCGATATCGGCGATACCTAATCTGGAAACAGGGGCGGGCGATGGTTTCTCCGATCAAGCCGGGCGCAAACCTGATCGAGGTCAATCCCAGGGATCGAGACCGCGTGATCCAGCTTGAAAAGCGCGGCCCGACGAAGGATGTTCGGCGGATGTCAATCGCGACCGATCGCGTCACCAGATGACCCTTGCCGCAACAGAGCTTGCCTTCCGCGCCGCCAGCGTCGCACTGCTGCTGGTGCTGGCGGCGTCATTGGTGTCTGATTTCCGCAATGTGCTGGCTGCCCGCCTCGGCGCGGTCTTCGCACTGGGCGCGGCCGCGCATGCGGTGAGCTATTCGTTGGATGTCACGTCGCGGGTCCCGCTCTGGCATGCACCGCTGATCGCGTTGTCGACGGGCACCATGGTGGTGTTCTGGCTGTTCACGCGCTCGCTTTTCGACGACGAGTTTCGCCTGCGCTGGTGGCACGGATTGATCTGGGCGCTGGTGACGGCCTACAGCTTCGCCGGCTGCGTCTGGATCGCGCCCAGCGGCCATGTGCGGTTCTCGGTGACGGTGGTCAATCTGATCGTGCTTGGGTTCATCGCGCTTGCGGTCGGTCAGACGATCGCCTCCTGGCCGACCGACCTGGTCGAGCGTCGCCGCAGTGCGCGCGTCTTCATCGTCTGCATAGCCGCGCTCTATGGCGGGCTGAACGCGGTGCTCCAGATCGCCGCTGCCGGCCATCACGTCGGCGATGTCGCCGAAACCATCAATGCCGGCGCGCTGGCCTGCACCGTCGCGGCGATCGTCTATGCCATGATGCGCGTTGACGGGGCGGATTTGTTTCCGGTCGTGGCGGAGCCCGCACCGCCGATCGTTTTCGGTCAGCCGGTGGCCGAGGACGCCGCCGACCAGAAGCTCATCGATGCCCTGATGCGCCTGATGGCGGACGAGCGCATCTATCGCCAGGAGAACATTACCATCGGCGTGCTCGCCGGCCGGCTGAAGATCCCCGAATACCGCCTGCGCCGGCTGATCAACCAGCGCCTCGGCTATCGCAACTTCAATGTGTTCCTGAACAATCACCGCATCGAGGAAGCCAAGGCCGCGCTGGCCGATCCCACCCAGGCCGAGGTGCCCGTCATCACCATCGCGATGGACGCCGGCTTCCAGTCGCTGGGGCCGTTCAACCGCGCCTTCAAGGCGGTGACGGGCGTGACGCCGACGGAGTATCGGCGGCTGAAGGTGAATGCGGCTTAGTTACTAAGCTGCTGCAATCCCAACAAAATTTCAGAATCGACCGGTCGCTTTCGGCTTCGATCAGGTCGTTTTCCAAATCCGGCGAGCGCATCGTCTGCCCATCCGGCTTTCTCCCCGGCCTACGCCCCAAGCCGGAGAAAGCCCGTGACCCGCCGCCGCAAGATCATCCTCCTCGCCACGACCATCGCCGCTGCCGGCCTGATGCTCGGCGCCGCCCGCGCCCGCGACGTACCCAAGGTCGCGACGGGTTTCGTGGCTGACATCCTGTGCTCCGAGACATTCATCTCGGGCCTCGATCCCCGCCGGAATTTCACCGAGACCACGGACGCCATGCCCGGCACCGGCCTGATCACATGGGCGATGGACTACCGGATCGACCGTACGCGCAAGGATGTGACCGTGACGCTGTTCGGTATCGGCCGCAGCCATGCCGTCTATCGCGAGGGGCTCGGCTGCACGCTCGACCACGGCGCTGATATCGCCGACGTCGCGCCGCCGCCAGACGACAGGCAGCCCGCGCTGTTGCCGGAGATCGCCGGTCCCTCGATCGTGACGCCGCAAAGCCCCGAGCTGGCCGCGGCCCTCGACCGCGCCTTCACCGAACCCATGCAGCCGCCCTATCGCCGCACCCGCGCCGTCGTCGTCATGAAGTCGGGTCGCGTCATCGCCGAACGTTATCTCGACGGCATCGGGCCGGAGACGCCGCTGCTCAGCTTCTCCATGACGAAGTCGATGATATCGGCTCTCACCGGAATCCTCGTGCGGCAGGGCAAGCTGAAGCTCGACGCGCCTGCGCCGGTCGCGGCGTGGAAAGATCCGGACGATCCGCGCCACGCCATCACCGTCGATCAGCTCTTGCGCCATACCGCGGGGCTCGCGCTCGGCAGCTCGTTGGAGGCCTCGCTCGGCTCGGCGTTCGAGCCGGTCAACCGGATGAAGTTCGGCGAGCGCGACATGGCGGCCTATGCCGAGAGCATTCCGCTCGCGACCGCGCCGGGTACCGCGTGGAATTATCACGACGGCAACATGCTCATTCTCTCCCGCCTGATCCGCAATGCGACCGGTGGAAGTCCTGCGGATGCGCTGCGCTTCGCACGCCGCGAATTGTTCGCGCCGCTCGGCATGCGCAATGTCACGCTTCAGCTCGACGGTTCAGGCACCATCGAGGGGTCGAGCGAGATGCTGGCCTCCGCGCGCGACTGGGCGCGCTTCGGCCAGCTCTATCTCAATGACGGCGTCGTCGGCGGCAAGCGTATCCTGCCCGAGGGCTGGGTGAACTATTCCGCGACGGCCACGCCGAACGCCTGGGTCGGCATCGGCGCCGGCTTCTGGACCAACCAGGGCGACAGCTTTGGTGCGAATCTTCGTGTGGAGCACGGCTGGCCCCGAGATGCCTTCTTCGCCAAGGGCACGATCGGGCAATACACCATCGTGATCCCGTCGGAGAAGCTGGTGATCGTGCGGATGGGCCGCTCGCCGAACTGGCCGCCGGAAGCGGACGGCGTGTTCGAGCTGGTCCGGGATGTGGTGGCCGCTACGCGCGAGAAGGGCAAGCTGGCGGGGGTAAATTGAGAGGAGCGCGGCGCTATCTTCCTTCTCCCCTTGCGGGAGAAGGTGGCGCGAAGCGCCGGATGAGGGGGTATTTCTCCGCGCCTTCAAACAAGAGTTCGACTCGCGGAGAGAACCCCTCACCCGGCTGCGCTTCGCGCATCCACCCTCTCCCGCAAGGGGCGAGGGTGCAGCATTCGTGGGGTGGGAGCTGCTACCTCCCCAGCTCCGTCGCCTTGGCCACGCGGTCGAACCGTTCCAGCGTCATGATCGCATCCGCAAATTTTTCCGCGCGCGCATTCAGCACCGGCCGCGCCAGCGTCAGAAACTTCTGCTGCATCGCCTGTGCATCCGGGAACGAGGTCGGCTCTCCCGAAGGGTCGGCATAAAGCCGCTCGTGCACACCGTCATCCGTGGTGATGCTGACGCGCGCACCGAACGGGTGGGTGCGGCCGATTTCGAGCCGGTCGTCCTGCACCACGTCGAACTTGTCGGCGAGCGCGTCGATGGCGGCGTCGCCGAGGCGGTTGTAGTCGTCCCAGCCGAACGAGCCCTGGTCGAGCGCGAGCGCGCCGGTGAAGAACATCGAGAACTGGCCGCCGACGATCGAGGTCGGATGCCGCTTGGTCGCGGCATCGCCGGTCAGCGTGATGCCGTTGCGATGCAGGCCGATCTCGACGCGCTTGACCTGGTCGGGCGTCAGATTGTGCTCGCGCCGCATCGCGATCAGCGCGTCGATCGCCGCATGGGTGTAGCGGCAGCTCGGATACGGCTTCACGCCGATCTTCATGGTCTCGTAGGTCTTGCCGAGCTCGGCGACCGCTTTGTCGGGATGCGCATCGTCGGTGTAGCCGGCGAGCAGGCCGTGCTTGCCTTCGACCGATTCGCTGGAGCCGACGAAATCGTTGCGCGCCAATGTCGCGGCGATCACGCCGTTCATCGCGGCGGCGCCGACCTGGTAGCGCTTGTTCCAGGCGCCGTTGACCAGGAATTGCAGCGAGCCGGCGGCCTGGCTACCGGAGACGCCGAAAGCGGAGATGAGTTGCTGCTCGGAGAGGCCGAACAGCTTTCCGGCGGCCGCGGCCGCACCATAGGTGCCCGCAGTCGCTGTGGGGTGGAAGCCGCGCGCATAATGCGAGGTCGGGTCGAGCGCGTTGCCGAGCCGGCAGCAGACCTCATAGCCGGCAACGATCGCGGTCAGCACGTCGCGGCCGGAGGCGCCGACCATCTCGCCGACGGCGAAGGCGGCGGGAACGACCGGCGCGCTCGGATGCAGCGAGGAATCGGCATGCGTATCGTCGAAATCGAGGGAGTGACCGAGCGCACCGTTCAGCAATGCCGCAACCGCCGGCGTCCAGGTCTTGCTATCGCCGAACACGGTCGACTCGCCCTTGGTGTCGAGCGCGAGCGCCTCCAGCATCTTCAGGATCGACGGGGTCGATTCCGCCTCGCTGCGGGCTCGGATGGCGCTGCCGAGGAAGTCCAGCGTCAGCACCTTGGCGCGATCCAGCACCTCGGGCGGAATATCCTGATATTTCAGATTGAAGACATAGGCGGCGAGCGTTGCGGTTTCGTGGGCCATCGTGTTTCCTCGTTTTGGCGCGCAAGTTAGGCGGGCTGATTTGGCCTTTCAAGCGGCCTTGCGGCCGCGGGCATCAGCCATGCTTTCGCGATCTGGGATCGGACCGGGACATTCGACGATGGCACTCGCAAAGCAGCTGTTCGACCGGATCCGGGCACGGCGGACACAGCTGGGGCTGGCGATCCGGGTCACGGTGGCCGCGGTGGCGGCCTACGCGATCGCCACCGCGCTGCATCTGCTGTTGCCGCTGTGGGCCGTGCTGACCTCGCTGATCGTGACCCAGATGAGCGTCGGCCGCTCGCTGAAGGCGACGCGCGACTACGTGCTCGGCACCATCGGCGGCGCCATCTATGGCGGCGCGATCGCGATCATGATCCCTTATTCGACCGAGGCGGGCCTGTTGGGGCTGCTGGTGCTGGCGGTCGCGCCGCTCGCCTTCGTGGCCGCGATCAACCCGAGCCTCAACGCAGCGACGGTGACCGCGATCATCGTGCTGCTGGTCCCGACCATGCATCACTCCGATCCCATGACCTCGGCGATCGACCGCGTCAGCGAGGTCGGCGTTGGCGCCATCACCGGCCTGCTGGTTTCGTTCCTGGTGCTGCCCTCGCGCGCCGTGCGACAGATCCGTGCCAGCGCAGCCGCGCTGCTCGAGCTGATCGCCGACGCCTTCACCGAACTGCTCGCGGGCCTGACGCGCGGCCGCGACAACGATGCGCTGCACCGGATCCAGGACGGCATCGGCACCGCGATGGTCGGCATGAATGCGATCGGAGCCGAAGCCGAGCGTGAGCGCTCCGCGCGGTTGTCGAGCGGGCCCGACACAGGCCCGCTGCTGCGAACGGTTTTGCGGCTGCGCCATGACGTCGTGATGATCGGCCGCGCTACGGTGGTGCCGTTGCCGGTCGAGGTGCAGATGCGGCTCGCTGCTCCGCTAATGGAAGTCTCGACCGTGATCGCGCGCTTTCTGCGTTCAGCCGCAGCCGCCTTGCGCGAGGGCGCCGGCGCGCCGCCGATCCATCCCGTCCACGTCGCGCTCCAGCATTACGCCGAGGCCGTTGCCGCCGTCCGCCATGACGGCCTGATCCGCGGCCATTCCGCGGACACCGCCGAACGCTTCTTCGCCATCGGCTTCTCGCTGGAGCAGATGCACCAGAACCTTTGCGATCTCGACCGCGTCGTCGGCGAATGGTCGGAGGTCTCGACCGACGCGTCCGCGCGCGTGGCGGAATGAATTAGCGCTTCGTCAGCCCCTTGGCCACCATGCGCCAGAGCAGGAGGTCGATGCGGTCCTGGCCGAAGAACGGCTCGTTCTCGAACACGAAGGTCGGCACGCCCCAATGGCCTGACGCGGCGTGGTCCTTCTCGTTCTCCGCGATCACCTGCTCGTAGCGATCCGGATCGGCGCTGATCGCGGCGTCCATCGCAGCGAGATCGAAGCCCGCCTTCCCGGCGGCGCGTGCGAGATGATCGCCCTCGTTCCATCCCGCCACCGAGCCGTCCCACAGCACGCGCGCGATCGCATCAGTGAATGCGAGCGCACGTCCTTCGAGCTGCGCCATGGCGCCCAGCCGGGTCAGGCGGTGGATGTAGGGCTGCTCGGCCGCGACATCGAACGTCGTCTTGTCCTGCACGATCGGATCGGGCCTCGGAAAGCGGAACGGAATGCCCTCGTGCTGCGCCACGCGCGTGCTGTCGAGCACCACATAGCGGATGAAGTTCGGGCTGGCTTTCTTGAAGAACCCGGGCACGCGCACCGCGAGCGGATAGACCGGTCGCAGGTTGACCGTCAGATCATACCCGGCGACCAGTTTCAGTGTCTTCGGCAGCGCCAGATAGCTGAAGGGACTGCGAAAGGAAAAGAACAGGTCGACGGACAGCGTCACGGCGCCGGCGCCACGATGGAGCCCATCATGCTGCGGGCCACGAGCTTGTGGAACGGCGTGATGAGCGTGAGGTAGGTCCGTCCGAGCAGATTGTTCGTTTTCACCAGCGTGGTCACGGTGACGTGACGAAGCGTCGCTTCGCCGGCGACATCGACCACGATACGGAAATCGAGATGATAGTCGTCGAAGCCCGCGACCAGCCGCTCCGGCGTTTCGCTCAGCACCGGAAAAAGGCCGATCAGGCCGCCGGGCGCCGGTGTGCCTTCGCCCGATGTCTTCAAGCCGAAGGGTGTCACCACGATGTTGCGCAAGCGTGTCAGAGCATCGATCCAGCGCGGCCCGTGCAGCACCATTCGGGTGCAGGCCTCGCGGGCGCTCAATTGCTTCGCGCCGACCTCTGCACGAAACGCGTCGATGAACTGCGCGCCTGACAGCACCGTGCCGGCGTCGACATCAGGAGTGATTTCGCGAACGGACCCGGTCATCCCGCCAGTTTGCGCGTCAGCATCCGGAATCGCAAGATCAAGAATCCGGCATAGACGAACGTCCCGACCGAGAACCCGATCCAGACGCCGACCGCGCCCAGCCCGGCGTGGAAGGCCAGCACCCAGGCGACGGGAAAGGCGACGCACCAATAGCCGATCGCCGCGAACACCAATGTCATCCTGGTGTCGTTGATGCCGCGCAGCGCGCCGCCGATGATGGTCTGCAGGCCGTCGGCGATGAAGAAGGTCGCGCCGACCAGCAGCAGCGTCGCCGTCAGCTCGACAGTTGCCGTGCTGGCCTCGCTGTTGCCGAAGAACAGCCGCCCCAGCGCGAAGCGGCCGAGGATGATGGCGATGGTCAGCGCCGAGACAAGTGCTACGCCAAGCACCGCCGCGACGAGGCCCGCACGTTTCACCGCGGCCGGGTCGCTGCGGCCGAAGGCATGGCCGACGCGGACCGTGGCGGCCATGCCGACGCCGAGCGGGACCATGAACAGCACGGCCGTCACCTGGAGCGCGATCTGGTGCGCGGCAAGTGCCGCAGTCGAGATCAGCCCCATCAATAGCGCGGCGGACGAGAACAGGCCGTATTCCAGCAGCAGGGAAAACGAGATCGGCGCGCCGACCACGATGAGTTGGCGCATCAGGGGCCAGTCGATCCGCCAGAGATGGGCGAGCGGGCGGTAGTCCGCAAACGGTTTTCGCCAGGCGGCGATGGCGAGCACGGCAAGGAAGGTGCCGAGATTGACCAGCGTGGTCGCAAGCCCCGCGCCGAACAGGCCGAGCTCCGGCAGGCCGACCAGGCCGTGGATCAGGACATAGACCAGCGCGGCATTGACGGGAATCGCCGCAACCGTGATCCACAGCGGCGGCTGCGGCCGGTTGACCGCGCTCATCATGCTGCGCAGCGCGATGAAGCCGAGCGCCGGTGCGATGCCCCAGGCGAGGCCATTCAGATAGTGCTGGGCGAGCGCGGCCGATTGCGGCATTTGACCAAGTGCGATCAGGATGTGCTCGCCATAGAGCGGCGAGGCCATCATCGGCAGCGAGATCAGCAGCGCGACCCACAAGCCGACGCGCAAGGAGCGGCGGATGCGTCCGATGTCGCCGGCGCCGAACGCCTGCGCTGCCAGCGGCGACACCGCGGACATCAATCCCAGCCCGAAGGTGAAGCTGACGAAATAGACCGTATGCGCCAGCGCGGCGGCGGCGACCGCGTCCTCGCCGAGCCTCCCGATCAGCGCGAGATCGGTCGTGATCATCGCGATCTGCCCGAGCTGCGTCAGCATCATCGGCACGGCCAGCCGCAGCGTCTCGACGAATTCCTGCGCGAGATGGTTTTGCGGCACGCCGGCTTGCGGCTGCGAATGATGTTGCACGGTGTCGAGCATGGCGAGCTCAATAACACAACCGGGCGACGAAAACATGGCCCCGCTCGTGTCCCGGACGCGCTGCAGCGCGAAGCGGTGCTGCACAGAGCCGGGACCCAGACTCGTAGGGTGGGCAAAGGCGCACTTGCGCCGTGCCCACCATCAGTCGAGCAGATCAACAGAAGCGGTGGGCAGGCTACGCTTTGCCCACCCTACGATACTGTGGCGCGGAGAGAACTTCTCAGCCCTTCCGCTCCGGCACGCGCCGGATCTTCGCGCCCAGCGCATTCAGCCGTTCGTCGATGCGCTCATAGCCGCGCTCGATCTGGTCGGCGTTGTTGATGGTCGAGGTGCCCTCGGCGCAGACCGCCGCGAGCAGCATCGCCATGCCGGCGCGGATGTCGGGCGAGATCATCGAGGCGCCGCGCAGGCGGCTGGGGCCGGCGATGATGGCGCGGTGCGGATCGCACAGCACGATGCGCGCGCCCATCGCGATCAGCTTGTCGACGAAGAACATCCTGGATTCGAACATCTTCTCGAACATCAGGATCACGCCCTCGCATTGCGTGGCGGTGACGATCGCGATCGACATCAGGTCGGCGGGGAAGGCCGGCCAGGGCTGGTCCTCCAGCTTCGGCACATGGCCGCCGAAATCGTCCTGGATCTTCAGCGTCTGGTTGGATGGCACGATGAGATCGTCGCCCTCGACGCGGCAGACGATGCCGAGCCGCTCGAACCCCATGCGGATCGAGCGCAGATGCTCGACGCCGGCGCGCACGATGCGAAGCTGCGAGCGCGTCACGGCGGCCAGGCCGATCAGCGAGCCGACCTCGATATGGTCGGGCTGGATCCGGTAGGTCGTACCGCCGAGCGTCGCCGGACCATGGATGATCATGGTGTTGGTGCCGATGCCCTCGATTTTCGCACCGAGCGCCACCAGGAAATTCGCGAGGTCCTGCACATGCGGCTCGGACGCGGCGTTGCGGAGGTAAGTGACGCCGTCAGCGGCGACCGCAGCGACCAGCGCGTTCTCGGTCGCGGTGACGCTCGGCTCGTCCAGGAACACGTCGGCGCCGGCGAGCCGTGCCGCGCGGAATTCGAGCCGGTCGGTCGCGGTGACCTTGGCGCCGAGCTGTTCCAGCGCCAGCACATGGGTGTCCAGCCGGCGGCGGCCGATGACGTCGCCGCCCGGCGGCGGCAGCATCACCTCGCCGCAGCGCGCGAGCAGGGGGCCGGCGAGCAGGATCGAGGCGCGGATGCGCACGCAGAGTTCAGGGTCGAGGTCCGCGGCGCGGATGCTCTTGGCATGGATATGAAGCGTGTTGCGCCCGGTCCATTCGGCAGCCGCGCCGACCGAGCGGATCAGTTCGACCAGCGTCTCGGTGTCGCGGATCCGCGGCACGTTCTCCAGCGTCACCGGATGCTCGGTGAGCAGAGCGGCGGCGATGATCGGCAGCGCCGAGTTCTTGTTGCCGGACGGCTCGATCGAGCCCGAGAGCCGGTGACCGCCCTCGACGATATACTGGATGGGCGCCACGGTGATTCTCGCTGTCCTGTTGGTGGGCTGTTTCGGGGCGGAAACTACAGAGAATTGAGCGCGGGAGCAATTGTGGCGGGCGGGCTTGGTGGCCCCGAGGAGGCTGCCAACGCCTCATGGTGGAGAGCGCGGAACGCGCGTCTCGAACCATGAAGGCCCGGCTGTCGCCCGCGGCCATCCTTCGAGACGCCCGCTTTGCGGGCTCCTCAGGATGAGGATTGGTGCGTGCGGCAAGCAGGCCTAGAACAGACCGATGATATTCGCCACCACATAAAGGATGACGATCAGCATCAGCACGCCCATGGCCAGGAAGGAGATTTCGACGGCAATGGCGCCGGCGCCAAGCGCGGCCGCGACACCCGCCAGCAGCCTCTCCTCGCGAAACACGAGGGCCAGCACCGAGAGCAGGATGGCAAGCAGGCCAAGCGAGATCGCACCGATCGAAGACGCCTCCCTCAGTTGGCTCCCCGTCGACTTCTCCCGCGGCGGGGCCTGGTACTCGACGCCCTTGACGCGTGCGATCAGGCGATCTTTTAGCCGATGGCCGGTGTCGACAATCACCTTGTCCGCCGGTGGCGGCGGATAGATCACGGGGATGATCCAATGCGGCAAGATGGCCGCGATCAGCGCCAGCACACCGACGATGCTGCCGATCACGCCAAGACGGCGCGAGGGCAGGGCGGGGCTGGTGGTTGCTGAGCTGGTCATGCCACTTCGTCGCGATGGCGGGTGGTGAGGTTCAGGGGGCGCAGAAACGCGGCGGGTTGCCGCGAGGCAGGTGCGCCCCCTCTCCCGCTTGCGGGAGAGGACAGGGGAGAGGGTTTCTCCTCATTGGGACAATCTCCAAGACGAGAGAGCCCTCACCCGCCACGCTCTACAAGCGTGTCGACCTCTCCCGCAAGCGGGAGAGGCGCTCGACTGAGTGCTTGGCTAGCGGATCAACCCAAAGCCGCAGCCTCAGATATCGATCGTCGCGCTCAGCGAATGTTCCTGAATAAAATCGCGGCGCGGCTCGACCACGTCGCCCATCAGCTTGGTGAAGATGTCGTCGGCCTCGTCGACCTCCTTGACCTTCACCTGGAGCAGCGAGCGCGCGTCGGTGTCGAGCGTGGTCTCCCAGAGCTGCTCGGGGTTCATCTCGCCGAGACCTTTGTAGCGCTGCAGCGTGACGCCCTTGCGGCCGGCGTCGGTGACCGCCTCGAACAAATCGACCGGGCCGTGGACGGGATGCTCGCTGTCCTTGCGCCGCAGCTTGCCGGAGCGCGCATAGACGTCCTGGAGCTTGGTCGTGTACTCGTCGAGCTTGCGGGCCTCGACCGAGCCCAGGAAGGCGTCGTCGATGATGGCGGCTTCCTTGACGCCGCGCACCGTGCGCTCGAACAGGAAGCCCTGGCCTTCCACGTATTGACCGATCCAGCCGCGCTCGACCTCCTCGGCCTGGTTGTCCAGCCGGCTCGCGATGTACTGCGCCGCAGCGGCAGCTTTCTCGGGGTCGCCGTAGATCGCCTTGTTGAGCACGCCGGTGATGGCGGCCTGCTCGATCACCTTGCGATTGTAGCGGCTGTGCAGATTGCGCAGGATGCTGCGGACGACGCGGGCGTCGTCGACCAGCGAACGCAGGTCGCGACCGGTGCGATCGCCGCCATTGCCGGGAATGTAGACGCAGTCATCGAGCCCGGTGTCGATCAGATAGTCTTCCAGCGCCCGCTCGTCTTTCAGATACTGCTCGGACTTGCCGCGCGAAACCTTATAGAGCGGCGGCTGGGCGATATAGAGATAGCCGCCGTCGATGATGTCGCGCATCTGCCGGTAGAAGAAGGTGAGCAGCAGCGTGCGGATGTGGGCGCCGTCGACGTCGGCGTCCGTCATCACGATGATCTTGTGATAGCGCAGCTTCTCGATCGAGAACTCGTCGCTGATGCCGGTGCCGAGCGCGGTGATCAGCGTGCCGATCTGCTCGCTGCCCAGCATTTTGTCGGGGCGTACGCGTTCGACGTTCAAGATCTTGCCGCGGAGCGGCAAGACGGCCTGGAATTCGCGGTTGCGGCCCTGCTTGGCGCTGCCGCCTGCCGAGTCGCCCTCGACGATGAACAGTTCGGACTTGGCCGGGTCCTTTTCCTGGCAGTCGGCGAGCTTGCCGGGCAGCGAGGACACCGAGAGCGGGCTCTTGCGCGTAAGCTCGCGCGCTTTTCGCGCGGCTTCGCGGGCAGCTGCCGCCTGGATGACCTTGCCGACGATCATCTTGGCCTCGGAGGGATGCTCCTCGAACCAGGCCTGGAGCGCCTCATTGAGCACATTCTCGACCACGGGGCGCACTTCCGAGGACACCAGCTTGTCCTTGGTCTGCGACGAGAATTTCGGATCGGGCACCTTCACCGACAGCACGGCGGTGAGGCCTTCGCGGCAGTCGTCGCCGGTCAGCGCGATCTTTTCCTTTTTCGCATTGGCCTCGGCATAGCCGTTGACCTGGCGCGTCAGCGCGCCGCGGAAACCGGCAAGATGGGTGCCGCCGTCACGCTGCGGGATGTTGTTGGTGAAGCACAGCACGTTCTCATGGTAGCTGTCGTTCCACCACAATGCGGCCTCGACACCGATGCCGTTGGCCTCCGCGCGCACCATGATCGGTGCCGGCACGATCGCCTTCTTGTTGCGGTCGAGATATTTGACGAATTCCTCGACGCCGCCGGAATAGTGCATCTCCTCGCGCTTCTCGACCGCGTGACGCATGTCTGATAGCGCGATGTTGACGCCGGAATTGAGGAAGGCGAGCTCGCGCAGCCGGTGCTCGAGCGTCGCGAAATCATATTCGATGTTCTTGAATGTCTCGGTCGAGGCCTGGAACGTCACCTCGGTACCGCGCTTGCCCGGCGCGTCGCCGACCACCACCAGCGGTGCCACCGCATCGCCATGGGCGAATTCGATGTAGTGTTCCTTGTTGTCGCGCCAGATGCGCAAGCCGAGCTTGCTCGATAGCGCGTTCACCACGGAGACGCCGACGCCGTGCAGGCCGCCGGAAACCTTGTAGGAGTTCTGGTCGAATTTTCCGCCGGCATGGAGCTGGGTCATGATGACCTCGGCCGCCGAAATGCCTTCGCCCTTGTGGATGTCGACGGGAATGCCGCGGCCGTCGTCGCGCACGGTGACGGAGTTGTCGGCGTTCAATATGACGTCGACCCGCGTCGCATGGCCCGCCAGCGCCTCGTCGATGGCGTTGTCGACGACCTCGTAGACCATGTGGTGCAGGCCCGAGCCGTCATCGGTGTCGCCGATATACATGCCCGGCCGCTTGCGGACGGCATCGAGACCCTTGAGCACGCGGATCGATTCCGCCCCGTAATCGCTTGGATTTGAGGGCTCGTTTTCGGCAGGCGTCTGCCGAGCAGGTTCTGTCATGAGAGGCCTTCGAGATGTCGCCCGAATCAGCGGCGCAAAAGGCGCTGATGTGAGGCTATTTGTGCCATGAAAGACCGATTGCGCCTAGCGCAAAGTATCCTCCGGCAACCCTTTGATGAGATAGGGATTTTTTACCGGTTTTCAAGGCGCGCGAAGGCCGATTCTGGGGCTCGCGAAAAGCGCGATTCGAGACCCTGTTTTTGGCCCTCGAAGGCGTGGATTTTGCGGGGTGGAGAAGCGCCTTCCCAGGCGCTCCAGGCGCCCCGAAACAGGCCCCTGGATTCAGTAGATCTGATCCGGCTTCTTGTCGTCGTCGCCCAAGCTGAGGGACCAGGCCTCGCCTGCGGCCACGGTGATGGTATCGGTGCGCACCCGATAGCCCGACACGAGCAGCGCGTAGGAATAGGTGCCGGGCGGCAGATCCAGCGTTTGTGGATGATTTTCGCCGCCCGCGATCTGGATGGTTTGATCGTTGATCACAAGCGAAGCCACATCGGGCGCAAGATAGCCGAATATCAGCCGCGCTTGTCCTGCCGTCGGCAGGAAATCGGCCTTGGCCGCGGCCTCCGTATTCCGCTGCACCAGGCCGACAATGGTCTCGTCCTTGGCGCGGGCAAGCTTCAGCGTGGCCGGACCCTTCGGGGAGGCGAAGGCGAGCCGGGCGTGATCGGCGGCGACCACCGTGCCATCAGGCTTTTCCTCCCAGCCGCGCTTTGCGAGCTCCGCGCGGTAGAAGGCGAGCACATCGCCGAGCGCGGCCGGCACATGGGCTTCGAGTCCGACCCGCAGCGGGATTTCGATGCCGGTCAAATGGGTGGTGCTGGAGCTGGAGAAGCTGTGTTGCTTCGGCACCGGCATGCCGGCATCGGGATTCGCCGGTGTGAGCGCGGCCGAAATTTGCGGTGATGGATGCCGCATCCATCTGCCGGCACTTGCGGCGACCAGGCCGCCCGCGAGAAGAGCGAGGCCGCACGCGAACAGCCGCCATCGTGCCGGGACCTTCGTTCTGCGCCTCGCCGTCGTCATGCCCGTTCTCCAGGGATGTCGCTCGTTGTGATCGTCGCGCCATGCAGCGGCTGCGACCCGGTCGCCGCCGCCTCTGCACGACTAGTCGCCCCACGAACCGGACGGGTTCAACCTGGCCGTTACGGGCACAGGCGGCGGGATCAATACATCTGGAGCGGAAGCACGTCGCCGTCCGGGCCTACCAGAAGGCCCCAGGCATCGCCGGCGGCCACCGTCAGGGTCTCGCTGCGGGCAGGGCGTCCCGGCAGGCGCAGCGCGTATTGGTACTTGCCCGGCGGCAGATCGAGCATCGGACCTTTCGGCGATCGCGGGCCGCCGGCGCCCGCTGCGATCTTCACGGTCTGATTGTTGATCGTCAGCGAGGCTTCCTTCGGCCCCATGTTGCCGAGCATCACCCGGGCCTGTCCGGCCTTGGGCATGATGTCGGCCTTGACGGCGGCCTGCGGATTCCGCTGCACCAGGCTGACCGTAGTCTCGTCCCTGGCGCGGCCGAGCTTCAGGACGGCCGGTCCGTCCGGCGAGGTGAACGCCAGCTCCGCCCGGTCGGCAGTGACGGTCGCACCGTCGGTCTTTTCCTGCCAGCCGCGCTTGGTCAGCTCCGTGCGATAGAAGACGAGGACATCCGAGAGTTCGGCGGGAATGCTGGCCTCGAGCTCCTTTCGGAACGACTGGTCGCTGCCGGGGAATTTCGTCGAGCTGATCCCGCTTGATGAGCGCTGCGTCGGCACGGGCAGGGCGGAGTCCGGATCGGCCTTCAGCGGCTCGGCCGATTTGGCCTGCATGGCCTTGGATTCCGTCGGGTTGGATTGCGCCGGTTTGGTCTCGGCCGACTTCGCCGCAGCCACGACCAGGCCGGAGCCGGTGGCGCTGACATTCACCTTCGGGCCCATCTGCATCACGGTCATCGAGATCGACTTGCCGCTCCTGGAGAACGACATCACCGCCATGTTGGGCTGGTTGATGACGGAGGGCTGCTCCTTCCAGCCCGCGTTCTTCAGCGATGCGCGGTAGAAGGCGCCGAGCGCTTTCACGCTCGACGTGGAGGAGAATTCGAGCCGGCCCTCGCCGCCCTCGAACGTCACGCCCTCGGCGGTCTCGGGCAGCGGCACCGGCATCTTGCTGTCGGCGAGCGCATTGAGCGGCGCATCGGACAGCGCGCCGGCCTGCACCTTGCGCCTCGCTTCGTCGGCGGCGATGAGCTGCTTGGCCGCACCTAGTGCATCACCAAGAAACTTCTGATCGGCTTCCTTCTTCGCCTTGGCGCGGGCGGCCAGCGCCGCCTCCTTCACCTGCACGTTCAGGCTGATCATGGTGAAATCATACTTGCGACCGAGCCGGAGCACGCCGGTTTCCTCGGCATTGGAGACCTTGATCGCGACCTCGTCGCCGGGTGCGAGCGGCGCGCTGCCGTCTTCCTGCCAGCCGCGCGCGGCGAGCTCGCGATGATAGAAGGCGAGCACGGCCGGCAGATCGGCCATCGCGGCCGCTGACATCTCGCGCTTGTTGGAATCGGCACTGCCGAGGCCCCTGGCCGTCTTGGTCGGATTCGGCCGCGGCAGGCCGGCAAGATCGCCATCGGCCTTGAGTTCGCCGGGCAGGGCGAACGGCGCCACGCGGATGTCGACATTGGTGCGGCCATCGTCGCGGCGCGTCAGCGTCAGCATGACCGGCTTCTGCTGGTAGAAGCCGCCTTCCTTGCTGTCAGCATGCGCGTAGAACGCGCGAAAACCGTTGGGAACGGTCTCATCCAGGCTGGTCGTCCAGGGTGCGGCGGTTTCCGGCGTGAGCTTCTGCCAGCCGATCGCCGCCATCTCGCGGCCAAAGAAATCCGATGTCGCATCGAGCGCGCCGGGCGCGATGCAGCCGAGATAGGGCCTCGTGCCATCGAACATGATGTCGCTCGCACCGTCCGGGAACGGCACGTTCGAATAGATCCGGTCGGAGGAGTAGTACACCACCGACTGATCGGGCCTACCGAGGGCCTGCGTGAAATGAACGGACAGGCCCTGCCGTCCTTTCTTGAAATTCAGCGTGGTGCTCTTCTCTTCCAGCGGCCGCACATAGGGCACCCAGCCGTCGGCGCTGAGGAGCTTTTTCGCCGCCGGCGCGGTCACGGCTTCCGGCGTCGGCATGCGGTATTCGAGGCGCCAGGATTCGGGTCGCGAGGTGTCTTCCACCGCCCCTTCCAGCTTCGGCAGTGCGTGGACGTCGACGATGCCTCCGTCGGCGGCGGCCGCGGTCGAGCAGCTCGCCATCAGGACAAGGCCGCAAGCCAGCAGCCGCCAGCGTGCCGGGACTTGCGTCCCGCGCGGGATCGTCGCCATCGTCAAGACTCCTGGATTTCGCGCGGGTCTTCATCCCTCGCGCCTATGCAGGCTACGACACCGTCGGCGCGGCCTCAGACCAGAAGTCGCATCAGAAAGCAGTGAGGTTCAAAAAGGCTCAATAGAGCAGGAGCGGCGACCACGTCTCTCCGTCGCGCCCGACCGTGAGCTCCCAGGTATCGCCCGCAGCGAAGTTGAGGGTATTCGCGGTGGCTGGATGGCCCGGCACATTCACCTCGTAGGAATATTGGCCGGGCCTTAGATCCAGCGACACCGCACGGGTGCCGGCGGCGCGCTTGAGCGTCCGGTCGTTGATCGTGAGCGTGGCTTCGGTCTCGGCGATGTTGGAGAACACCAGCATGGCCTGGCCGGGCTCGGGCATGACGTTCGCGTTGGTCGCGACGGATGCGTTCTTCTGCACGAGGTTGACCGTGGTGCCGGAGTCCTTGCGATCGAGCGCGAGCATGCCCGGTCCAACCGGGGAGACGAAGGCGAGCTGGACATGATCGGCGGAGATGACCGCGCCGTCGTGCTGTTCCTGCCAGCCGAGCTTGCCGAGCTCGGTGCGGTAGAAGGCGAGCACGTTGCCGAGCTCGGCAGGCACGGTGGCCTCCAGTTTGGTACGAAGCGGCGTTTGAACGCCCGCGACGACGGTGGTGTGGATGCCCCGGTAGCTGTAACGGGTCGGCGCCGGCAGCCTGGTGTCGGGGTCTGGCGTCAGCTCGGACGAGAACAGCACCGAGAGATGGGGCACCCAGGCGCTGGCGCTTGCCGCGAGCATGCAGCTCGCGAGGAAGACGAGGCCGCACGCGAACGCCCGCCATCGTGCCGAGGCTCGCGCCTCCGGCCTTACCGTCCGCATCTCACTCTCCAGGAACGTCGCGTCATGTCCATCGCGACTGCAACGGCTGCGACAGCGCCAGCGCGGCCTCTGGCAACTAGTCGTGGCGGGAAATCGTCGGGTTCAATGCGAAGCCTGGCGCCGGGCCGAAACCCGTCCGCTCTCGACGTCAAAGACTTCGCCGCCCGCGCCAATCTCGGCAAAGGCTGCGGGGTCCGCGCCGGTCAGCCACACCTGCGCGCCGAGCTTGCGCAGCTCGTCGAACAAGGCGGC
This sequence comes from Bradyrhizobium sp. YR681, assembly GCF_000282615.1. GTDB lineage: Bacteria > Pseudomonadota > Alphaproteobacteria > Rhizobiales > Xanthobacteraceae > Bradyrhizobium. The sequence goes on along the minus strand of NZ_AKIY01000190.1, from coordinate 14,070 downwards.
GCGCCGGTTCGGATCGAGATGGGCGACGACCTCGTCGAGCAGCAGCAGCGGCACGATGCCGGTCATCTCGGCCACCAGCGTCGCATGCGCCAGCACGAGCCCGATCAGCAGCGCCTTCTGCTCGCCGGTCGAGGCATCGCGCGCCGGCATGCTCTTGGGGGCGTAGATCACCTGGAGATCGGTGAGGTGCGGGCCGTCGGTGGTGCGGCCGGCAATCGCATCGCGCGGACGGTTGTCGCGCAGGATCTGGCGGTAGCGGTCCTCGACCGAGGTCGCGGTCTCCGTCAGCAGCGCGTTTTCCATCCAGCCGTCGAGCGCGATTTGCGCCGATGGAAATGCCGATTGCTGGGCGCGCGCGTTGAGCATGCCGGTGAGGCGCGCCGCGGTCTGGCCGCGCGTGGCGGCGACCGCGACCGCGAGCTCGGCGGTCTCGCGCTCGATCGCGTCACACCAATGATCGTCGTAATTGCGCGTCTCGAGCAGGCGGTTGCGCGAGCGCAGCGAACGTTCCAGCGCGTTGATGCGGCTGGAATGCTCGCTGTCGATGGCCAGCACCAGGCGGTCGAAGAAGCGCCGCCGTTCGGAGCCCGCACCCATGAACAGCCCGTCCATCGCCGGCGTCAGCCAGACCATGCGGATGTGGTCGCCGAAGGCCGCCGCAGAAGTCACCGGCTCACGGTCGATGCGGACGCGCCGGCTCACAGGGCTATCGGCACGCGGCGGATCGATGCCGGTGCCGAGCGTGGCCAGCCCCAGCGCGCCCTCGACCTGCGCCGACACCGCCCAGGAGCCGTCGCCCTGGTTGTCGGCGACGTCCTCCAGCGTGGCGCGCCGCAGGCCCCGCCCCGGCGAGAGAAACGAGATCGCCTCGATGCAATTGGTCTTGCCCGCCCCGTTCGGCCCAACCAGCGCCACCATGTCGGCCGCCGTCTCGAGCCCCGCCGCCCGATAATTGCGAAAATGCGTCAGCGTCAGGCGATGAATGCGGGAGGGGGTCATCAGATCTTCGTCATGGACGCGGTGCTTCCCCTCTCCCCTTGTGGGAGAGGGTGGCGCCTCACGAAGTGAGGCAACGGGTGAGGGGTATCTTACCGCCCGGTAAGCTTTGCAAGGATATCCTCCAGCACGGAAGTGGGTTGCTGGAGCACGTCGTTGTTCCAGTAGCGCAACGTCCAAAACCCTTCGGCGGCAAGCGCAGCCTCACGAGCCGCGTCTTGCTGTGACTCGGCGTGCTGGCTCCCGTCGATCTCGATCACGAGAGACTGCCCGAAACAAACAAAGTCGAGAATGTAGTTCTTGAACGGTACCTGCCGGCGAAACTTGTAAGTGGAGAGTCGGCGATCCCTCAGCAAGCGCCACATAGCTGCTTCCGCATCCGTCGGCTCGTGTCGCATGCTCCTCGCGAATTGGCGGAGACGCTTGGCGACTGGCCGATGGGATGGCTCCTGCGGCACCAACCCCTCACCCGACCGAGTGTGTATCCGCCAGCGGAGATGCCCTCTCCCACAAGGGGAGAGGGCACAGCAACGTGAATCGCGCTTGTTTCGATGGGGAAAGCCGTTGCTTCACCCTCTCCCCTTGTGGGAGAGGGTGGCTTCGCGCAGCGAAGCCGGGTGAGGGGTTGTCTCCACAGAGAAGGTGTCGGGAGAGGAGGACCACGTCCCTCACACCCGCATCGGCATCAGCACATACAGCGCGCTCTTGTCGTCCTTGTCCTGGACCAGCGTGGGCGAGCCGGGGTCGGCGAGCCGGAGCGTTGCGACGTTGCCTTCGATCTGGGCGGCGATGTCGAGCAAATAGCGGGAGTTGAAGCCGATATCGAGGGCGTCGGAGGCGTATTCGACTTCCAGCTCCTCGGTCGCGCTGCCGGAATCCGGGTTGGTTACCGACAGCACCAGCTTGCCAGGCGACAGCGAGAGCTTGACTGCGCGGCCGCGCTCGCTGGAGATCGTCGACACGCGGTCGACCGCGTTCTCAAAATCCTTCTTGTCGACGACGAGTTCCTTGTCGTTGCCTTGCGGGATGACGCGGCCATAGTCGGGGAAGGTGCCGTCGATCAGTTTCGAGGTCAGCACGACGTTGCCGATCGTGAAGCGGATTTTTGCCTGCGACAGCTCGATCGTCATCTCGGCTTCGGTGTCCTCGATCAGGCGCTGTACCTCGCCGACCGTTTTCCGTGGCACGATGACGCCGGGCATGCCGTCGGCGCCCTTGGGCTGGACCAGATCGAGCTGGGCGAGGCGGTGGCCGTCGGTGGCAACGCCGCGCAGGGTGGCGGCCTTCGCCGTGCCCGCGGCGTGCAGATAGATGCCGTTGAGATAATAGCGCGTCTCTTCCGTCGAGATCGCGAACTGGGTGCGGTCGATCAGCCGCTTGACGTCCTTGGCGGCGAGGTTGAACGAATGCGACATGTCGCCGGCGGCCAGATCCGGGAAATCATTCTCCGGCAGGGTCTGCAGCGTGAAGCGCGAGCGGCCGGCACGGATCGCCAGTACGGCGCGGTCGCCGTCGGCTTCCAGCACGATCTGCGAGCCGTCCGGCAGCTTGCGCACGATGTCGTAGAACATGTGTGCCGGCACGGTGGTGGAGCCGGCCGTGGCGGTCTCCGCCGGCAGCGTTTCCGTCACCTCGAGGTCGAGGTCGGTCGCCTTCAGCGACAATTTGGCGTTCTCGGCCCGGACCAGCACGTTGCCGAGGATCGGGATCGTGTTGCGGCGCTCGACCACGCGGTGGACATGGCCCAGTGACTTCAGGAGTTGCGCGCGTTCGACCGTAACCTTCATTGCACTACTCGCCCGATCCCCAAGGAAACACAAATTTGGAAAAGCCGGGCGGCGGGACGCGCGCCACGGCACCGAAGACCCCGGCAGGCCAGGGTCTCCAGCCGATATGACCAAAGCCGTCAGGGTCGCGCAAGGTGGCTCGGATGGCCCCCGGATTCAAGGGATCGAGGGCCAGTTCCCCACGATTTACCGCATTAAACGAAGACCGCCGCCCTGGCGTGGCCGGGGCGGCGGGAGAATGGCAGGAGGAAGCCTAGGCCTTTATTCCTGAAGCTGGCGCTTCAGCGATTCCACTTCCTCCGACAGCGCGGTGTCCTTGGAGACCAGCGCCTCGATCTTGCGCACGGCGTGCAGCACCGTGGTGTGGTCGCGCCCGCCGAAGCGGCGGCCGATCTCGGGCAGCGAGCGCAGGGTCAGCGTCTTGGCGAGGTACATCGCCACCTGGCGCGGACGGACCACGTTGGCGGTGCGGCGCGAGGACAAGAGGTCGGAGCGGCTGACATTATACTGCCGCGCCACCACGCGCTGGATGTCCTCGATCTTGATCCGCTTCGGCTCCTGCGGCCGAACCAGGTCGCGCACCTCGCGCTCGGCCATCTCCAGCGTCACCGGCTGGTTGTTCAGCTTCGAGTGGGCCAGGAGGCGGTTGATCGCGCCTTCGAGGTCGCGGCCGTTATGGGTGATGGTGCGCGCCAGATAAAGCAGCACCTCCTCCGGCACGTCGAAGGTCGCATGATGGGCACGGGCCGCGGCGACGCGCGACTTGAGGATGCCATGGCGCAGCTCTTCCCCGAGCGAGCCCATCTCGACCACGAGGCCGCCGGCGAGGCGCGAGCGGACGCGGTCGTCAAGGCTTTCGAGATCGGACGGCGGACGGTCGGCCGCGATCACGACCTGGCGGCCGGCATCGATCAGCGCGTTCAGCGTGTGACAGAACTCGGCCTGGGTCGACTTGCCCTGCAGGAACTGGAGATCGTCGATGACGAGCACGTCGATGCCGCGCAGCGCTTCCTTGAAGGCGAGCGCCGTCTGCGTCTTCAGCGCGGCGACGAAGCCGTACATGAATTTTTCCGCGGTGAGGTACAGCACCTTGCGCTCGTTGCCGGAATTGCCGGCCCAGGTCACCGCCTGGAGCAGATGCGTCTTGCCAAGGCCGACGCCGGCATGGATGTAGAGCGGGTTGAACATCACGGGGTCGCCGCGGCGACCCTCGGCAACCTGACGCGCGGCGGCATGCGCCAGCGTGTTGGAGCGGCCGACGACGAAGCTCGCAAAGGTCAGGCGCGGATCGAGCGGCGAGCCGCCGAGCGCATCATGATTGGCCGAGACCGGCGCGGTCGCGGTCGAGCGCAGCTCCGGCGCGGGCGCGCGGCGTGCCTCGGTCGGCGCAGGCGCTTCCTTCGGCTGCACCACGGGGCGCACCGCGGTGCGGACGGTGAGGTCGATACGATGCACTTCCGGCATCTCGGCCTGCCAGCACGACAGCACGCGCTCGGCATAATGCGCCTGGATCCAGCTCTTCAGGAAGCGGGTCGGAACCGACAGCCGCACGCTCTCGTCCTGCACGCCTTCGAGGTCCATGCGCGCAAACCAGCTCGTGTAGACGTCCTCGCCAACGTTCGAGCGCAGCCGGTTCTTCACGCGTGACCAGCGATCCTGTTCCGATGTCGTCATCATTTGAAAACTTTTGCTGAGAGATAAAGTTGCGTTGTGAGCGCCATGCAGAGTTCCTGCCATCAGGGTTTCTGTCACGGCGCGACCTCTAGCGAGTCCATCCACAGGCATGGCTCGACCGTTCAGCGCGAACGCTGTGGGTCAGATCGGCGATGTCGGAGATGAAGGGGTCGCGAGGTCAGCGCGTACTCGGCGCTCCGTCACACGCGGGAGGCTGGATGTCCGACGGATTTAAAACGGCATCGTTGGAGTGGGAAACCTGTTTCAATACCGCGTTGAGTCCGTAAGACATGATACCTCCCCGTCCTGCCGTGATTGCTCACGGCAAGGTCCTGCGTGTCCTGAAGACATCTGCGACTTGGATCGCCGATGTCCTGCCCGTCTGCACTGTTCGTCCGCTCGGCTTCGCCAATCACGCGTCCCGGGGTAGCTTCGTGACATCTCTCATTTGCGCCTGGCGCGAGCAGAATGCTTGAGATCCTGCTTGGAGACATTCAGACAAAGAGCTACCATTCCCACATTGCTGTGGGTTTTGAACCGACAATCGCTTGTTGAAGCGTCGCCAACGTGCACACCGCCGCCGATTTGCACGCTCGCCCCGTTTCTAAAACCGCGCTGGTCTCAAGATCGTGGGCGCCGCGAACGACTTAAGGAATACACTAAGCGGAAAGACTCGCAACGAAATTGATTCACACTTGAGGCATCAAAAAACTTGACCAGCGTTAACGCCGCGCGCGAGTTGTTCACAGGCTTCTGACCAAGTTTTTGGATTCGTGCACAGATTCGAAAATGCGGCGCCTCGTGTGACAATTCTCAGCCACCGCCAAAAATTTTTTACAAAAGCGTCACGCACGCGACGCGTCGGCGAATTTTCCAAATGGTTGCAGTCGCTATGTCGATAAGTGATTAGCGAGACATCGTTTTTTGAGTCTCGTTTCACAGGGTAACTCCATCACGCGATATGTTCCGGTGAAACTACGGTGTGCAGAACTCGTGCGTGTGCAAATGCGAGTTAGCCCCGTCCCGCAGCGGTTTTTTGGAAAGGGCTTTCGCAGCGCGGTGAAGTTTCCGCTGTTGCAAAATCATCTTCAAGTAAAACTACGGAACGCATCATGGTGCGGGCGATGCAAATCTTCCAATCGAGGCAAATCCTCCAATCGAGGAACGGGCGCGCGTGACTGCTTCCGTGAATATGACAGGCAACAAAAAAGCCCGGCGCGATGCCGGGCTGTTCGTCGTGACGATCGGCTCAACCGATCAGATGATGTCGCAAGCGTGCTTACGAGCTCGCTGGCTTACTTGGCGAGCTTGGCGATCTGCGCGGTGAGGCGCGAGACCTTGCGGCTGGCGTTGTTCTTGTGAATGATGTTGCGCTGGGCGGCGCGCATCAAAGCGGGCTCGGCATTCGCCAGCGCCTGCACGGCGGCGGCGCGGTCGCCGGTCTTGATGGCTTCCTCGACGTTGCGCACGGCACCGCGCATCTGGGTGCGGCGCGACTTGTTGACGGCAGTGCGGCGGGCGATCTTGCGCGTCGCTTTCTTGGCGGAAGTGGTATTGGCCATGGTCTCAATATCCTTTTGCGATACCGGTCGCGTCTTGGTCGGGTGGCGCCGGCTTGCTTGACCGCGGAATCGACGCTCGGATTTAGGGTGTTCGGTTGCTGGGCCGTTCCCGGAACATGAGACCTCAAAGAGCTTCTCAGCTCGAGGAGCCTGCAACTGCTCAAAGAACAGCGGCGGCAGGATTGCGCCCGCCGCCAGTTGGCGCCCTTATAGAGAGGGTCTGTGGCACCGTCAACGCTTTCCAGGCTGGAAAACCGGCCTCAAGCGGGCCGGGCTGGCGCCGTAACGCCCTGAAGAGGTTGAATTTCTGCCGCCTTGCGGCTATTGGCTGGCGGCGTTCGTTGGGTCGTCCGATCGGACGACCGTATTGGGTGGGGCATGATCCGCGGCTTTTTCCGACTGATTGGGCTGTTGCTGCTCGCTGGCGGGTTCATTTTCATGGTCTATGACGGTGCCCGCTGGGTGGCCGACCAGACCCTCAGATTCACCCGGTTCGGCCAGTTCTGGAACGACATCAATCAGGCCAGCCAGACCGCGTTCCGGACCTGGGTCGAGGCCAAGGCGCCGTGGCTCTGGACCTCGGTGATCCGGCTCGTGCTGGACCAGCCGGTTTTCGCCGTCCTCGGCATTTTGGGCATCCTGCTGATGCTCCTGTTCCGGCCGCGGAAACCGCTGATCGGTTATTCCCGGGATTGATCCTCCAATTCCCGCCGGGATTGATCTTCAATTCCCGCCGGGATTGGGTTTTCGCGCATGCGGCGCCGTAACAAGGCTGCCCCTTCGCACGTAAACACCTATATTCCCACCTGATCGCGAGCACGCCGCCTGAGCACCTGGCTCGGGCGACGCATGGCTCGTTTCGGAGATCCGATCATGCTGTTCATGCGCAAGACCACCGCATTGCCGAGCGCAGCTGAAGCGCTGCCCGGCCGTGCGCAGCCCATCCCGACCGCAAGCACCCATTTCGTCAACGGCAGCAAATTGCAGTCGCCTTATCCCGCAGGTCTCGAGCAGGCGGTGTTCGGGCTCGGCTGCTTCTGGGGCGCCGAACGCAAATTCTGGGAGCTCGGCGATGGCATCTATACGACCGCCGTCGGCTATGCCGGCGGCCACACGCCGAACCCGACCTATGAAGAGACCTGCTCGGGACGCACCGGCCACACCGAAGTGGTGCTGGTCGTGTTCGACCCGAAAAAGATTTCTTACGAGAAGCTCCTGAAGACGTTCTGGGAGAGCCACAACCCGACGCAGGGCATGCGCCAGGGCAACGACGTCGGCACGCAGTACCGAAGCGCGATCTACACCTATTCCGATGCGCAGAAGCAGGCGGCCGACGAGTCGAAGGCGCTCTATCAAAAGGCGCTTGCCGCAAAAGGCCTCGGCGCCATCACCACCGAGATCGCGCCGGCGGGCGCGTTCTATTTCGCCGAGGACTATCACCAGCAATATCTGGCAAAGAATCCCGCCGGCTATTGCGGCCTCGGCGGCACCGGCGTGTCCTGCCCGATCGGCGTCGGTGTAGGCGCGTAAGCCAGCCGCGAAGGTGGTGCACCTCTCCCGCTTGCGGGAGAGGTCGCTACGCTCGAAGAGCGTGGCGGGTGAGAGTTCTCTCCTCTGGGGGATTGTCCCGTCGTGGAGATATCCTCTGCCCAACCCTCTCCCGCAACCGGGAGAGGGAGCGCGCCGCGCTCATAGCGCGGCCCCCTCAACGCTTTATTAACCATAACTGGTGCATCACTGAAGCTGTCTCGTTTCGAGGGATAGGTCCGGTGCCAGTTGCACGCGCGTTTCGATCGTCGATCTCGGCAGTGTCCCTGGCAGCGTCCGCCGCGCTGACCCTTGGCGGCTGCATGCAGACCGCCGGCCCCGTCGCCTATGTTCAGCCGCGCCCCGATCTCGATTCCATGGCCTATGGCCAGCCCTACAGCGCGCCGCCGCCGGTCGCCGTTGCCAACGGCGGCGGTGCGATTGGCGCGCTGACCAATTCCTTCGCCTCCTCGCCTGCGCCGATGCCGGTCGGCTATGCCGCGCCGATGGCGGCACCGATGCGCTACGATGCCTCCTACCATCTCGACGCCGGCGACAAGCTGCGTGTCGTGGTCTATGGCCAGGAAGGTCTCACCAACAGCTATTCGATCGACGCCGGCGGTTCCATCACCATGCCGCTGATCGGCGCGGTTCCCGCGCGCGGCCGCACGCCGGCCGGACTCGCGGGTGAAATCGCCGCGCGGCTGCGCAACGGCTATATCCGCGAGCCCTCGGTCGCCGTCGAAGTCGAGTCCTATCGGCCGTTCTTCATCCTCGGCGAAGTCTCCGCGCCCGGCCAATATCCCTACGTGCCGAACATGACGGTCGAAAGTGCCGTCGCGATCGCCGGCGGCTTCTCGCCGCGCGCCAAGCGCGACGTCGTCACCGTCACGCACACCGAGGGCGGCGGTGCCATGCGCGCCGTGGTGCCCCTCGGTACGCCGCTTGCACCGGGCGACACCGTGTATGTCGGCGAGCGCTGGTTCTAGTTTCAGCCCGACTCTCTCCCCTCGTCATTCCGGGGCGCGCGTAGCGCGAGTCATGATGCGCAATTGCGCATCTGAGAATCCGTAACCACGGTTGTGAGTATGGATTCCGGGCCTGCGCCTGTCGGCGCATCCCGGAATGACGGACGAGAGAGCTATGAGCTCTATTTCAGATGCTTTGCGAAAAATTCCATCGAGCGCGGCCAGGCGATATCCGAGCTGGCCTTGTCGTAGCTCGGCCGCTCGTCGCAATGGAAGCCGTGCTGGGCGTTCGCGTAGACGAAGACCTCGACGTCCGGCCGCTTCGCCTTGACCGTCTCGACGTCGGTCAGGGGAATGCCCGCATCCTTCTCGCCGAAATGCAGTTGCGTCGGGACCTTCGGCGTCTCGTCGGCGAAGCGCACAACGGCGCCGCCGTAATACCCGATCGCGGCCTTCAGGCCGGTCAATCGCGTCGCCGCGACGAAGGCGATGCTGCCGCCCAGACAAAAGCCGATGATGCCGACCGGGCCGATAGTTTTCACCGCATCGATTGCGGCCTGCGTGTCGCGCAGCATCGCCTCCCAGTCGGGACTGGCGACGAATTTTCGCGCTTCCGCGATCTCGTCGGGGCTATAGCCCGACTGGAAGTTCGGCGACGTGCGGTCGAAGATCGACGGCGCGATCGCGACATAGCCCTCCTTGGCAAGGCGGTCGCAGACCGATCGGATGTGATGGTTGACGCCAAAAATCTCCTGGATCACCGCCACCGCGCCCTTCGGGCTGCCGGCGGGATCGGCGCGATAGGCGCCGAGCTGGAAATTGTCGGAGGCCGTCAGCTTGATGTCTTGTCCCACGCGGGTTGTCCTTCTTTGTTGTCGATCCGAAATTTCAACTCTCTCCCCTCATCCTGAGGAGCGCGCCAGCGCGTCTCGAAGGATGAAAGGCCGAGAAGCAGCTGCAGGGGCCTTCATCCTTCGAGACGCTTGCTGCGCAAGCTCCTCAGGATGAGGGGAGACACCTCACTCCCACATCCAGTTCTCGCCATAGTCCTCCTTCCATCCCGCCAGCCGTCCGTGGCGGAATTGCAGGAACAGGCGGTGACGGTAGGGGATCAGCCCGCTGCCGCCGATGTTGCGGAGCGCGAGGTAGATCTCGTTGCCGGGCCGCCCCCGTACATATTGCAGCGGCTGCCCGAGGGCGCGCGCGGTCTGCCCGGCATCCATGCCGAAGGCGAGCGGCGTGTTGTTGGACAAGGTCGTGACGAAGGGCTGGCGCGGCATGGCGCCGAACGGATCGGCCTGCGCCGATGCCGACATCGACAGCAACACTGCACCCGCAGTCAACATTGCCCGCTTCATGGCCTGAGTTCCTGTCCGTCCTATCCCGGCAAGTTCTTCAGGAAAGGCACCACCGCGTCAACAAAAGCCTGCGGCTGATCGATGTTGACGGCGTGTCCGGCCGCGGGAATCACGACCTTTTGTGCGCCGGGGATCTTTGCGGCCATGTAGTCGGACGCCGCCAGGAACGGCGTGTCGTCGGCGCCGATCACGATCAGGCTGGGCACCTTGATGTCGGGCAACAGCTCGATCACGCGCGCATCGCGCTGGGTCAGCATGCCGCGGGCCGCAAGCGCAAGCCCGCTGGCGTTGCGGTGGCTGGCGGCGGCGCGTTCGCGCGTCGCCGATTTCAGCATCGCGAGCCCTTCGCGATCGAGCTTGTCGGCGGTGCCGAGTGCGCGTGCGTTCCAGGCTTCGCGGGCGTCGTCCTTCTTGAAGCCCGGCCCGGTGTCGATGATCAGCAGCGCCCGGGCGCGCTCCGGATGCGCGCGATAGAACGCGAGCGACATGTAGCCGCCGAGCGAGAGGCCGCCGATGATGGCGCGCCCGGCGCCGACCGCATCGAGGATCGCCGCGATGTCGCCGACAGTGAGTGCTTCGCTGTAGGCCTTGGGATCGTCAGGGTAGTCGGACTGGCCATGGCCGCGCATGTCCCACAGGATCAGCTTGTGGTCCTTTGCGAGCGCATCGACCTGGCCGTGCCACATCGCCGAGGTCGAGGAATAGCCGTGGGTGAGCAGCAGCGGCGGACCATTGCCGTGGACCTCGTAATAGATCCCGACGCCGTCCCGATCGATCTTCGGCATTGTTTCCGCCCTTTCTTTTTATTCTCGCTACGACACCGGTGCACCCTCTCCCCTTGCGGGAGAGGGTGGCTCGCCGCGCAAGCGGCGAGACGGGTGAGGGGTTCTCTCTGCGCGCAAGACTGCCTGTTGAGTTCGCGGAGAGATACCCCTCATCCGGCGCTTCGCGCCACCTTCTCCCGCAAGGGGAGAAGGGGCGACCGCGGCGGCGCTTGTACTCTAGCGCGCCAAGTTACCTCGAAGAAACTGCCTGATCGCAATGGCACGCATGCGCTTTCTATTGCGTCCAGTCGCTGCATCCGCCTCGTTCTCGCAACGCACAACACGACGCTGCCAGGATAGTTTCGAGCGATTCCAAATTGCATTTGCCTCTGCGCCCGAACGCGATCATTCTTGCGATCAAGGTGGGCGTTGGCCCGGTGGGCGTCCACTACTCAAGTTGCCGCCGTAAGCGGCTTCATGCACCGGCAGGGGAAGACGCCTATGCCAACTCTCACCATCAACGGGCGGAGTCTGTCCGTGGATGCGGCGAACGACACGCCGCTCCTCTGGGCGATCCGCGAGCAATTGCAGATGACCGGCACCAAGTTCGGCTGCGGGGCCGGGCTGTGTGGTGCCTGCACCGTGCACGTCAACGGCGAAGCCGTGCGGTCGTGCCAGACCATGGTCGGCGATGTCGCCGGCAAGAAGATCACCACCATCGAAGGCCTCTCCGCCAAGGGCGATCATCCCTTGCAGAAGGCATGGATCGCCGAGCAGGTGCCGCAATGCGGCTACTGCCAGTCCGGACAGATCATGCAGGCGGCCTCGCTGCTGGCGAAGAATCCCAATCCGACCAAGGACGAGGTCGTGGCGCATATGGACGGCAATCTCTGCCGTTGCATGACCTATTCGCGGATCCAGAAGGCGATCATGCGTGCCGCATCCGAGATGCGCACCGCCTCCGCCTCCGGCAACGAACGGAGGCCCACATGAACAAGCACATCAACAACGTGACATCCGAGACGACCGATCTCAGCCGCCGCTCCTTCCTGGTCGGCACCGCCGCGACCGGCCTCGTGCTCGGCTATGCCGGCGTGCCCGGCATCGGTGAAGCGCTCGCTGCACCATCGAATTTCGAGCCGAGCGTCTGGTACGCGATCGCGCCCGACGGCCTCGTCACCGTGACCTGCGGCAAGGCCGACATGGGCCAGCACATCGCCTCCACCATGGCGCAGATCGTGGCGGAGGAACTGGGTGCAAAATGGAGCGACATGCGCGTTGCACTCGCCTCCAACGATCCAAAATTCAACGACCCCGTGCTGGGCGCGCAGATCACCGGCGGCAGCTGGTCCACGATGATGAACTTTGACGCGATGAGCCGGGCCGGTGCGGCCGGGCGCATGGCGTTGATGGAGGGCGCGGCCGCCGCGATGGGCGTGCCGGCATCGGAACTCGCAGTGCGCGATTCCATGATCGTGCATCCGAAGTCGAAGAAGCAGATGTCGTTCGCCGATATCGTGAAGCGCGGCAAGGCGACCAAAACCTTCACGCCGGACGAGCTGAAGGCGATCAAGCTGAAGACGCCGGATCAATACACCATGATCGGTGTGTCGGTGCCGCAGCTCGACATCCCCTCCAAGACCAACGGCACGGCGAAGTACGGCATCGACGTGATGCTGCCGGGCATGGCCTATGGCGCGGTGGTAACGCCGCCGGTGCGTTTCGGCGCCACCGTGAAATCGGTCGACGACAGCGGCGCCAGGAAGGTGCCGGGCTTCATCAAGGCCGTCACCCTCGACGACAAGACCGGAACGACCTCCGGTTGGGTCGTTGCGGTCGCCAGCACCTACGCCAACGCCAAGAAGGCAGCGCAGGCGCTGAAGATCGCCTATGACGGCGGGCCCAACGCAAAGCTGTCGAGCCAGTCGCTGCTCGATGAAGCCAAGCGGCTTCAAAAGCTCGACGATTCCGGCCAGTTCTTCGTCAAGGACGGCGATCCCTCGGCGGCGTTCGGCTCGGCGGCAAAAGTGCTGGAGGCGGAGTACACCACCAGCATCAACATCCATGCGCCGATGGAGCCGATGAACGCCACCGCGGAGTTCAAGGGTGACATCCTGCACATCTATTCCGGCAACCAGTTCGCGACGCGCTCCGGCGCGATCGCCGCGGGTGCTGCTGGGATCGATCCGAAATTCGTCGTCATGCACCAGATGTGGCTCGGCGGCGGTTTTGGCCGCAGGCTCGATGCCGACATGATGATCCCCGCGGTGCAGGCGGCGAAGGCCATCGGCAAGCCGGTGAAGGTGATCTACACGCGCGAAAACGACATGACGATGGATTTCTCGCGTCCGCTCACCTACCAGAAAGTGAAAGCCGGCGTGGACGGTGACGGCAAGCTGGTCGCGCTCAGCCACGACGTCGTGTCGGCGTGGCCGACCGCGCGCTGGGGAATCCCAGATTTCCTCACGCCCTCGGTCGACAAGAAGGGGCCGCTGGACTCGTTCACGGTGAACGGTGCCGACTTCTTCTACACCGTGCCCAACCATCATGTGCGTGCGATCAAGAACGAGCTCGCGCACAATGCGACGCCGTCCGGGCAGCTCCGCTCGGTGGCGCCGGGCTGGACCTTCTGGGCGGTCGAAAGCATGATCGACGAGATCGCGGCTGCGACCGGCAAGGACCCCGCCCTGTTCCGCATCGCGCTGCTCGACGGCAAGGGCAAGAACGATGGCGGCGCGCAGCGCTTGCGCAACACGCTGCTCGCCGCGATGGGGCTGTCCGGCTACGGCACCAGGCAACTGCCGAAAGGCGAGGGCATGGAGTTGCCTGCGTCTCGTCGCAGGAACGCGCAACCGCGAGCTGGACGGCCTGCGTCGCCCATGTCGCGGTGGCCGCATCGGGCGAGGTGACCGTGAAGAAGCTCACGGTCGCAACCGACGTTGGCACCCAGGTGCATCCCGACAACATCCGTGCCCAGGTCGAGGGCGCGGCGCTGTGGGGCCTGTCGCTGGCGATGTACGAGAAGGCGACGCTGAAGGACGGTGGCATCGAGCAGACCAATTTCGACAGCTACACGCCCCTGCGCATGAGCCAGATGCCGGAGGTCGCGGTCGCGGTGATCGCAAACGGCGAAAAGGCCACCGGCGTCGGCGAGCCCGCCGTGACGGTGGTCGCACCCGCCATCGGCAACGCCATCTTCAACGCCTCAGGCGCCCGCGTCAGGGCCCTGCCGATCACGGCCGAAGCCGTGAAGGGCGCGATGAAGGCGTAAGGCCGGCTGCAAGCTGCTTGAGACAGTCCGCCGGAGGTGAGCCTCCGGCGGATTTGTTTTGGAGGGCACTTCCATAAGCTCGCTGTCATTCCCCGCGAAGGCGGGGAATCCAGTACGCCGCGGCTTCTCGGTGAATCGCAGACGTCTCGGCGTACTGGGTCGC
>NZ_AKIY01000189.1 GCF_000282615.1 Bradyrhizobium sp. YR681 | reverse complement strand
ACCGCAAGCCCGGCTCGCGATACGTGACGACGCGCGATCGCCCCTCAAGGTGAGCCGGGATGGGCGACACATACGACAAAACCGAATTTCGGTAAAGCGGAATATTTTTGCGACAGCCGATTGACAACCTTACGGTGTTTTGCCCGTCGGGCAATTTCAGACCCCGGATGGCGCTCGCGCATCCGGGCGACGACGTCGCGTCGGACGCGGGGCAGGTCCGCTCGTCGCCGCTCCCGCGATCCCTCAGGCCGCGGCGCGCGATGCGCCCATCAGCGTCCGGATCAGCTCGTTGGCGGCTTCGTCGAGCTCGAACCGCACCAGCGTGCCACGATCGTTCTTGCGGACCACGACCCCTTTCAGCCGCGCGGGAAGGCCATCGATGGCGACGACGACGTTCTGGTGGAGATCGATGCCGGCGACGTCTTCGACCAGGATGGCGCCGTTCTCGGAGAGATCGCGGACGTGGACCCGATGCACGTGGCCGCCCGCCTCGACGGTGCCGCTGCGATCCACTGGCGCACGGGCGGCAATTCTCCGGTTGACCTCTGACGTCGAGGTCCGGACCACCCGCACCAGCGTCTCCCTGAGGTCGCCCATCTTGCCGGCGATTTCGAGCGATCCTTGCGAGATTTCCGAGGCCCTGCGTCCCGTTTCCGCCGCCTCGCTGGACACGCCGACGATCTGTGACGCAACTTCGCGCGCTGCTTCGGAGGATTCGGCGACGGTGCGCGATATCTCCGCGGTCATCTGGCTCTGCTTGTCCATGGACACCGAGATCTCGGCGGACACCGCATCGACGCCGCGAATGACCTCGCCGATGGCCGCGATGGAGTCGGCGGAATCGCGCGTCACGTTCTGGATCTCGGTGATCTGCTGCGCGATCTCGCTGGTCGCCTTCGTGGTCTGCTCTGCGAGCGACTTCACCTCCGAGGCGACGACGGCAAAGCCTCGGCCGGCCTCTCCCGCCCGCGCCGCCTCGATCGTGGCGTTGAGGGCGAGCAGATTGGTCTGCTCCGCGATTTCGCTGATCAGGCTGGTGACCGATCCGACCCGGTTGGCGGCATCCGACAGCGCTCCGACCAGCGTCTGGGCCTTCGCCGAGCTCTCGACCGCGTCGGTCGTCAGCTTGCGGGACGAGCTGATCTGCTTGGCGATCTCGGCGATCGAGCCGTTCAACTGCGATGCGGCCTGGCTCAATGTCTGCGCGTTGGCGAGCGACTGCTCGGCCGCCGCGGCGACGTTGCTGCTGTTGGACCCGACCGTGCCGGCGCTCTCGTTCATGAGCGCGGCGCTTTCCGCCATCTTCTCCATCTGCCCCGAGACGGCATCGACCGCAGCCAGCGTCTCACGCTCGACCGTATTGGCCATTTCGTTGAGGGCGCTGAACTTCTCCTGGTCGGCGAGCCGTGCCCGGTCGATCCGTTCCACGAGCTCGAATCCGAGCTTGGCCTGCATCGCCTGGATGTTGCGCAGCGCGGCGCCGAGCTCGTCGTCACGCAATATCTCGATCCGGTTGTTGAACTTGCCCTGCGCGATACCGTCCATGGTCGCATTGAGCTGCTTCAGCGGCGCGGTGATCGCCCGTATCGCGCGCAGGCCGCACCAGGCGCAGGCGATCAGCGCCAGCACGACGAGGCCAAGCGCGACCCCCAGCATCAGGCGATAGCCGCGCTCGGCGGCATCATACTCGGACTTCGCCACGTCGATCTGGATCGCGACGAGCTTGTCCAGCTCCGCCTTGGCGCGCGCGAACAGCTCGCTGGTCTTTCCGGCCTGAAGGGTCGCGAGTTCGTCGAATTTCGCGGCCGCGAGCAACGGCAGACCCGCGTCGATGCCGACGTCGCGATAGTCCTTGCGTCTCTCGGTGAATGCCTGCGCGGCAATCTTCTCCTCGGGAGTAAGGTAGGTTGCGATATACTCGGCCCATACCTTGTTGATCGCCTCGGAATTCTTGCGGACCCTGCCTTCGACCTCAGCCACCGGCTTGCCCGCGCGGCCGTCGACCGCGGCCTGGTAGAGCATGATGGAGGCTTCCTTCATGCGGTCGTTGATCTCAAACAGCTGGGCGAGCGGGACGGCACGATCCTCGTAGATGGTCGTCAGCCGCTTGTTGCTGTCATAGGCGGTCATCAGGCCGACCAGACCCATGACGAGGAGGAAGACCGATTGCAGGGCAACGAGGCTCGCAAGGCGTGCTTTCAACGTGCCGCTGAAGACCTTCAGGACGTCGAACGCCGAGCGGCGCCGGACAGTCCCGCTTTGAAGACGATAGCCCTGCGCCTTGCCCGCCCGATACAACGCATAGATGCGCTCGGCATCGCGGCGCTGCTCGACGGGAAGCTTGGCGCGGATCGACATGTAACCGTTGATCTTGCCGCCCTCCCAGATCGGCGTTGCGCTCGCCGCGACCCAGTAATAGTCGCCGTTCTTGCGGCGGTTCTTCACCGCGCCCGCCCAGGGCTTTCCTTCCTTGATGGTGTTCCAGAGGTCCTCGAAGGCCTCAGGCGGCATGTCGGGATGGCGCACGATGTTGTGCGGCTGCATCTTCAGCTCTTCCTCCGTGAAGCCGGAGGCGGCTACGAATTGATCATTGAAATAGGTCAGTCGTCCCTTGACGTCGGTCCTGGACACGATGAACACGTCATCGCCGATCTCGTATTCCTTGTCGGTGACCGGAAGGTTCTTGCGCATATGAACGTCCATGAAAACAGCAATGTGCCTGCAATTGCACGTTGCGCCGGACTATCCAGTGTGCCTGCTTAACCCGCCTTGAACATTGGAACCCGGGCGAGTACGGTCAGTCCAATTGATCCAGATCAATGCGTTGCCGAAAACCGTGCGCGGACGCAGCGAATCTCCGCACTTTTCCGGATCGGGCGAGAATGAGCCTGGACCGTCACGCGCGAGCTTGATCGCGCCGAGACAAGCGGGGACTGACATGCGCACGACATCCGTCGGGGTCATCAGGATCGCCACCAGCGGCCCCGGCGACGTCTCCGGCCTGATGGCCATGATCGTTTCAGGCGCGATCGACCCGGCATCGATATTGGCGATTCTCGGCAAGACCGAGGGCAATGGCGGCGTCAACGATTTTACCCGGGAGTACGCCGTTGCCGCGCTGTGCACGGCGCTGGCGCCGCAACTTGGACTGTCGCCGGAGCAGGTCGAGCAGCGCATCGCCTTCGTGATGTCGGGCGGCACCGAAGGCGTGCTCAGCCCGCATCTCACGGTGTTCACGCGGCGCGAGGCTGCGCGCCCGGCAGGCATGACCGGCAAGCGCCTGAGCATCGGCATGGCGCACACGCGGGATTTCCTGCCCGAAGAGCTCGGCCGCTCCGCGCAGATCGTGGAAACGGCGCAAGCCGTCAAAGCTGCCATGGCGGATGCCGGCATCACCGATGCCGCCGACGTCCATTTCGTGCAGATCAAGTGCCCGCTGCTCACCAGCGAGCGTGTCGAGGCGGCGGGCGCGCGCGGCAACAAGACGGTGACGACGAACGCCTACAGCTCGATGGCCTATTCGCGCGGCGCCTCCGCGCTCGGGGTTGCGGTCGCGCTCGGCGAGATCGGCCCCGACATCGGCGACGCGGACGTGCTGCAGCGCTACGATCTGTTCTCGAAGGTGGCCTCGACCTCGTCCGGGATCGAGCTGATGCACAATGTCGTCATCGTGCTCGGCAATTCGGCATCGTCCGCGAGCGAATTCGAGATCGGACATGCGGTGATGGACGACGCCATCGATGCCGCGGCGGTGATGTCCGCATTGAAGAGTGTCGGGCTTGGCGCCACGCCGCAGCCGGGCCGCGCGCTCGTCAACATCTTCGCCAAGGCGGAGGCCTCGCCCGATGGCGATGTGCGCGGCTTCCGTCACACCATGCTGGAAGACACCGACATCAGCTCGACGCGCCACGCCCGCGCCGCGGTCGGCGGCCTGATCGCAGGCCTTGCCGGCACCGGCGCGGTCTACGTGTCCGGCGGCGCCGAACATCAGGGCCCGGCCGGGGGCGGACCGGTTGCGGTGATTGCGCGACTGCCGGATTGACGAGGCCGGCATCCCGGATCGTGCGACCTCTCCGCCCGACGCAACCCTGCCCTTCGCGCCGGCTCAGTTGATTCACGCGGTCCCTTGCGAAAAAGGTGGCGCCTCTCTCAAGGGGATTTTGACTTCATGACTTTGCCGATGAGCTGGAACGAATGGGCGCAGCACGATGGCGTGGGCCTGGCGGCGCGCGTCCGCAAGGGCGAGCTGACGGCAAAGGAACTGGCGCGCCAGGCCAGTGCGGCCGTCGCCAAGGTCAATCCGGCGCTGTCGGGCGTGGTCGAGCTGTTCGAGGACGTGATCGCCGATCCGGCCAAGGACGGCGCCAATCTCGCAGGCCCCTTCGCCGGCCTGCCGTTCCTGATGAAGGACCTCGGGCCGACCATGAAAGGCCGGCTCCAGGAGATGGGCTCGCTCTTGATGCGCGGCAACCGCGCCGCCGCCGATACCTTCCTCACCGGCAAATTCCGCCAGGCCGGCCTCAACCTGATCGGGCGCACCACGACCCCCGAATTCGGCGTGTGCTCCTCGGCCGACAATCCCGCCGTCTATGTCACCCGCAATCCCTGGAATACCGACTACACCACCTGCGGCTCGTCGGCGGGCAGCGCCGCGATGGTGGCGGCCGGCGTGGTGCCGATCGCGCATGCGACCGACGGCGGCGGCTCGATCCGCATTCCCGCAGGGGTCAACGGCAATATCGGCTTGAAAGTGTCGCGCGGCGTGTTCTCGCTGGCGCCGCACATGTCCGACCTCACCGGCCTCGTCTCGATCCAGGGCTGCCAGTCGCGTTCGGTGCGCGACACCGCCGCCTTCGTCGATCATGCAAGGGGACCGGCGCCCGGCGAGTTCATGCCGTTCTGGACCACGGCGCAGCCCTATTCGGAGATGATCAAGCGCGATCCGACCAAGCTCCGCATCGCGCTGTCGCACAGCTGGGGCGATTACACGGCGACGCCGGAGATCGCGGCCGAGCTGGAGAAGACCGGCCGCTTCCTCGAAGGCCTCGGCCATCACGTCGACTATGCCCTGCCCGAGCTCGACTTCCGCGCCGCCTTCGCGGCGCAGACGATGTGCTACATCTCGAACTTCGCCGTGGTGATCTCCAACATGCTCGCCGCGCGCGGGCTGGAGAAGCCGCCGGAAGATCTGATCGAGCCGATGAACATCAGGATCTGGGAAGCCGGCCGCCACACGACTTTCGCCGAACGCGCGAAGATGCAAGGCGTGTTCAACACGACATCGCGCGGTTTCGGCGCGTTCTTCGAGCAGTGGGACGTGATCCTGACGCCGATCACCGCACTGCCGACGCCCAAGGTCGGGACCAGGGAATACCTCACCATCTCCGACAATCCCGACGTGCTCGACTGGTTCGGCAATCTCTGGCGCTTCTTCGCCTTCACGCCGCTGGCCAATCTCTGCGGCATGCCCGCGATCTCGATGCCGATGGCAGCCCAGGATCACGGCCTGCCGCTCGGCATCCAGGCGATTGCGAAGCAGGCCAATGACGGCCTGCTGCTGCAACTCGCCGCCCAGATCGAGCGCGCACTCGACGGCAAATGGAACGGCGGCAAGACGCCGAAGGTCCACGTGGCCAAGGCGTAGGCGCGGCGCGCGCTGCCCTAGCCCTTCTCCTTCCCGGCGTTGCGCGCAAGGGCCTTGTCCACGCGCCAGCGCGACACGCCCTGTTCGGCGAGCAAACGCGCCGCGGGGCTTCGCGTCTCCGGAAACAAGGCGACGAGCGTATTGGCGCCGGTTACGGCCGGATGGCCGGTCTCCTGGGCATGCAGCGCGGCACGGCGCTCCACGCGCTGGAATGCCGCGGTCGGCGCCGCGGTGCCGGTTTCGATGACGGTGTGCGCGAGCTCCCTGTCGAGATAATCGACCAGGCTCTGTCCGAGCACGCCGAGATCCGCGTTGCAGGCCTGCATGATGGCGGCAGCATCACTGTCTTCAAGCAACGCCAGCAGGAGATGCTCCAGCGTCGCAAACTGATGGCGGCGCCGGTCGGCAAGGGTGAGCGCCAGGCGTCGCGTGGCAGCATAGGCCGGCGCGAACGGGCGTGACGACACGTCCAGCAGCGAATCGATCTTCTCCAGCCGCTTGACCGGATCGAGCATCGCCAATAGCTCGTATTTGTCCCTGACCGGCAGCTTCATCCGCGTCGCCATCGTATCGGCAATGCGCCCGAGGTCGCGGGTCTGGTCGAGGAACGACCAGACATCCGGCATGAGCAGGCCATGGGCTGCCGCATAATCCTCGAAGCGCTGGATGCTTCGGCGGATCAGGTCAGGCGCGTCCACAGGCGGGCTTTCAACCAATTCGGTGGCTTCGGACCGATAGCCGCTGTTCAACGACGCGAAGCTGCGAAGTGCGACGCGGCGGATCCCGCGCGTCAACACCCTGATCGAGCCGTCGGAGAGCCGTTCGAGCTCGACCAATTGAGCCAATAAGCCGACCTCGTAGACATCGGCAAATCCCGGCTCATCGACGGCCGCGTCGCGCTGGATCGCACAGACCATCTCACGCGCGCCTTCGAACGCATGGTCGAGGGCGAGCACCGTGTTCTCCCGCCCGACGAACAGCGGAAAGGTCGCGTTCGGAAACGGCACGAAATCGCGCAGCGGGACCGCCGGGTAGACGGCCGTTGAGGTCTTGAGCCTCGCGACCGGCGCAGCCGTGTCGCGGCGCTCGCTTTGAAGCATCGCCGACAACGTGTTCCAGTCGGCGATCCCCAGCATCCTCGACACCAGCTCCAGGCTTTCGCTGTGGCTGATGGTGACGTCCTTGGTGATCAGAGATTGGCGCAGGGTCTGCGCCATAGCCTTGGCATCGCGAAAATCGCGCATCGGTTCGTCCTCTGCATGAGCGATCCAGGTGTGTCAGGCGGTTGCGTTGCTGACCCGGTCGCTCGGGCAAAGGGGGCCGATCAAGGGCTCGATACGTTCACCATTCCACGGAGGGGGCAACCGGCAGGTCGTATCAACCTGCGCAAAAATTGGCGCAAAGACCGTAGGCTGTCAATTGCGATCTCAATTCTTCACCGCCGGAATCTCCTCCGTCGGCTGCTGCTGCCCCTGCCGAAACATCGCCAGCGCCTTGTCGAGCGCCTCGCGCAAGGCCAGCGCCGCGGCCACGCTGCACCGCAGATGCGCGGTCTGGACCACGTCGACCCTGACGGCGGCGCCGACCGGCATCAGGAGGTTCGCGGCGAGCTCGATCTGGATCGCGCCGTTGTGATGGCCGAAGCAGGATGCGCCGTCGAAATAGATGATCGGTGCCCGCTCCGAGCTGGAGCTCGAAATGGTCACGGGCCCCTGGGGGGTGCCAGGTGTTTCGGGGTCGGCCATGGGCACTCCTTGGGACTAGTCGACGGACGAAGCGCCCACCATCGTTGCTTCGGCGGGCCGTGTCGAGGCCAAACCAGTCCCTCGCAAGGCCCGTTCGGGGTTTTGCGCGGCGCCCGCCGCTGGTCTAGAACATCGTCATGTCCAGCTCACCCACAACGCTTCCGTTCGAGGAACTCGCCGAGGCCATCAAGGGCCGCCGTTCCGATTACGGCCATATCAGCGGGCTCCAGCTCGACCGCTTCGCCCCCGCCGAGGCCTGGTCCAGCCTGCCCTACCGTCCCGTCTTCGTCGGCGACACCGAGACCGGCGTCCTGCACGGCGGCGTCGTCACCGCGATGCTGGACGAGAGCTGCGGCATGGCCGTGCAACTTGCGCTCGACGGCACGAGCGCGATCGCAACCCTGGATCTGCGCATCGACTACCAGAAGCCGGCGACGCCCGGCCTCGACATCAAGGCGCATTCGGTCTGCTACCGCACCACGCGCTCGATCGCCTTCGTGCGCTCCACCGCCTATCAGGAATCCGAGGACGATCCGGTCGCGACCGCGACCGCCTGCTTCATGATCGGTGCCAACCGCACCAACATGCTCGCCGACCGCAGGATGGAGTCGCGCAGCATCCCGACGCTGGAGGCACCCGACGATCCCGACGGCCCGTTCGCCACCAGCCCGTTCGCGCGCGCCCTCGGCATTCGCGTCAACAACGACGGCACACTGACGATGCCGTTCTCGCCGAAGATCATCGGCAACCCGATCCTGCCGGCGATCCATGGCGGCATGACCGGCGCTTTCCTCGAGACCACGGCGATTTTCGGCGTGCGGCGCGAACTCGGCATTGCCGCGCTGCCAAAGCCGATCGGACTCACTGTCAACTATCTACGCTCCGGCCGCGCGCTGGACACCATCGCCAACGTGTCGATCGTGAAGCAGGGCCGCCGCATCGTCGCCTTCGAGGCGCGCGCCTGGCAGGATGATGCCGACAAGCCGATCGCCACCGCCTTCGGCCATTTCATGCTGCGCCCGACGCCGGGAAGCGACGAGGAATAGGCGTATTTGACTTGACGGCCAGCGCGCGGGACACAACGATAACGCGTTTTCCGCGAGAGGTATTGGGTTGCGGCATCCGATCGACATCGTCGCCATGTTCGCCGCGCTCTGGCTGCTGGCATCGATGGTGCTCGACGCGGTGACGCCGAAGGAGCTGACGGCGGTGATGATCGCCATCGCGATCGGGCCGGCCATCGTCATCACCGCGATCTTCTATTATCTGCGCTGCCCGCGCACGGATTTCGCGGTGATGTTCGCCGCCCTCTGGCTGATCTCGGACATCGCCATCGCCTTCATCTCGCCGAAAGAGCTGCCGCATTTCCTGATCGCGCTCGGCTTCGTCCCGGCCCTGCTGATCGGCATCGTGCTGCACTGGCAACGCTTCCAGAGCCGCCACGAACGGCTGCCCGCGCCGTCGGTGAAGCGGGGCTAGCGCGGCAGCAAATTCGTCTTCGCCAGGTCGATGACCTCGTCGCCGCGACCGCTCATCACGGCGCGCAGCACCCAGAGGCTGAAACCCTTGACCTGCTCCGTCGTGATGGTCGGCGGCATCGACAGCTCCTGTTTGGCCGTGACGACGTCGAGCAAGGCCGGCCCATCGTGCGCCAGCATCTCCTTCATCGCGCCCGGAAGCTCGCCGGGGTCCTCGACGCGCTTCGCGAAGATTCCCATCGCGCGGGCCATCGCCGCGAAATCCGGGTTTTCCAGGTCGACATTGGTGTCGACGAAACCGGCCGCCTTCATCTCCAGCGCGACGAAGCCGAGCACGCCGTTGTTGAAGACGACCACCTTCACCGGCAGCTTCATCTGCGTCAGCGTGATGAGGTCGCCCATCAGCATGGTGAAGCCGCCGTCGCCCGACAGCGAGATCACCTGCCGGCCGGGTTGGGCGGCCTGCGCGCCGATCGCCTGCGGCATCGCATTGGCCATCGAGCCGTGCACGAACGAGCCGATCAGACGGCGGCGCCCGTTCATGTCGAGATAGCGCGCGGCCCACACCGTCGGCGTGCCGACATCGGCGGTGAAGACGGCATCCTCGGACGCATGGTCGCTGATGACCTTTGCGAGGTATTGCGGATGGATCGGCCTGGCTCCCGGCGTGCCCCTGGCGAGCGAGTCGAGGCCCTCGCGCGCCTTCTTGTAATGCGCGATGGCGTCGTCGAGATGCTTGCGCTGGGTCTTGCTCTTGAGCAGCGGCAGCAGCGCCTCGATCGTCAGCTTGACGTCGCCGACGAGACCGAGATCGATCTTGCAGCGGCGACCGAGATTTTCCGGACGGATGTCGATCTGCGCGATCTGGCAGTCGGTCGGAAAGAACTGCTTGTAGGGGAAATCGGTACCGAGCATTACCAGCGCATCGCAGGCATGCATGGCGGCGTAACCCGAGGAGAAGCCGATGAAGCCGGTCATGCCGACGTCGTAGGGATTATCGTATTCGACATGCTCCTTGCCGCCGAGCGCATGCACGATCGGGCTTTTCAGCGCTTCGGCTAGCTGCATCAAGGGCGCATGTGCGCCGGCACAGCCGCGGCCACAGAACAGGGTGATGCGCTCGGCACCGTTGAGGAGATCCGCGAGCGCCTTCAACTCATCGGCCTGCGGCACCACCTTCGGCGCCGCCAGCGCAAGGCCGCGTGCCGTCGACAGCGCGCGCTTGGGCGGTGAGCGGAACGCGACATCGCCGGGCATGGCGATCACGGCAACACCGCGCAGGCCGACGGCCGCGCGAATGGCATTCTCGATCACATAAGGCAGCTGACTCGGATCCGACACCATCTCGCAATAATGGCTGCATTCGCGGAACAGGTTCTGCGGATGGGTTTCCTGGAAGTAGCCGCCGCCGATCTCGGCTGACGGAATCTGCGCCGCGATCGCCAGCACCGGAACGCGGCTGCGATGCGCGTCGAACAGGCCGTTGATCAGATGCAGATTGCCCGGGCCGCAGGAGCCGGCGCAGACCGCGAGGCTCCCCGTCATCTCGGCTTCGCCGGCGGCCGCGAAGGCCGCGACCTCCTCGTGGCGGACATGGACCCATTCGATGGTGCCGCGGCGGCGCAGCGCCTCGGTGAGCGCGTTCAGGCTGTCGCCGACGATGCCGTAGATGCGTTTGACGCCGGCCTGTTCGAGCGTTGCCACGAACAGATCGGCCACGTTGTTGATCGCCATGTCGGTCTCCTGATCTCGCTGGTCACACAAGATAGGATAACGCGCGACCGTGACGGCATCACGGCTTGTTTATTGCCTGATCAGTCTTTCGCAATCGCCCGATCATAGGCCGCGATCGTCGCTTTCGCGCGCGCCGCGACATCGGCCGCCGTCATGCCGGGCTTGTAGAGGCTGGAACCGAGTCCGAACGCGGTCACGCCGCCCGTGATGTACTCCGCAAAATTCTGATCCGAGACGCCGCCGACGGCGGCGATCATCACGCCAGGTGGGAGCACCGCGCGAATCGCGGAGATGCCGGATGCGCCGAGCACGCTCGCCGGAAAGAATTTCAGGCCCGATGCGCCCGAGCGCGCGGCAAGCAGCGCCTCGGTCGGCGAGAACACGCCCGGCAACGTCACCATGGCGTACTGATGCGCGCGCGCGAGCACTTGCGTATCCACGTTGGGCGAGACCATCAGCCTGCCGCCGACATCGTTGAGGCGATCGACGTCCGCGGTGGCCAGCACCGTGCCGGCGCCGATCAGCACGCCGGATGGCGCGAGTTTCGCCGCGGTGGCGATGGAGCGGAACGGGTCGGGCGAGTTCAGCGGAATCTCGATCGCGGTCATGCCGGCCTCGATCAGCACGCTGACGATGGCCTCGGCCTCCTCCGGCTTGACGCCGCGCAGGATCGCGACCAGCGGACGCTGCATCTGCGGAAAGGGAACGCTCATCTCGGAAGTCCTTCTATTTCGCCCAGATCGCGGCAGCCGCCATCGACAGGCCGCGACGAACGGCCTCGTCGGCATCGATCGGGGTCACGGCGACCGACAGCACGTCAAAGGCATGCTGGTACAACATCGCGAGCCGTCCGGACGCAATCAGCGTGACGCCCGCTTTCGGTAACGTCCCGGACAGTCCTGCGGCGAGTTCGACGCCGATCAAGGTGCCCGACAGCCTTTCGCGCGCAGCGGACGGCGTGCCGCCGAACAGGAGCTGTCGCGACCGCGCGCCAAACAGGAGATTGGCGGCGAAAGCAGGTGCCTCGTATGCGGCGGTGACGGCAGCCTTGAAGCTCGCGACGTCATCGGCGTCATCGGCGCCGGCGACCGCGAGCGACAAGATCGTCTCGCGCGAGACCACGCTGAAGAGCTCACCGGTCATGAAGGTGGAAAAATGTTCGACCCCCCCGCCCTTCACTCGCACCCATTTCGAATGCGTTCCGGGCATGCACACCAGCGTCTCGCCTGCGGCATCCAGGCCAAGCGCGCCGAGCAATTGCGTCTCCTCGCCGCGCATCACGTCCGGCGCCCTGGCGTCGCGCTGCGCGATACCCGGCAGGATGCGGATGTCGCGTGCTTGGCCCGGCACCCGCACGGCCTGCCTCAGGATGGCGGAGAGCGGCGCCGGCGTGTCGACATAGCCTGCCTCGACCCAGCCGGTCTTGGCGCCGGCCATGCCGCAGATGAGCACGGGTAGCCGGGCCGGCGCTTCGACCGCGGCCAGATGCGATTGCAGGACGCCGGCAAAGCCGGCCTTGGCGGCGGCCAGCAGGCCCTCGTCGCTGCGGCGCTCCGCCAGCACCTCTCCGGCGCGGTCGACCAGCCAGAGGCGAAAACTGCTTGTGCCCCAATCCACCGCGACATAAGCGGCCTCACGCGTATCCATCGATGTTCCCGAACCTCGCCTGCGATGGCGCGCTCATTAGCACACCGCTCGGCGACAGGACCACCCTTTGGGACGGACGCCGGCTCCGCGATCAGGCGTCGTGATCGCGGATCAAGAGGGTGGCCCCGGTGTCCCGGTTGTCCGAGCTCGGAAAATCCGCCATCGTCGCCGCCATGTTGTCGATCAGGGCGATCACCCGTCGCCGGCTTTCGGCATAGTTGATGTTGTCCTGGGGGCCGCTCAACGGCGCAGTCAGGTTGAGACAGCCGATGCTCCACAGATAGCCCTGGGCCGGATGAATGAGCACGCCCTCACGGACACCGGTATCGGCAACGCGCAAGCACGGCCGCGCGGTGGCGCCGGGTACGCTCGATTTGGTGTAATTGTGCGTACGATACTTCTGGCTGGCGCCGGCATGCGTAAACAGCCGATAGGCACCCGCCTTGAGGCGCTGATGCTCGTTCTGGCCGACCTTGGTGTTGTCGCCGGGTCCCTGACGTTCGCAGACCATGCCGGAAATTTCCGGAATCTTCTTGCCGTCGATATAGGCCTGATAGATCCCGACGGTCCTCGCATAACCCATGCCCTTCCTCTGCTCGGTCCTGATCCGGTCGATGCAGAGCACGTAGCCCTTGGTATCGGTCGGATCCGCAAAGGTGACGGGCGGCAAAGCTTCCTGACGCGCCGGCGGCTCAGTCAGGTCCTTGGGAAAACTGACGAGGACGCTGAAGAAGCCGTCGGGCGTCTTGATCTTCTGCGCTTCGGCGCCGGCATCGCGGAAATAGGCGACCTCGGCGTCGGCGTCGTCGCTCAATAGTCCGGTAACCTGGAATTTGTCCGGATCGCTGTCATTGACGACGTTTTGCGGATTGGACCTGGCGACCTCGGGATCGAGCATGCCGCCGCCGCGCAGCTTCTTCAGCAAGAAGCAGGCGTCCCCGATCCACTCGGCAGACCGGTTGAGGTGGTCACCGAACGTGAACAGGTTCCAGGGGTTCGCATTGGTCTCGCGCAGACTGCCGGCGTTGTAACAGGCCGCCACCAGGATCGGGTCGAAGCCGGTGCTGTGGCGCTTGTTGTTGAGCTTGATCTCACCGGTGCCGATGTCGATGTTGGTGGCGCCATCGTACAATTTGAGATCGTCGGGAATCGGATTTGGCTTGATGGCAAATGCCGGAGCAACGGTCTTCTTGTTGTAGCTGAGCTGAAGGATATCGATCACTTCCTCGGCCGTCGTCGCCAGCGTCTGCATCGGCCCGGCACTGTAGGTCGTGTGCGCCGCCTCCCAGCGGAAGGTCGGCGCGCCCGTGAACTTGGTCTTCCGGTCCGCACCGCTTTCGGTCGCGATCGTCATCACGATCAGCTCCGGCGGAATGCCGTGCTTCATCGAAGCATCGAAGATCTGTTGCTCGTAGATGTCGAGAATGGCGGCGCAGGTCTTCGGCTCGCCACCGGACCTGCGCGGGTTGTCCGGATCGTCCTCGAGATAGACGCCGTCGCTGTCGAACTTCCAGTTCTGGCCGCCCTTGAAATTGTGAAACCCGGACGAGCCCAGTTGCGGAGTCTTGCTCCAGTCGAGCCGCCCCACGACCGGCCCGTCGAACTGGAGGAATTCGGCCTGGAGCCATCCGACGCGGGTCTCGGCGTCGAACTTGGTCGAGACCAGCCACCAGAGCACATTGCTCATGTGGAGGCTGGTGATGGCGTCGAACACCGCGCCATTCTGCAGGATACCCGTCGAGACACCGTTCGGATCCGGAGTCTTCCGCAACGCGAGATTGTCGGTCTTCACCATGCCGGTTGTCATGTCACGTCGCCCATGCCTGATCGATGTAACTGCCGATACCGTGTCGTTGCCCTGCTGCCAGGACCGTCACTTCGCCGTGCCTTGCAGGATTGCATCCTTGGCGGCGGTGAAGGCTGCCAGGCTCTGGTCGAACTTCCGGCTGGCCTCGGTGACGCCGGTCCGCAGCGCAACCAGCTGATCGCGCGTCTGCATGAGATCCGCCGCTGAGGAATCCGGCTTCACGGTCGCCGACAATTCCTTGGCGCGATCCGCCTTGGCGATCAGATCGGTCTGGGCCGCCTTGAGACTGTCGAAGCTCTGCTGGGCGTCCACCAGGGTCCCGGCCAATTTGGCCTGCACATCAGGGCTCGCGGCCCTCAAGGCGGCGGCGAGCGGCGCCATCGGATCAGAACCGAGCGCGGTCATCTTCTTCCCGACATCCGTCGCGACGCCCGCAATCTCCCGCCCGACCCCGAGGACGGCATCGGGCGTCGCAGGGCCGGCAGCTCCGCCCTGAAGCCCGGCCAAAGCGGATTTCAGAGCCTCGGACGACGAGTTGCTGCCGAAGTAGAAACCGACCACGGTCACCAGCACCGTCGCCGAGATGGTCAGGATCTGCTTGGCCATGTCGAGCATGCCCTGATCCTGCTTCAGATAGACCTTCACGATCACGTCGGTGGGCGTACCCGACTTCACGGGAACGCTGGTCTCGCCGATGATGTAGTCCCTGTCCGGATAATTCTTGCGGTAAGCGTCGACGTCGCCCCTCGCCATCTGCACCGTACTGATGGCCCGGCCGGTCGGATCGAACAATCCGCCGAGCACCCAGGAGGCAACCGACACGAACACGATCGCCAGCCCGAGCGCCAGCAACGCCCTGATCGACCCCGGCGGCAAGCCGAGTGCCGCTGAAGGCTCGACAATGCCGACGGCGCGCGACAGAACGATCAGCGCGACCAGCCCGATCGCCAGGATGGCGGTGCCGGCCAGCGCCGCCGAGCCCAGCGAGCTCGTCGGCGTACTCCAATTGACGAGCACGAAGCAGACCAGAGCGAGGCCAACGAGGCCCGCGCCGAACCAGCCGGCCGCATTCGGGCTGATGGCGCTGAACTGACTGTCCCTCGGACGGCTGACGACCTTCTCGTCATCCTGGGGCGCAGTTGCCGAATTCTCTGCATCGCTCACGGTGCTTCTCCCCAACTGGTTGTAAGCCGCGTTCCGAGGCTCGCGTTCAGGACGTGCGCCTGCGCGCTACTTCTTCTTCAGCGAATCGCGCTTGGCCTTGGCCGCATCAGCGGCCTTCTTCTTTTCGTCAATGATCGACTTGAAATTATCAATCTGGGGCTGGAGGAGGGCCGCTTGTTCCGGATGATCCCGCAAATTCTTCCTGACGTCTTCGCGAGCTTTTTCCGCCTCGACGACCTCACTCAGCTTCGCCTTCCATTCCCGATCGGCTTCGGCGAGAGCCCTGTCATTCTCAGTGAGAGCACGGGGAGACTTCTTGCCATCGTCCGGTGTCGTTCTGCCACCGCTCCGTCTTCCAACGCCGCCGAATGACGACGGCGGCGGGCCGAGGTCGGCGATCTGGGCGTCGGTGACACCGGGATTGACGATGCATCGGCTACGGAACGTTTCGTCCGTCGTGATCTTGCCGCAGGAATAGGTCATCAGTTGGAACAGCCGCGCGAGGTAGCGACGGTTCGGCGTCGGCTCGAGCCCCTTGGCCAGCAGCGCCTCGATCTGGGCCTTCCAGGCCGAGATGTCATCTCGTCCGGTCGCATAGATCGCCGCGAGTTCCGCGACGTCCTGCGCACTCACCATGCTGCCGGGCTCGTTCGGCGAGTTGATCCAGACCTGGACTTCGAGCTCGAGGGAATCGCGGTACAGCGCCGCCGAGACGGTGCCATAGCGCACCGCGTCGGCACCGAGTTGGATCAGGGCGTGGAGGATATCGACGGCCCCGGCCGTACCCGCGATGCCGCCGGTGATATTGCTAATGAGCTTCTGGGCATCCTCGATCGGCAACGCGGCAACGGCTGCGGTGTAGAGCGCGTTGACATAGTCGACCATGATGCTGTCGAAGTAGAAACATGGCTCGCCCGGGTTGTCATAAGCGCATTTCACGAGCTGCTGCGCATAAACGCCCGCACTTCCAATCTGGTATGCGAGTTGATTTCGCTCGGGCGCGCCCTTGGGGCTGATCATCGCGATGCGCGCGATCGCCGCGTGCAACGCGTAGGCGCGCAGCGCGCGCGTCTTCTTGGAATCCGCCTTCCACCAATATTTATCGGCCAGATAATCGACGTAACCGCCGCGATTATCCAACTCCTGACGAACAATGCCGCAACCGCCCACCCACAATGCGAGGGTGAGAACTAAAAATCTATACATAAGGCCGCCCCCCAAGGCAGCGTCAATCAGGACGATAGAAGATCAGACACTTGCTACTTTGGCAAGACGCGCCCTGTGCGCGTACCGTCGCAGCACGCAACCAAGAACGCCGGTGTTGCTCTAAAGGCGCATTTCCTGCGCGATTGCGTGAATAGCAACCGCCATGACACGCCCGACGCAACCATTGCGCGAACGCACAAGCACCGGTGCGCGCGGCAAGGTCCGTGTGTCACCGACGAGACTGCGTCTTGCGACAGTGAGACAGCGTCTCGATCCAGGTTCCGCGATTTCAGCGCATTCGCACGCTTTGCACGCCTCAAACCCCGAAGATTGGCCCGGCAGACGCTGGCACACCGCTTGCTGAAGGCGTGTTGTTAAAGTTCCGGAGCGCGCAAAAAGACGCGTCAACATCAGATGAGGAACCCCATGGAGATCGGCTATTTCACGATGCCTTCGCATCCGCCGGAGTGCGGCCTGAAGGAAGGACACGACTGGGACCTGCAAGTGATGCGCTGGCTCGACGAGCTCGGCTATCAGGAGGCCTGGGTCGGCGAGCACCACACCGCACCCTGGGAACCCAATCCCACGCCGGACCTTCTGATCGCACAGGCGCTGATGCAGACGAAGACGCTCCGCATCGGCCCGGGCGGCTTCCTTTTGCCCTATCACCATCCGGCCGAGCTCGCCAACCGCGTCGCCATGCTCGACCATCTCTCCGGGGGCAGGCTCAATTTCGGCGTCGCGGCGAGCGGCCTGCCGAGCGACTGGGCGATGTTCAACGTCGACGGCATGAGCGGCCAGAACCGCGATATGACCCGCGAAGCGCTGGAGATCATCCTGAAGATGTGGAGCGACCCCGCGCCCTGGACCTACAAGGGCAAGTTCTGGACGGTGACCAAGCCGGACACGATGTTCGACTTCCTCAAGCCGCACATCAAGCCGCTGCAGACGCCACATCCGCCGATCGGCGTCGCCGGTCTGTCGAAGAACTCGGACACGTTAAAGCTCGCGGGCGAGCGTGGCTTCATCCCGATGAGCCTCAACCTCAACCCGGCCTATGTCGGCAGCCATTGGGATTCGGTCGAGATCGGCGCCGCCAAGACCGGGCGCAAGCCGAACCGGGCCGATTGGCGTCTCGTGCGCGAGGTGTTCGTCGCCGACACCGATGAAGAGGCCTGGAAGCTCTCGACCGGCGACATGATGGGCCGGATGATGAGCGAATACTTCCTGCCGCTGCTCGGCCATTTCGGCTTCAAGGACTATCTCAAGCACGCACCCGACGTGCCCGACAGCGACGTCACGGTCGAATATTGCGCCAAGCGGAACTGGATCGTCGGCTCGCCGGCGACGGTCGCCGAGAAGATCGAGGCAATCTACGACGAGGTCGGCGGCTTCGGCGTGCTCTGCGTGTTCGGCTTCGACTACAAGCACAGGCCTGAAGCCTGGCACCACTCGCTCTCGCTGCTCAAGAACGAAGTGATGCCGCGCCTGAAGCATCTCGGCTCAGCGAAGAAGGCGGCTTGACGGAGGCGCGGGTGCGGCGCGATCGTGCCGCACCCGCATTGATTTCGGAGATTTTTGGCGTGAGCGTGGACGCGAAGGATTTCAAGCAGGCGATGCGCCAGTGCGCCGGCGCGGTCGCGCTGGTCACGGTGGGCGCCGAGCACGGCAAGCGCACGGGCCTGACGGTGACGTCGGCCTGCTCGCTGTCGGACAATCCGCCGTCCCTGATCGTGTGCGTCAATCGCAACGCCAGCGCGCATGCGCGCATCCGCGAGGAAGGCGCCTTCGCGATCAACTTTCTGCACGAGGACCACGCGCTGCTGGCGCTCACCTTCAGCGGCCAGAAGGGCGTCAACGGCGATGATCGCTTTGCTTTCGGGCAATGGACACGCGGCGCAACCGGCGCCCCGGTGCTGACGGATGCGGTGGCGGCATTCGATTGCGTGCTGGCGCAGGAGTTCGAGACCAGGACGCATTCGATCTTCGTCGGCGAGGTCCGCGGCGTCTCGCATTCGGATGGGGCCGCACCGCTGGTCTATCTGCGCAGCAGCTTCCACGTCCCTCACGAGATCCGCGGCACCGTGACGGTCGGCGACCTCGATTCGCGGCACCTGAGCTGGAGCGATTTTTCGTAAGGAGCGACATCGGCGGTGCGCTCCCTCGCCCCGCACGCGGGGAGAGGCGAAGCCCGGGGCTCGCTCCTCGTCGCTACTGCGCCGTCTCGATCTTCAACTGCTTGATCTTGCGATACAGCGTGGCGCGGCTCAGCTTCAGCGCGCGTGCTGCTTCCGTCACGCGGCCGCCGTGCTTGCGCAGGGCTTCGACGATCGTCGCGCGCTCGGCAGCTTCAAGATCCGGCTCCTCCCCTCGCCCGCCAAACGGCGGCAGATCGAGGTCGGCATCAGCAATGACACCATGCTCCGCCGTGCAGCCGGCGAGGCGCAGCACGTGGCGGAGCTGGCGCATGTTGCCGGGATAGGGATAGGCCGACAGCAACGTCCAGGCTTCGTCCGAGAGGCGACAGTTCGGCGCCTCCTCGCGCGCGATCTGGCGGATGATATCATCTCTGTCCGCGCGCTCGCGCAACGCCGGCAGCCGCACCTCCATGCCGCGGAGACGAAAATAGAGATCGGCTCGGAACGCGCCCTCTTCCGCCATGCGGCCGAGATCGCGATGGGTGGCGCTGATCAATCGAATATCCACCGGCACCGGCTTGAGCGCACCGAGCGGCCAGACCTCGCGGTTCTCCAGCACGCGCAACAGCCGCGTCTGCAGCGCGATCGGCATGTCGCCGATCTCGTCGAGAAACAGCGTGCCGCCGTCGGCCTGCACGATCAGGCCCTTGGAGCCATCGCGCCGTGCGCCGGTGAAAGCGCCGGCCTCGTAACCGAACAGCTCGGCGTCGATCAGGCTCTCCGGCATCGCCGCGCAATTCAGCGCGACGTAATGGTTGCGCGCGCGGTTGCTCGCCGCGTGAATGGCGCGCGCAAACACGTCCTTGCCGACGCCCGTCTCGCCGTGCAGCAGCACCGGCAGATTGTGATCGCCGATGCTTCTCAGCCGCTTCACGCTTTTGATCAGCCCGGGATCGCGTCCGGCCAGACGATGCAGGGAATCGAAGCGATCGGCGGGCGCATCGCGGCGCGGCGCCTGGGTCTTCGTGCGCAGCGGCGGCGCGACATGGCCCCGGCCGAGCGGACGACCGTCGGCGCGGCGCAGCTCGACGACCTCGTCGGCACTGCGGGCCGCGAGATGGTCGAGCTTGATGTAGCGCGACAGATCGATGCCGGAGGCGATCATGCCGTCGGTGAGGCCGAGCAGCGCACGCGCGGAGCGGCAGGCGCCGACGATGCGGCGATCGTCGTCATAGGCGAGCAGGCCGCTGCCGCCGTCGCCCGGCACGGTGGCGATCCAGGCATCGCGGAAATGGCCGCGGAAGATCGCGCCTTCCATCCGCCGCGTCGCCTCCATCGTCACCGCGAGCGCGAGCTGATGCGCGGCACGCTCCAGATCCTCGCGGCAGGAGGTGATGTTGACGGCTCCCGCAAGCCGCCCGGCCTGGTCGAACAGCGGTGCCACCGCGCAGGAGAACATGTGCCACTGAGCGCGAAAATGCTCGTCGCGATGCACCAGGATCGGCTTCTGCTCGGCCAGCGCGGTGCCGAGGCCGTTGGTGCCCTCAAAGGTCTCGGCGAAGTTGGAGCCGGTGTAGATCTTCCAGTCCAGGAACATCTTGGCGTCAGCTTCGCCCGGCAGGCGGCTGAACAGCATGGTCGCGTTCGTGTCAGCCAGATTGACGCAGTAGCCGGCGTCGCGCAGAACGCGGGCGAGATCGTCGAGCTCGGGCATCGCAAGCCGGATCGTCTCCTCCATCGGCTCGGCGACGTGCCGGATCTCGGCCTCGGTGAGCGTCTGCGGCGGACCCTGGCGGGCGGGGTCGAGCTTGTGGCTGATCAGGCAGCGCCGCCAGGAATTGGCGATCCGCGACGAGGCGTCGACGTCGGCCACATGATTGGCGACGGACAAGACACGGGCGACATGGTTCGAGGCCGAAAGGCTGGCCATCGCGGACGTCTCCACCCTGTATTATTGTGCAAAGTCTGGCACCACAGGCGGGGATGTCAATCGGGAACCGGGACGCAGCTATTGCTGCACTGCCCTCACCACGTGTCGATGCACGGCCGCTTCTTCACCGTCCGCGCCGGCGGCTTCGGCACCGAGCGCAGGCCCGCCATGATCCAGCGCCGCGTCTCGGCGGGGTCGATCACGTTGTCGATCTCGAACACGGACGCAATCGAGACCGCCTTGCCGTTGGCATAGAGCTCGGCGACCTTGTTGCGGTAATAGGTCTCGCGCTCTTCGGGATCGGCGATCGCCTCCATCTCCTTGCGGAAGCCGAGGCGGACATAGCCCTCGAGCCCCATGCCGCCGAACTCGCCGGTCGGCCAGGCCGCGGTGAAGAACGAGGCATGGAAGCCGCCGCCGATCATCGACTGGGCGCCGAGCCCATAGCCCTTGCGCAGCACGATGCCGAACAAGGGCACGGTGAGGCTCGCGCCGGTCACGAACATGCGCGAGACGTGGCGGACGATCGCGGTTTTCTCCGCTTCCGGACCGACCATGAAGCCCGGCGTGTCGCAGAGCGAGACGATGGGCAGGTCGAAGGCGTCGCAGAGCTGGAGGAAGCGCGCGGCCTTGTCGCCGGCATCCGCATCGATCGCGCCGCCGAGATGGCGTGGATTGTTGGCGATAAGGCCGAACGGCTTGCCCTCGATGCGGATCAGCGCGGTGATCATGCCGACGCCGTAGTCGCGGCGCAGCTCCAGCACGCTGTCCTTGTCGGCGACGAGATCGATCACGCTGCGGATGTCGTAGACGCGCAGGCGGTTCTCCGGAATGGCACGGCGGAGCAGGCGCTGGTCGGCGGCCTGCCACTCCGTCACCGCGCCCTGGAAATAGGACAGGTATTTTTGCGCGACGGATGTCGCCTCCTCCTCGTCCTCGACGAGGATGTCGATGACGCCGTTCGGCGACTGGAACGAGGCAGGGCCGACCTCGGCCGGATGATAGACGCCGAGCCCGCCACCTTCGATCATTGCCGGGCCGCCCATGCCGATCGAGGCATTCTTGGTGGCGATGATGACGTCGCAGCAGCCGAGCATCGCGGCATTGCCGGCAAAGCAATAGCCGGAGACGATTCCGATGACGGGAACGAGGCCGGAGAGCCGTGCGAACTGCACGAAGGACGGGCCGTCGAGGCCGGTCATGCCGAGCCGATCGGTGTCGCCGGGCCGACCGCCGCCGCCTTCGGCATAAAACACCAGCGGCACGCGCCAGTCTTCCGCCAAGGTCAGCATGCGATCGATCTTCTTGTGGTTCATGTGGCCCTGCGTGCCCGCGAGCACGGTGTAGTCATAGGCCACCACGATGCAGCGTCCGCCCTCGCCGCCGAACCTGTCGGCATTGACGGTGGCAACGCCCATCACGAGCCCGTCGGCCGGCGTGTTCTTGATGAGATCGTCGAGCTTGCGCCGGCGCCGCTGCGCGGCAATGGCAAGGCTGCCAAATTCCATGAACGAGCCGTCATCGACGAGCTGGGCGACGTTCTCGCGCGCGGTGCGCTGGTTGGTGTTGCGGCGGCGCTCGACCGAGGCCGGCCGGTTCGCATCGAGCGTGTTGGCCTGGCGCGCGATCAGCTCGGCGAGATCCGGGCGGATGTGATCGAGATCGACATCGGTCTCCGCCGCCGACGCGTCGGCCGCAACATCGAGCGGCTCGAGATACATGATCGGCTCGCCATGCATCAGCGTGACGCCGTCGCCGGCGACGAGCTTCATCACACAGCCGCCCTGCTCGGCCATAACGAGATGCTCCATCTTCATGGACTCGATCACGGCCAGTTGCTGGCCGGGGCGCACGATCTCGCCCTCCTTCACCTGAATGGTGACGATGGTGCCCTGCAAGGGAGCGGCGACCATCACAGCGCCTTCCGGTACGATCTGCGTAACGTGGGCCTCAGTGCCGTGGCCACCGCTTCGCTCGGCCGCCGCAAAGTAGAGCGGCCTGGCCGCGCCATCGGCCGCCTCGACCAGCTTGCCGATGTTGCGGTCGATGAAATCGGTCGCGATGCGGTTGGTCCTGAAATCGGGATGCGCCAGCACCGCCTGGAGGAAGGCGATGTTGGTGACGACGCCGTCGATCCGGAACTCGCGCAGCGCGCGCGAGGCTTTCGCGACCACGTCATGCCAGGCCTCGCCCGGCGTATGCACGATGACCTTGGCGAGCAGCGAGTCGAAGGCGGCGCTGGTCTTGTAGCCGGCATAGCCAAAGCTGTCGACGCGCACGCCGGGGCCCGACGGCGGCTCGAACAATGCGAGCACGCCGCCGGTCGGATGCGTCGCGCCCGTCTCGTCCAGCGTTTCCATGTTGACGCGGAGCTGCATGGCATAGCCGCGCGGCTTCGGGATCGCAGCTTGCGCGAAGCCGAGCGAAGCCAGCGAAGCACCGGCAGCGACCGCGAGCTGGGCGCGGACGAGGTCGAGACCGAGCACCTCTTCCGTCACGGTGTGTTCGACCTGGAGCCGGGGATTGGCCTCGATGAAAGCGAAAGTCTCATCGGCGGCGCCGTCGACCAGGAACTCGAAGGTGCCGAGATTGTCGTAAGCCGCCGCCGCCGCAAGCTGCTTTGCCGCCTCGATGATGCGGCCGCGCAAGCCGTCGCTGAGCGACGGGCTCGGCGCCACCTCGACCAGCTTCTGGTGCCGGCGCTGGATGGTGCATTCGCGCTCCCAGAGATGCGAGATCGCGCCATGGC
Source organism: Bradyrhizobium sp. YR681 (assembly GCF_000282615.1). Taxonomy (GTDB): domain Bacteria; phylum Pseudomonadota; class Alphaproteobacteria; order Rhizobiales; family Xanthobacteraceae; genus Bradyrhizobium. Next base: position 144,573 of record NZ_AKIY01000189.1, on the reverse strand, counting down.
GGTCGCCGATGATCTGCACCTCGATATGGCGCGCCTGCCGGATCAGCCGCTCGGCATAGACGCCGTCGAAACCGAACGCCGCCTTGGCCTCGGACTGGCAGCGCGCAAAGGCCTCCGCGAGATCGGCAGCGCTCTCCACCACGCGCATGCCGCGGCCGCCGCCGCCGGCCATGGCCTTGATCACGATCGCCGCATTGCTGCCGAGCGAGGTGAAGAACGCCGTGATCTCCTCGAGGCTCGACGGCCCGCTGGTGCCGGCGATGATCGGCACGCCGCAGCGCTTGGCCAATTGCCGTGCCGCGACCTTGTCGCCGAACAGTTCGAGCGCGCTCGCCTTGGGTCCGACGAAAATGATGCCTGCGTCAGCACAGGCTTTTGCAAACGCCGCGTTCTCGCTCAGAAAACCATAGCCGGGGTGCACGGCGTCGCAGGAGGCAGCCTTGGCCGCCTTCACCACCGCTTCGATATCGAGATAGGCCCGCGCGCCGCGACCGGGAATTTCGACGGCCTCATCGGCGACACGCACATGCAGCGAGAGCGAATCGTCCGCGGGATGGATCGCAACCGTCGCGATGCCGGAATCGGCCGCCGCCCGCGCGATACGAATGGCGATCTCGCCGCGATTGGCGATCAGGAGCTTCTTGAACGACATCGTCTCTCTCACTCAGAGGGCAGCAGGAAGATCGGGATTGAGGTCCTGCTTCTTCACCTTGCCCGTTGCCGTCAACGGCAGGGCCTCGATGATACGCACTTCCGGGACCTTGTAGACGGCCATGCGCTCGGCGCACCAGGCGCGCAGATCCTGCGCGGAAATGGTGCCGACCGCCTCCGGCTTGAGCTGGATATAGGCCACGGGCACCTGCCCCTTGTCGGGATCGTCGCGCCCGACCACGCCCGAACCCAGCACCTTCGGGTGCTGGCCGAGCAGCGCTTCGATCTCGGGCGGAAACACGCTCATGCCCTTGACCTTCAGCATCTCCTTGCGGCGGCCGAGGAAGTGCAGAAAGCCGTCCTTGTCGATGGTGCCGATATCGCCGGTGCGCAGCCAGCCGTCGATCAGCGATTCCGCGGTCGCCTCCGGCTTGTTCCAGTAGCTCTTGAGCAGCGACGACGTGCGCACGCGGATCTCGCCTTCGGCGCCGAGCGGCAGCAGCGCGCCGGTTTCGAAATCGGTAATTTTGAACTCGGCGCCGGGAACCGGCAGGCCGACGAAGATCGGCTGGTTATTGAGATCGAAATCGTCGTCCTGGAAGCCCGCGGTGAAGGTGTTGGAGGTGTGGGTTTCCGTCATGCCCCAGGCCGCCTCCATCAGGATCGTACCGGTGAGATCCTTCCAGCGCTTGCGATAGTCGGCATTCAGCTTCTTGACGAAGGAGACGACACGCACCTGTTTCAGCGACGACAGGTCGAACTCGCGCCAGCGCGGATGGTCCATCAGCTCGACCGCGCCGTCGACCGGCATCGCCGTGATCGTGACCTTGTACTTGTCGATCGCGGCCATCGCGCCGACGGCGTCCCAGCGCGCCAGCAGGACCAGCGTCCCGCCGGAGTACAGCGGGAAGATCAGGCCGAAGTTTTCACCCGCAATCCAGAATTCCGGAAAGAACGACAGGAACACGCTGCTCTCGTCCGACAGCACCGAGATGCCGTAATTGGCGGCGGCCGTATAGACCATGTCGCGATGCGTGTGGACGCAGCCCTTGGGCATGCCGGTGGTGCCGCCGGTGTAATTGAGCGCGGCGACATCATCGAGGCCGGGCGGGGGCAGCGGCATGGGTGCGGGCAGCGCGGCGAGCGCCGGCAACAAATCAGTCGCGCCTGCGACCGCGATGCGCGGCGTGCGGATCGAGTCCGGCGCGGGGAACGTCGGGGTTGCGGGCACGACATCGGCAAAGCTGGTGACGATGATCTCGCGCAGCTTCACCTCGCCCCTCACCTGCTCGACGACGGGGATCAACTGGTCCAGCGCCACGATCACTTCGGCCTGGGTGTCGTTGAGCTCGTAGGACAGCTCGAACGCGCGCGACAGCGGGCTGACCGGGACATGCACCGCGCCGAGCTTCAAGATTCCGAAGAACACGATGTGGAATTGCGGGCAGTTCGGCAGGAACACGGCGACGCGATCACCCTTGCGCACGCCCTTGGCCTGCAACAGTGCCGCGAAGCGGTCGCTCTGCCGGTCCAGCTCCGCATAGGTGGTGACGTGCCCGTAGAAGATCACCGCAGGACGTTCGGGGCTGCGCTTCGCCCAGGCGCGCAGATATTCCGTCAGGGGAACTTCACCGTGCAGATAATTCGGCGAACGCGGCAGGCCCTTCGGCCAGGCCTTGTCCCACAGGCCGCGCAAGGTGGCGAGGTAATCCTTCTCGGTGAGGCCTGCGCTCATGGCGTCGTTCCCGTGCTGCTTTTCTTGTCGCGGCGGCACGCGCGTGCCATCACTCGATGTCGTTACACGTCGAGCACGGCAGAGTTGATGTCAAGGAAAACAGTTTTCCGCAGCATGGCCGATGCCGCGGCGCGGAAAAAACCAGACGTCACGCCGTGACGAGACGAATGATCCGCCGCACAGCCGCCGGGATCGGCGCGATGACAGGGACAGCGAACATCGGCTGAAGCTCGCGCGCGGCCTCGCCGAGTGGCCCGCCGCCGATGATGATCGCTTCCGCCCCGTCCTGCGTGATGCAGGCCTCGACCGCGCCGGCAAGGGCCGCGCGCAGCCGCGCCGGATCGCGCATCAGCTCATGCGGATCGCCGCCGGCGAAGCGCGTGCCGGTGTAGCGCGAACGCAATCCCAGCGCCTCCGGCAGGGCGTCGATCTTCGCTTTCAGCAGCGGTGTCGTGGTCGCGACGCCGAAGCGACGGCCATTCTCGGCCGCCTCCAGCATCGAGGACTCGCCGATGCCGACCGCAGGCAGCTTCAGCTCCGCCTTGATCCCGGCAAGGCCGGGATCGCCGAAAGCCGACACGATGATGCCGTCGCAGGAATTCCGATGCGCCCGTGCGATCTCCTCGACCTCTGGCGCAGCCGCATCCAGCGTCTCCGCCGACACGATCATCATCGGCGCGCGCGTTGCCGTGGCGCCGTCGATGTCGAAACCGTCGACGACCGCAGACTTCGCGATCGACACCATCATCGCGGTCGTCGCCCCGTTGCTGTTCGGATTGATCAGGAGAATGCGGCGGCCGGCCATGCTATCCGCCTGCCCGCGCCCGCGCGCCGATCTCCTGGAAGATCGCGGTGAGCTCATCGACCTCGTCCTCGCCCTCGCTCGGCCTGATCCGCTGCTCCATCTCCTCGATGTGATGGCGCATGGCATGGATCGCGCCGGTCTTGTCGCGGGCGAGGATCAATGCGCCGATGTCGGGGTGTGCATCCGGCGAGCAATCCGGCTCGCCCGGCTGCTCGAAGGTCGCAATCGCCAGCGAGGTCCGCAGCATCAGCTCGCGCGACATGTCGAGCAGCACCTTGTTGCCGGCGAGCTTGGCGACCAGGATGTGGAATTCGGCCGTCAGCGACAGCGAGGCCCAGCGATCGTTGCGATCGTGCTTGGCTTCAAGCTCCATATGCGCCTTCAGCGCGGCCTTGCCTGTCTTGTCCAGCCGATCGATCGCAGCCGCGACGGTGGCGGTCTCGATGATGCGGCGCGCGGCAAAGACATCCTGCGCCTCTTCCCAGCTCGGCCTGTAAACGAAGGCGCCGCGATTGGGGATCTGCATCACGACCTTGCGCGAGGCGAGATGGGCGAGCGCCTGGCGGATGTGAATCCGCGTGGTGCCGAACGCAGCCGCGAGCTTGTCCTCGCCGAGTTTGGCGCCAGGCTTGAGCCGCTTCTGGCTGATCGCAGTCAAAATGCCCTGCACCACCGGATCGTCGTCGATGCTGCGCAGATCGACGGCTTCCGGCTCCGGGCGTTTCGGCTCAGGACGCTTCGTCTTGCGCTTGAGAGGGCGGCTTCGCTTCATGTCTCGCTTTTACAGGATTCTGGAACGTTGCCGGAGCCCGTTTTTTGCACAAATTGGCGATCACACTGTTTACAATATAATCAATAAATTGGCGCCAATTTTTGGCGCCTAAAAATTAACACAGCATCTCCAACATCTTAGCGAAGAGCCCGCTCTGGCACGGCGATTGCTAACCCTCCTCGCGCTGAGACAACGCGAAGGATGGAGCTGACGTTGAGTGACGTGCGCGGACATTCGCTGGATCTGAGGGGCATCGGCCATGCCTTCGGCGCGACCGTTGCGCTGGACGAGATCAATCTCGCTGTCGCAGCCGGCGAGCTGATCGCGCTGCTGGGTCCGTCCGGCTGCGGCAAGACCACGATGCTCCAGATCATCGCGGGCTTCCTGCGCCCGTCGAAAGGCGAGGTTCGTTTCGACGGCGCGCGGGTCGAGCACATCCCGGCCAATCGCCGCCGCATCGGAATGGTGTTCCAGAACTATGCGCTGTTTCCGCATCTCACCGTGTTCGAGAACGTCGCCTACGGATTGCGGGCGCGCAAGACGGCGAAGGACGTGGTCGCGGCCAAGGTCGAGCAGATGCTCGGGCTCGCGCAGATGGCCGCGTACGCGCGCAGGCTTCCGGGGGAGCTGTCCGGCGGCCAGCAGCAGCGCGTGGCGCTGGCGCGTGCGCTTGCGATCGACCCGGGCCTCGTGCTGCTCGACGAGCCGTTCTCGGCGCTCGACAAGAATCTGCGTCTCGACATGCAGATCGAGATCAAGAGCCTTTTGAAGACCTTTGGCGTCACCTCCATCATCGTCACGCACGACCAGGAGGAGGCGCTGTCGATGGCCGACCGCATCGTCGTGCTCAACAAGGGCCGCATCGAGCAGATCGACAGCCCGGATGCGCTCTACGACCGCCCGGCGAGCCTGTTCATCTCGAGCTTCATCGGCCACACCAACCTGCTGCGCGGTACCGTGACCGAGACGGATCGCGTGCAGCTCGATGCAGGCCCCGAGATCGATCTCGGCCGCTCCGTGCAGCGGCGCCGCGGCACACCGGTGACGATCTCGGTTCGCCCGGAGAATATCGCATTCGGCGGCGGCGAGCAGCCGGGCGCCATTCCCGTCACGATCCGCGCCACCGTGCCGCTCGGCGCGGTCAGCGTCACCGAAGGCATCACCGCGAGCGGCGAGGCCGTGAAGATCAGCCAGGCTCGCGCCGCCGGCATCGCAAGGGCACAAGCCGGAGAAGCGGCCTGGCTCTCAATCTGCGACACCTCGCGCGTCAGCGTGTTCAGCACGCCGGTCGACGGCGTTCCAGACCATCAGCAAAGGAGTGTTTGACATGAGCCTAAACAGGAGATCGCTGCTCACCTCAGGTTCGGCCGCACTGGCGGCGGCAAGCCTGGGATGGCCGACATCATCGCGCGCCGCCTCCTCGATCGTGGCGACGACCTATCCCGGCAGCTTTGACGAGGCCTTTCGCTCGGTGGTCGGGCCGGCCTTCAAGAAGACCAGCGACGGCGGCGTCACCTTCACGCCGCTGCTCGGCGTCGACCAGATCGGCAAGATCCAGGCCTCGCGCAACGCGCCACCCTTCGACGTGGTGCTGTTCGACGAGGGGCCGCTGATCCCGGCGATCGCGAGCGGCGTGCTGGAAAAATTCCCGGTCGAGCAGTCGAAGTCATATGCCGACATTCCAGGCGCATTCCGTCATCCCGACGGTTACGCGCCTGTCATCACCTGTCAGTTGATCGGCATCGCCTACAATCCGAAGAAGATCACAACGCCGCCGACCTCGTGGGAGGATCTGTGGAAGCCGGAATACAAGGGGCGCGTCGGCATCACAGGGCTCGGCTCGAGCCTCGGCACCGCCTTCATGGTCGAGATCGCAAAGCTGAACGGCGGCTCCGAGACCAATATCGAGCCGGCCTTCGACGCCATCAAGAAGCTGCTGCCGAATGTCGGCGCGATTGCGGCTTCGCCGGGCGCACTGGCCGCACTGTTCCAGCAGGGTGAGATCGATATCGCCTTCAATTTCTGGAACAACGTGGCGCTGCTCGCCGCCAAGGGCGTCGACATCGCTTTCGCCAAGCCGAAGTCCGGCGCCGTGGTGATCCGCACCAGCGCGCAGATCGTGAAGAACAACCAGGATCCGAAGGCCGTGCTCGACTATCTCGACACCGTGATGTCGGTCGACACGCAGAAAGGGCTCGAGGCTTCGCCCTGGGTGATGATGCCGACCAACGGCAAGGTGGCTCTGACCGGCGCGAACCTCACCGTCGCCAAAAGCGTCGACGATCTCGTCGCCAACAATGTCCTGCTCGACTGGACCAAGTTCCAGGCAATGCGCGGCGAATGGATCACCCGCTTCAGCAAGGAAGTAAAGATCTAAGATGACACCGGCCAGCACGACCGCATCCAGACAGCTGCTGCCAGTGGTCCCGCTGGCAGCGCTGTTCTTCGCAGCCTTCGTGCTGCCGCTGGCCGCGCTCGTGCTGGTCAGCCTGTTCCGCGACCCGCAATTCTCCGGCCTCTCGCCGGTGCAATATCTGCGCTTCCTGTCCGACCCGTTCAGCCTCAAGGTCCTGACGGACACGCTGTGGCTCGGCGCGGAAGTCGCGCTGGCGACGCTGATCCTCGCCTACCCGCTCGCGCTGGTCTATGTCGCGAGCGGACAGTTCCTGCGCACCCTGATCACCTTCCTGATCATGTTGCCGCTCCTGACCAGCACTGTGGTGCGGACCTTTGCCTGGATCGTCATCCTCGGCCGCGACGGCATCATCAATTCGGCGATGCTGTCGCTCGGCTTCTGGCAGGCACCGGCGAGGCTGCTCTACAGCTGGGAGGGCATGGTGCTGGCGCTGACGCAGATCCAGCTTCCGCTGATGGCGCTGCCGGTCATCAACAGCCTGTTGCGGCTCGACGGCAATCTGACACGAGCGGCGGAGGGTCTCGGTGCAAGCCGCGCGCGCATCTTTCTCACCGTCATCCTGCCGCTGACGCTGCCGGGTGCCATCGCCGGCTGGCTGCTCGTCTTCGCCGCGGCTGCGACCGCCTTCATCACGCAGACGCTGGTCGGCGGCGGACGCATCATCCTGATGCCGTCCTATATCTACCAGCAGGCGGTCGGCGTGCAGGACTGGCCGTTCGCAGCGGCGCTGTCGCTGATCTTCACGCTGGCCGTGACCGGAATCGTGTTTGCCATCGGCGCGCTGTCGCGCCGCTTCGTGCGAGGCGTGGATGCAGCGTAGCCTCATTGACCGCCTCTATTCCGGCGTTGTCGGCACGATCACCGGCTTCGGCATGCTGTTGCTGCTCGCGCCGACGCTGGTCGTTGTCGTCATCTCCTTCACCGGCGGCATCACGCTGAAGTTTCCGCCGCCGAGCTGGTCGCTGCGCTGGTATGTCGAGCTGCTGCAATCGCAGGAGATCATCGAGCCCGCGCTGACCAGCCTGAAGGTCGCTACCGCGGCAACCATCCTGTCCGCGGTGCTCGGCGGCGCGGCTGCGCTCGGGCTGGCGCGCAGCAAGCTCAAGCTCGCACGCGTGCTGGATGCCCTGTTCATGTCGCCGATGGTGCTGCCCGCGATGGCGTTCGGCCTGTCGCTGCTGCTGGTCTTCAACCTGCTCGGCATCCGCCTGTCGGCCGCGACCCTGGTGCTCGGCCATACCATCATCTGCGTGCCCTTCGTGATCCGGATGGTCGGCGCCTCGGTGCAGCAGCTCAATCCGGTACTGGTCACCTGCTCGCTCAGCCTGGGCGCCAGCCACTGGTACACATTTCGCCGGATCACGTTGCCGCTGATCCGCCGCGGCATCGTCGCGAGCTGCTTTGTCGCGTTTCTGACCTCATTCGACAACGTGCCGGTGTCGCTGTTCCTGGCCGATGCCCGAACCGAGGTGCTGCCAATAAAACTCTGGGCGATCCTCGAAGGCAGCCTCGACGTGCGCGTCGCTGCCGTCTCCGGCGTGATCGTGCTGCTGACGCTGGCCGGCCTCGTCTGCGCCGAAATTTTTGGCGGCGTCAGTCGCCAGATCGGGAGCCGCTGACCATGCCGATCGAACGCGATCTTCGTGGATATGGAAGGGCACGCCCGGATATCGTCTGGCCCAACGGCGCCCGCGTCGCGGTGTCGCTGGTGGTGAACTTTGAGGAGGGCGCCGAGCTTGCCGTCGAGCAGGGCGATGCGGAGACGGAACGCTATGGCGAGGTCGCCTCGACGTCGACGCCGGGCGTCCGCGATCTCGTGCAGGAGCAGGTGTTCGACTACGGCCTGCGCGCCGGCCTGTGGCGCTTCCTCGACGCCTTCGCTGAATCCAATGTCCCCTCGACCTTCATGATGTGCGGCCGCGCCGTCGAGCGCGTGCCGGACCTTGCCCGTGCCGCGATCGAGGCCGGACATGAGCCGGCCGTGCACGGCTGGCGCTGGCTGCCGCATGCGCTTTACGGCGATGCCGAGACCGAACGCCGCGACATCGAGAAGACCCGCGATGTCATCGCACGTGCGACCGGCGTCACGCCTGTCGGCTTCATGACGCGCGGCAGCCAGAGCGCCTGGACCCGCGACCTCCTGACCGAGCTCGGATTCGCCTACGACAGCAACGCGCTCGACGACGATCTGCCGTATTGGAGCCGGTCACCGCGAGGGCCGATGCTGGTCCTGCCCTATGGCTTCGACACCAACGACATGAAGTTCTTTCATCCGAACGGCTTTGTGCAGCCCGAGGATTTTTCGAACTATGTCGGCGCGGCACTTGCTACGCTGGTCGAGGAGGCCGAACGCGGCCGCTCCTCGATGCTGTCAATCGGCTTTCACCTGCGCATTTGCGGCCGGCCGGCGCGCTTCCGCGCCGTGAAGGCCATTCTCGCCGAACTGGCGCGGCTGGAAGGCCGCGTCTGGGTCGCAACGCGCGCCGACATCGCGGCGCATTTTCGCGCAGCTGCCGGTATTTCCTTGCGCTAGGCCGCGCGCACGCCGGCAACGAAGGTGCTGACCTCGTCCTGGAGCGATTGCAGCTTCTGGGTCAGGCGGCCGCTCGATTGCAGCACCAGGCCGGCGGCATGGCCGGTCTCGGCGGTCGCCTCGGTGACCCCTGAGATGTTTTGCGAGACCTGGTCGGTGCCGGACGCCGCCTCCTGCACGCTGTGGGCGATGGCCGCGGTCGCCGCGCCCTGCTCCTCGACCGCAGCTGCGATCGACGAGGAGATCTCGTTGACCTCCATGATGGTGGCACGGATGCTCTCGATGTTGCCGACGACCTGGTTGGTCTCGGCCTGGATCGCGCTGATCTGCGCACCGATCTCGTCGGTCGCCTTCGCGGTCTGGCTCGCCAGCGATTTGACTTCGCTGGCGACCACCGCAAAGCCCTTGCCGGCTTCGCCCGCACGCGCCGCCTCGATGGTGGCGTTGAGCGCGAGCAGATTGGTCTGCGAGGCGATCTGGTTGATGAGGTCGATGACCTCGCCGATCTTGTGCGCGGCGGCGGCGAGCCCCTGCACGGTATCGTTGGTACGCTGGCCGTCGGCCGCGGCCTTGTCGGCCACCGTGGCGGCCTGCGCGACGCGCTGGCTGATCTCGGTGATCGAGGACGACAGCTGGCCCGCGGCGGAGGCCACCGTCTGCACGTTGGTCGAGGCCTGCTGGCACGCGGTCGCGACGAAGCTGGCGCGGTCGGTCGCCTTGTTCGCGGTCTCCGACATGCCCTGCGCGGCCTGCTGCATCTCGCGCGCCTCGTTGAAGACGTCGCGGACCACGGCTTGCACGCTCGCCTCGAATTTGCCGGCGAGATCGGCCATCGTCCTGCGCTTCTCGTCGTCGGCCAGCTGTTTCGCCTCCTGCTGCTCGGCATGCATCCGGCCCACCGCCGACGCGTTGTCCTTGAACACGGCCAGCGCCTTGGCGAGCGCGCCGACCTCGTTGTTGCGATCGGTGTAGGGCACCTCGAAGGCACTGTCGCCTGCGGCGAGCCGCTCGGTCAGCGCGGTGATCTTCGCAAGCGGCCTTGTGACACTGCGGCCGATCACGAAGGAGGCGCCGAGCACGAGCACGAGCACGGCAAGACCGACCAATGCGAACGTCATCGCATCCTGGCGGAACACGGCGTCGACGTCGTCGAGATAGATGCCGGTGCCGATGATCCAGCCCCAGGGCGCAAAGCCCTTCACATAGGAGATTTTCCCGACCGGCTGGTCGAAGCCGGGCTTCGGCCAGAGGTAGCTGTAGAAACCCGCGCCCTGCTTGTTGACGACGTCAACGAACCCCGAGAACAGCCGGTTGCCGGTCGGGTCCTTCATGTCGGAGAGATCCTTGCCGTCAAGCTCGGGCTTGATCGGATGCATGATCATCTTCGCGGCCATGTCGTTGAGCCAGAAATACTCGACCTTGTCGTAGCGGAGGCTCTTGATCTGCGCCATCGCGGCGGCCTGGGCTTGCTCGCGCGGCAGCTTTCCCTCGCTCTCGAGCTTCTGGTAGTGCGCCAAAATGCCATAGCCGACGTCGACCATGTGCTGCGTCTTGGCCTGGCGATCGGAAATCATCTGCGCGCGCAGGGTCGAGAGCGCGATCGGCGCCAACGTGATCATGCCGAGGAGGCTGATGCCGACAATCAGGACCAGCTTGAAACTGATGCGGGAGAAAACCATCGGTGCTCACATGAATTATAGTGCGGATATGCCAGTTTATCCCGAACGCCTTAGCAAAGCTTTAAGCATTCGGGTTCCCCAAAGCCCGACGGAATTGCGTAGTGACGCACCGCCGCCAGGCCGCGGCGGCCTCGCCGGTTTGCGATGCCGGCGGCACCGGAATCCCAAGCTCTTTAGATCTAGAAGACCTCGATATCGGCCTTCGCGGCGTTGACTTGAACGGGCCTCTGGCGGAACGATCGGCCGAGATATTTTGCGCCGGATGCGGCGTGTGCGCAGCCAAAGGCCAGAGGCTCAATGCATCAATCGACATACGCAAAGCCCCTCGACCTACCAGCGCTGAGCGCGGCGGAGCGGCTCTTCATCTGGGGTTTTCGCGCCAAGGCAAGAAGCGGAAGTGCCGTTCCGACCGCGGCGGACATCCAGCAGGTATACGATCATTTTCGCGTCGGCGATGCCGTGCCCTCGCTGGAATCCATCATCGAGATCTTTGCCTGCACGGCGCATACGGCGATCGAGGTGCACTGCCCCACATGTCCGCGCATGTCGGAGAGCGAGCACGGCATCTTGCGGGCAATCGCCGCCGCGCAGCAGGAGCGCGACGACGTCGCGCGCGAGCAGTTCGAGTGCTGGCTGCCGCCGGTCGGCGCCGATTGGGCGCTGGCGCCGGTTCGGGGGCTTGCGACGATCTTCCGCATGGCCGGTCTCATTCTGCCTGACAGGCAGATTCGATCGTTCGACCTCGAGCGGACCATGGCGATGAAGAGCTGGTTCGTCGGCAGCCCCACATTGCACTGACGAGAGCGTTCATGATGCAGGATATTTGCGGTTCCGCGCCGGTCTCCGAGGCCGGCGAAGCCAGACTGTGCCCGCTCAAGGCTGCGCTGTCGCCGTCTCGAAGCATCGAGGGCTACGATGATTTTAGCCGCGTCGCGCTGTCGCTGGTCCGCTTCATCGGAGCCGCCTATGCAACCGGCGCGTCGGATTGCTGGGAGGCCGCCTATCGGTTCGCCGATGAAGCGCCGGGCGTTGCCGACAGCCCGCTGCTGGTTGCGCGCGCTGCTGCGCTGGTCAGGATCCTGCGCGGCGGCCGGCCATGCGAGCTGTGCCTGATGCCGCCGTCGTGCCGGCGGCTCTCGAAGGACGAGACCGAGTTGATGCGGCTGCTTGCGGTCGCGCGCGGCGAGCAGCCTGGCGAGCTCGAGTCCATCGTGTCCCAGTTGGTCGGCAGCGGGAACGAGATTGCGACGACGCGTGCGGTCAACGCGCTGGCCGTCTGCTGATGCTTTGACGGGTTCTACTCGCATATCAAGTCGTATTGCGGTATCGACATCGTCATGGCGGCGCAGTGCTCGATGCCCTCCATGAAACCTCCAGACGGCCCCGGCGATCACCACCGCCGGGGTCGTCGTTTTTATCCCGCCCTAACCAGCCTTCTTGTCGAGCACGAGATCGATGGTGTGCGCGGCGATCTTGCGCAGTTGGGCTTCATCGCCGAAGGCCCGTTCGAGCACGGCGAGGCCGCGCGTCACCGTGATGATATGCAGCGCCGCGGCGGCGGGATTGCCGTTGAACTCGCCGCGTTTCGCGCCGGCCGACAGATTGTCCTGGACCAGGGCCGTGATGCGCGAAACAAGATTCGCAAAGGCCGTGCGCGCCTCGTCATCGAGCCCCTCGCCTTCGGCCGCGCCGAGCTCCATCAGGCCGCGCGTGGTCGGACATCCGCGCGGCGGCGAGCCCGAGCGGAAGTTCGTGATGGTCAGGTCGAAGAACGCGGTGAGGCGCTTGCGCAACGAGCCCGCGCTGAGCGCCTTCTGCAGGGCGAGAAGATAGTCGCCCGCATAGCGCTCATAGGCCTGGAGGAACAGCGCTTCCTTGCTGCCGAAGGCATTGTAGAGACTGCCGCGCTGGACACCGGCGTCGCGCGCGATGTCCGACAGCGAGGTGCCGCGCACGCCCTTGCGCCAGAACTGGTCGAACGCGATGCGGAGGACGTCGTCGTGATCGAACTCGCGCGGTCTCACATGTCGATCCTCGGCTCGAAGATATTTGACACGATGTCAAGAATGTGTTTTCTAAACATCGTGTCAAAAACTAATTGGGATTGATAGCCCGTTTCGTCAATGGGCCGAACGACCGGCGCATGAACGCGCCTCGGCCGCTCGCGCCCGCATGCAAAGGGACCAGCTCATGCCGCTCCTCCACATCTCCATGCGCGCCGGCAAGCCGGACGCCTACCGGCGGGCGATCCTCGACGGTCTCTATCGCGCCATGCGCGAGGCGCTGAACGTTCCCGAGGGCGACGAGTTCATGACCATCAGCGAGCATGAACCTGCGAACTTCCGCTGCGGCAACGCCTATGGCGTCAACCGAAGCGAGGACGCCGTGCTGATCCAGATCACCGTGTTCGCCTCGCGCACGCCGGAGCAGAAGAAGGCGCTGTACTGCCGGATCGCCGAGCTGCTCGGCGAAAACCCCGGTATTCGCCCCGAGGACGTGTTCGTCAACGTGCTCGATGCCCCTGCGGCAAACTGGTCCGTCGGACACGGCATCGCGCAGTTCGCCTGAGGTTGCCAGACCCGCCGATCTAGCTTGCAACGCACGTCTCCATGATCCCGTCGAGCTCGGCCTTCGAGAGCATCCCGAGTTCGGCAATGAAGACGATTCGCGCGCGCGGAACATTTTCCGCCGGTGCATCGCCCGGCGCCAGCGTGGCGCGGCCGGCGGCGAACTGAAACACCATCTGGCGTCCCGGCTGCTCGACGGTCTCGAACAGGCCTTTTGCACGCGCAAGCCTTGGCGCCAGCCGGCCGATCGCCTGCTGCAGGCGCGGCAGCGAGATGGGGTGGTCCGAGGTCCAGCTCAGCGTCTCGAAGCGCTCTTCTGCAGGCCGCCGCGGCCTCACCTCGCGCGGCGCAGGCGCGCGATCGATGGTCGCGGGGAACAACAGCGCGGCGGGAATCTCGCCGTGCTGCGCATCGACCACCACGGCAGGAACGCGCAGCGCGCGGATGGCCTCGCGGATCCGGGAGCCTGCGCCCTCGTCCGCCAGGTCCAGCTTGCTGATCGCCACGATATCGGCAACGCGCAGCTGCGCGCGCACCAGCGCATCATCGAAGGCGGACGGCGGCGCTCCCGCGTCCATCACGCAGAGCACGGTTTCAAGCGGCGCCTCGCGCAGGATCACCGGGTCCATCAGATTGCGCACGATGTCGGCGGGGTCGGCGACGCCGCTGGTCTCGATCACGATGTAGTCCGGCCTCGGATCTCGCCGCAGCAACGTCGAGAGCGTGCGGAGCAGGTCGCCCTCGAGCGAGCAGCAGATGCAACCGTTGGCAAGGCTGACCACGCCGTCGCTGGCGCCCGCGATCAGCTCCGCATCGATGTTGATCGCGCCGAAGTCGTTGACCACGGCGGCGATGCGCCGCCCCTCCGCGTGCGCCAGCAGATGGTTGACGACCGTGGTCTTGCCGGCCCCCAGAAAGCCCGTGACCAGGAGAATGGGGACCGGCATGGGTCAGCTCTCGACGACGGGACGGCGCACGGGTTTTCCGGGCCGCGCCGCGACATCGAGAATGCCGTCGGAGATCAGCGGCTGGCCGCTGACGACGAGATGCCGCACGCCCTCCGACGGACGGTTCATCGCCGTGAAGGTGGCGCGATCACTCAGCTTCTCGTAGTCGAACACGACGATGTCGGCGTCGGCGTCCTTTGTGAGCCTGCCCTTGGCGCGCATCGCCGGCGTGCTCTGCGACAGGATCTCCGCGGGGATGAGCGCGCATTTGCGCACGCCTTCGAGCAGCGACACGGTCTTGCGCTCGCGCACCCATTCGCGGATGAATTTTGTGAAACAGCCGGCCGAGCGCGGATGCGAGGTGGCGTCATCCGGCAGCGGCCAGGCGTCGCCGGTGTAGGTCTTGCCGTCCGACGTCGTCCACGGCATCGCGTCGGACGCGATCGCGCCGCCCGGATAGAGCACCGACATGTCGAGCAGGTCGCGATGATGCGCATTGTTCTCGGTGTCGAGGATGTGCCAGAGCACCAGCGAGGACGGCTCCTCGGCCTGCGCCTTCAAGAGCTCCTCGCGGTCGTGGAAGCGATAGCCGTCGGTCACGCGCTGCACCGAATCGTAGCCGGTGCCGTTGCGCTCGACGAACTCCGGATCGCTGAAGAACGCGGCGGCCAGCACGGTGGAGCCGGTGCCGTAAGGGTAAGCCTCGACCGTGATCGGCAGGCCCTGCGCCTGCGCCTTCTCGATCAACACGCGGCAGCGCTCGATGTCGGTCTTGCTCGACGAGTTGAAATGGCAGATGTGCATGTGCGCGCCGGTGGCGCCGGCATAGCCGATCAGGCGGATATAGGCTTCGGCCGCGCTTTCGGGGTCGATGCGCGACATGTAGGCGACGTGGGTGAAGGTCGGCACGTCCTGCTTCGCCGCGAGCTGGCAGACCGCCGTCAATTCCTGCACGCCGGCGCCCGGCGCGTACGCGTTCAAAATGCCGATGCCGATGCCGCCTTCATTGAGACCGCGCGACAGGCGATCGAGAATGCCGGCAACCTCGGCATCGCTCGCCACGTTGTCGATCCAGCGACGGTCGCGCATCGCATTGCCGAACGCCTCCAGCGAACTCTCCGCATTGGAGCCCGTCATCGCGCCGATGCGCGCAAACGCCCAGTTGGTGGCGGCGCCGTAATTCAGCACGCGGCCCTCCCTGGCCTGGCGCTCATACCAGGATCCAACCGGCAGCACGCCTGCTTCGAGATCGAGCGTCGTCGTGATGCCGTCGAACGCCTGCATGCGGTCAGCCGGGATCGACTGGCCATGCGCGTGCAGATCGATGAAGCCGGGGGCGACCACGAGGCCGGTGGCGTCGATCACCCGCTCGGCGCCGCCGAGGCCCGTGCCGACCGCAGCAATCCTGCCGTCCACCACTGCCACATCGCCGACGGCATCCATGCCGCTCGCGGGATCCACCACCCGGCCGCCAGAGATCACCAAACCGCTCATATCGTCACTCCGAAAAGCTATTGCCAAAATCTCCAAAGGCCCGGCAGCAGCTTCGGAGGATGAGACCGGCGGCATCGCGCCCCGTCCCGGCGCGCATGATGCAGATTTTTGGGGGTACGACTACCGCCGCTGATGCCGATGCAGCATGCTTGTCCGGGAGGGCAGTTCAGATTGTCGCAGACACGCGCCCACGTCCTCGCGGCATGATTTGCCCGAGCTATGCTTTTCGCTTCACCCTCTCCGAAGAAAGGGCGCAGGGAAGACCGGGCGCCGGCCGGCACCCACAAAACCCCCATGCTGAATAGGCTGCACACGCAATGCACAGGGGAGACACAGGGCAGCCGAGACCAGGCCTTCCCTGCGCGATGGTTTGACGGCCTATGCCGCGCTCTCCCGGGAGCCGAGTTCGTTCTGGCCTCCCTCACCTCTGCGAAAGTCACGGCAGCGCGCCGGTTGACGCGCTGACGCCTTCGCCAAGGCTTGACCGTAGCAACGACGGCCAGGACCACACGGTTTTGCCGTACGCAGCTCATCCGGCTTCGCCAAGAGGCTCTGCCGGACAAGGGCGCCGTCCGTCTTCGCAGTCCGTATCGCGCTCACGAGGTTCATCTCGCCCTGCACGCGACAGATCCGCCTTTGACGCCGCCCGCGTCCACCGCAATCCCTGCCCGCGTTCGAAACGACGTACGACCGCCCCTAAGGTGGGCTGGGATGGCCAACACATACGACGAATCCGAATTTCGGTAAAGTGGAATATTTTTGGGCAAAGAGATTGACAGACGATCAGGGTGTTTTGCCCGACGGGCGGTATTGCCCTCAGGCCCTGCTCCCCTTTCCATATGGTCGCTTCGCTGTATTCTTGGGCCATGATGGAGGCCAACCATGCCAGCCCGTTTCGGAGACATTCTCCAGGCTTTTGAGTTCGCCGACGTCAGCGGTGGCATGGAGGGATGCCGCGCCTTCGTCTGCAGGCAGACAGGAAAGATCTACTACCAGTTCGAGGATGACGACCTGCAGGAGCTCAAAGACGACGAACTGCCGGACGATATCGAAAATGAGACCAAGTACTTGCCGGTCCCGAACTCACACGGTCTCGACCTGGGCAAGCCGCTTGTGCTGGCTTTCGTCCGCGAGCACCTGCCGAGCGATCTGGACCAGGTTCGCTTCATCTTCAGCAAACGCGGCGCCTACGAGAATTTCAAGACCCTGCTGTCGCGACGAAGAGCGATCGACGACTGGCATGACTACCGCAACCAGGCGACCGAGCGGGCATTGCGCGATTGGTGCAAGCTCCATTCGATCGAAATCACCGACTGATCTGGCGCCCGTTCGGACGCCATGACCACCAACCGCGAAGCGGCTCCGCCGTCTTCTCGCCCCCATTGTCATTCAGGGAGCTAGCGGGGCGGCGTTACGGTGGGCGAAGTTCCCAAAGGTTCCGTGTGATCATTCAACGTCTCCTGCAACGCGACTCCAGCCATTCTGTTTCGCGCCGCGCGCTCCTCGGCGGATTTGTGTCGGCAGGGAGTGCCCTCGCGCTCGGCGGATGCGCCGGCCTGGGTGCGACCGGCGCGCGCTACGATGCCTCCTCCCTCTCCGTTGACTCCACATTGCTTGTCGCCACCACGCGCAAGCCCGAGAACGGCGCTCGCGCCAAACCCTGGTTCGGTCCGGAGCGCGCGACGAGCATGACGGTCGCGCGGGCCAAGCTGGTGGCGCCCGACGAGAGCCGCCTGTCCCTCACCTCGGTTGGACTTGGCGGTTGGCGTCTTGACCGGATCGAACCCGCGCCAGCCGACGCTGGCGATCTCGCCGCGCAGGCCGGCGGAGGCGATGTGCTGATCTACGTGCACGGCTTCAAGCAAACCTTCGAGACGGCGGTGCTGGATGGCGCCTATCTCTCCGATGCGATCAAGTTCCGCGGCCGGACCATGGTGTTCGCCTGGCCTTCCAAGGCCGGACTGTTCGACTACGCCTATGACCGCGACAGCGCGATGTGGTCGCGCGACGATTTCGAACGCGTGCTCTCCGCGCTGGTATCGGCGCCGGGCACGGGCCGCGTGTACATCGTTGCGCACAGCATGGGGACCATGCTGACGCTCGAAAGCCTGCGCCAGCTCTATGCGCGATACGGCGACACGGTGACGGGCAAGATCGGCGCGGTGGTTTTTGCCGCGCCCGATATCGACATGGACGTGTTCTCGTCGGCGATCCGCCGGATCGGTCCGCTTGCCGGCAAGATCACCGTGATCGCCGCGACGAACGATCGCGCCTTGGCGCTGTCGGGACAAATCGCAGGCGGAATGACCAGGGTCGGCGCCGCCGAGAAGGCCGTCATCGCGCAGCTAGGCGTGCGCGTGGTCGATGCTTCCCAGGAGGGCTGGGGCCTCATCAACCACGATCTGTTCCTGTCGAATGCGGAAGTGCAACGGGTGATCCGCCGCTCGATCGACGGCACCACCGCGTGAGCGAGTGGCGGAACGGCATGAGTTTGATGCATTGCAAGCAACGACGCCGAAGCGACGACCGGCTACGATGGTAATTTTCGCTCGGCGATGATCCGCACCGGCGGAAAGACGACGCAGTCCGCCACGTCGAACAGCACTTCAATCCTGCGATCAAACGCCTTTGCAAAAGCAATCGCATCATCGCGCCGTTCATCGGCAATGGCGGTGCCGAGCGTGCAATGGGGCGTCCAAGCGCCGGGCCGGTAATGAGGACGACAATGCGTTGGATCGATTACCGCGCTGATGGCACCGTGGATGCGAGCCAGGGCTTCGTGTCCCTCCGGCTCCGCCCAGAGGACAAGCGGAGAACCTTCGAACCAGCGAATTCGCTTGAACTCGATCCGCAGTTGCGTCTCGCCGGCAATGGCTGCCAGCATCGCATCCCACGCAGCCTTCTCGTCAGCCGCGGGCGAGTCGTAGATGGCAAATGTAAAGTGAGGCCGGTAGCCGAGGGCGCGCATCGAGGGCCCGATCTCGAACACGGCAACCTGATCCCAGAGCCGCTCGATCTCGCCTGCTGAATCGTCGTCGGCCCGGATGTTGATCGCCAGTGCCACAGGCTCACCCAAGGAGTGGAACAATCAAATCGAGATCGAGGGAAAGGCTGGCTGCGAGAAATGGCGCTCCCCAGGAGCCTCTGGCTAGAATTCCAGTGATCAGGAATCTAGCGATTTTCTTGCGTAACTTCAACAATTTGTTGTCGATCAAGATTTTTCGCTCTCTCAAGAGATTTTAGAATCGTGTGACGGAATGTTAGACGTTGTTGTTGGACGAAATCGGCGCACTTTCGTCCAACAAATCTTTCTGACGGGAGGAGGAGCGGTCAGCACGCTATGCTTCTGCGGCCATTTATGCGGGCGGCCTCAGCGTAAGCGCTCAAGGTCTCATCCAGAACCACCGGAATTCGCAAGGATATAGCGCGGGCGATCGACAATAGCCTGAGCCAGCACAACCATCTGCTGCTGACCGCCGGAAAGCGATCCGGCCCGCGCGTCAAGCTTTTGGCGAAGCTCGGGATCCAGAGCCGCCTCGATCCCATCCTACGTTTGCGGCCCGGCAAATGATGGCCGGCAACCTGAAGATTGTCGACCACAGATAATTCGCTGAGCACATGGTGACCTTCGGGAACGGCTGCGACTCCGAGGCGGCGAACTTGCTCGGGCCTGAGGCCCGAAATTGACTTGCCATCGATGAGCACATTGTAGCGGGACTCATAAGATCGTCAAAAGACGCAAAAGAGTGTCGCGTTTTTGGTGTCGGAACGGCCGCCTGCGGAGGGCGAAACTTGAAGGCGCTGGTAACGCTGACGGTTATTGCGATTCTCGATCTGCTTCTGCCACGCAGCGGAGGCTGAAGCGGCCTGCCACTCAAATCATCTGTGGCGCTGAGTCCACACGCGCCCCCGACAAACACCGATGCGCACGCGACACCCAAAAATGCACAGAGATCGCGGGCCGATGCCCGACCCATTCACTGCTCGAAGGTCAAGGGGTTGTTGATCTCGGCATCGGTGAACGAAGCCGCCATCGGACGACGCACGCCCGGCAGCACCGCGACATCGTAAAGTTCCGTCACCGCACCTTCGATGCGGATCCATTGCACGATGTCGCCGGAGGCGAGATTCACGACCTGGAGGCCGCACCAGCCGTCGGCGTCACGCCGCTTCATCTCGTCGTCGAGCGCCAGCCCCGAGAACGACCCGTCACGGGACAGCGACAGGCCGACCACGGCGTGGCCGTTGTGGAACGCCAGCCCGCGCAGGAAGCCCGGACAGAACGCGCGCGGCGCAAAGCTGCCGTTCGCGAGATCGACCGTGCCGAGCTGTCCGGTGCCGGAGTTCAACACCCAGAGCTGGTCACCGTACCAGCGCGGCGAATGAGGCATCGAAAGCTTTTCAGTGACGGCTGCGCCGCTCGCCACGTCGATCACGATGCCGCCTTCGGCCCGCCGCGCCCGCCAGCCATTGACCACGTCGCTGCGGCTGGTCGCGGTCACGAAGGCCGCCTCGCCGTCCCTGACCGCAAGGCCGTTGAGATGGCAGCGATCCTCGGCCGCCAGTTTCGAGATGAAAGGCGGCTTCCAGAACACGCGAAAAGCGTGCACCGGCGACAACAGCGACAGGCACGAATAGAGCGTGTTCACGAATACGATACGGCCATCGCCGAGCACGCTGACATCGTGAATGTCGAGCTCGCCCGTGGTGTGCGCGACGCGCGGCACATAATAGCGGTCGGCGCCGCCGGCAGTCTGGTCGGAGCTGAGGATGTTCTCGAAACGCCAGACCTGGAATGTGGTCGCCAGCACCAGGCGCTGGGGATCGGCCCACACCCCCATCGCGCGGCCGGTGCCGACCTCGTGGATGGCAAGCCCTCCACCATCGTCGACGCCCACGAGATAGAGCCGACCGGTCTGATAGGAGGTGAAGACGAGGCTGACCTGATTGGCTTGCAGCCAGCCCGCCATGCCCCGCGAACAGGTGATGTGCGCCGCCGTCAGTTGCGGCAGCGTGGCGGCTGATGATGTGGGGCTGGGCGCAGGGTCGCTCAATGATTCAGCTCCTTGATTCTCGGGAACGCGCCGTTCGTTGCAGCAACATCGGGCGGCGTCTCGCTCAGGCAAGTCTTGTTTCGGCAAGTCTCGCTATGCGGCATCTCTTGCTGCGGAGCAAGTCTCGCGACCGGTCTCGTCCTGCTGTGTGGCAGGTCCGGAAGCGCGATTCATCTGACCATTTCTGGGTGTCGGACGATCGCGTCGGTGATCGGCATCGACGCGCGGTGCCGTTCACTCCCCGCTTGGCATCAACGCGCGCGGCTCCCTTCAATACCGATACCTCCAGGCGAATCTTGGGGCTGGGGGTTCGATGACGAATGTGGCGAGTTGCCCGCGCGGCATTGCGGTCGCAGGTCGGCGGGCTGGCATCGGCTCGACGACGCCGTGGCCGGGGGGCGTGATGACACGAACTTCCCGGGGTTGATTGGCCACGCAGGAGACCGGCCGCCGGCACGTCGAGCTGGATCTCGCGTGACAATTAGGCACACTCCGGCGAAATCCCTGAGCAGTTGTTGCTATCAAGTAGCCGTTGAGCCTTCAAAATAAAAGCCATTTCAGGGAGGGGGTTTTGATTGAGTCGCTCTCCCGCTACCAAAATTCACCTAAGTATCCGGTCTTAATCGTGAAAAATTAGGACGGCGTCGCTGTTGATAGCGAGCACCATCCTTCGGTCTGCGCAATTGTGATAATCGGGGCGCGTTTGGAAAACCGTGGTGGTCGTCGCCTGCTCATGGCAGTGCTTCTTTGTGCTTGCGACAGAGCCATTGACGAGAATACTAACCTTCGGCCAACATCTGGTTGATTGATTTTTTGGGGCCGGGAAGTGGAGAAGGCACAGGATCTTCGTTTCGGGGACATGATCCTTGACGAAACATGCCTTTTCGCGCACCGCAACGGGCGGAAGATTCAATTCACCAGAAACGAGCGCGCGCTGCTGCTGGCTCTGACGCGCAACCCTCGTCGCCTGATGCCCCGCGACCGTCTGCTCGACGAGATCGCGTCGGAATCCAACGTATCCGACCGCAACATCGATTTTCTGGTCAACAGGTTGCGGGCCAAGCTCGGCGACAGCGCCAAATCGCCGAATTTTATCGCCACACAATATGGCGAGGGTTACGTCTGGATCGCCGCTCCATCTTCGGCAGCGCCGATAGACGCTCTCCTGGTCATCGCACCGGCTTTCGGGCTGCCCGGATCTCCCTTCAGCCGGCAGGCGTCTTCGCTCATCGATCAGCTACGCGAGATGATCGCTGAGGGTGTTGGCGATGGCCACGACGTCATCGTTGCCGAGGACTGGACCCCCACCGACAGGCCGCGTTATTTCCTGCAAGTGAGCTTTTTTGCCCGCAACGGGCACCTCGATTGCGCGGCCACCTTGAGGGAAATGCCGTCGAGGCGGATCGCAAAAGCATTGCGGCTCCAACTCGACATGGCCGACGCCGCATCGATCACGAATGAGGCCAGCCGGGTTTCGAATGGCGTCATCGAGGTGCTGCGCAAGGCGCTCGGCCACGCCTCGACAGGGCTCGGTATCCGCGCCGGGGAACCAGCCGAAACGCGCCGTCAAAAGGCTTCGAGCGTGTTGCTGTCGACCAATCCGAGGTGGGTGGAAGATGGCGAGCAACTGGGGAGGGACCGCAAGCAGGATCCTGACAATGCGGATATCGCCCTGCAATGGTGCCTGCATCTGTTCACGCGCCTCACAACGACCAATCCGTTCGGCGAGATGAGCCTTGACGAACGCTACCGCATGGAAAGCGAGATCGACGCCACGGTGCTGGACTGCCTGCCAGCCATCGAGGCGAACCCGCTGCTGATGCTGGCAGCCGCCAAGCTGCTGTACTTCATCAATCGAGGTCATCTCGAACTGGCGGAGGATATCCTCGAACGCGCCTTCGCCCAAACAACGGACTTTGCCGGGGCCTTGCCGGTCATGGGACAATTGCGCTATGCGCGCGGCCAATTCGACGAAGCTGTCCAATATTTCGACCGCGGCATCGCGATGGTCGAACTGAACCCTCTGTACCACATACATATCCGGGTCCTGAAATGCCTTGCCCTCCTTGCTGCCGGCAACCATGCGGCGCTTGAAGGCGCCGTCCCCACGATCGATCCGGACATCCCCTGCCCTCCTGAAATCGCATGGATGATTGCCTGGACGTTCGCGCCGGCCGATCAGGAATTGCCGCAGGCGTCGGCGGATGCGCTTGCCGCGATCGGCCCGGAGGGCGCGATCGGCGCGGTCGAATATCTCTATTTCACGTCGGCGCGTCATCTCGTTTCGGAGCAGGCGCGCGCCAACCTCATGCATAACCTGATCGCGCATGTGACGAGATTCCATGGCGAGCGGGTGGTCCCGGCCTTCATTCTCCGGAGCATCGGCAAGGTCGCTCCGGCTGAACACACTCGCGGACAAACGGCGCTCGAAGCGGGCATTGGCGCACGCCTCAAATATTGAGCAAACAATTGGTTGCTACAGCGTGTCTGGAGGCGGCTCGATGTTTCTTCGGTCGCAATGCAGATATCGCAGTGGGCTGAAGCATGAAGCGTCGGGGCAGACTTAATCCCAGTCGAGGTTGGGATCGCTTCATGAGCCCAGTTGAATTGGTCGGACACCTCGAAAAGCGATCTGAGAATCCCGCGCCAGCGAGATTCGATCGCGGTGTCGACACGCCGACGCTGCGGCTCGTGCGCTGGCCCGGCGCGAGCTGGCGCGCGGCGCTGCTCGGCAGCGCTGCCGCCGGCGCGCTCAGCTTCGCGGTCGGCGACCCGGCTGCGGCGGCGCCGACCCTCTGCGTGATCAATGGCGCGGTCGCGACCTGCAGCGGCGATCAATCCGCCGGCATCGCCGCCGGGACCGATTTTCCGGTCCCGGCGGTCACCACGCTGAACGTCAACAATCTCACCACGGCCATTGCGCCCGCCAGTGGAACTCGCGGCATCAGCTTCCGCTCCACCACCGGCGACGTCACCATCGGCAGCGACACCGGTGCCTTCGGCATCACCACGACGGGCGACGATGCGCACGGCATTGATGCTTACAGCGTCGTAGGCCACACAGGCACGGTAACGGTGACCTCGACCGGCAGCATCACCACGACGGGCGCCCGCGCAAGGGGCATTTTAGCTATCGGCTACCACAGCGCGGTGGTGACCTCAACCGGCAGCATCACCACCGGGGGCGCCTACGCGAGCGGGATTGAGGTCTACAGCAGCTTTGGGATAACGCTGACCTCGACCGGCAGCATCACCACCCGGGGCGACAACGCGTCTGGGATTCAGGCCGGTGGCGACGTTGTAACGCTGACCTCGACCGGCGACGTCGGCACCGCGGGCAAAGGCGCGCAAGGGATTTTTGCTCGCTCCACGCAAGATGTCACGGTAGCCTCGACCGGCAACATCACCACCAGGGGCGACGATGCGGTGGGGATTCTTGCCCTGGCCAGCAGCGTCGGCTCCGGCGTGGCGACGGTGACCTCGATCGGCAACATCACCACCACGGGCGCCGGGATTTTTGCCCGGGGCGGCCCCACGGCGGTGGTGACCTCGACCGGCGACATCATCACCACGGGCGACAGCGCGCAGGGGATTTATGCGCACGGCAACGGCACGGCGACGGTGACCTCGACCGGCAACATCACCACGACGGGCGTCAACGCGGGCGGGATTGAGGCCAGCTCCCCCAACGATGTGTATGTGACCTCGACCGGCAGCATCGTCACCACGGGCGCCGGGATTTTTGCCCAGAGCCACGGCGGCAGGGTGCTGGTGACCTCGACCGGCAACATCACCACGACGGACTGGTTCTCGAACGGGATTTATGCCGGCGGCGGCAGCTTTGTCATGCTGACCTCGACCGGCAACATCACCACGAAGGGCGCCGGCTCGAACGGCATTTTTGCCCAGAGCAACGGCGCGGTGACGGTGACCTCGACCGGCGACGTCACCGCTACGGGCTCCAACGCGAGCGGGATGTCCGCCCAAAGCGTGGGCGGGCCGATCGCGGTCACCATCAATTCAGGCACGGTGTCCGGCGGCACCGGTTCCGGAACGGGTGTCTCCCTCATCGGCGGCACCGACAACACGCTGGTCAACCGCGGCACCGTGACGGCCTTGTCGGGGCTGGCGATCGCGGCCAGCACGGGCAATGACGCCGTCAGCAATTTCGGCACCGTGACTGGCAATGTCGATCTTGGCACCGGCACCAACGTCTTCAACAACACGGCGGGCGGCCTGTTCAATTCCGGCGCCACCGTCAGTCTCGGCGCCGGCAACGCGCTGACCAATGCCGGCACCCTGTCGCCCGGCGGCGCCGGGACGGTCCTGACCACGGCCTTGACCGGCAACCTGGTGCAGACCGCGACCGGGCGCCTGACGATCGATTTGAACATGGCCGGCGGCAGCGCCGACCGGGTCAACGTGTCGGGAACCGCCAACCTGGCGGGCACCGTGCAGCTGCGCCTGTTGAACGCGCAGGCTGGCGTGTACCAGCAGACCATCGTGTCGGCCGCGGGCGGCGTCACAAACAGCGGCTTGTCGCTGCAGGCGCTGCAGGCGAGCCCGGTCCTGCACGTCGAACTGGTCTATCCCAACGCCAACGACGTCGCGATCAGGAGCTCCATCAACTTCGTGACCTCCGGCCTCACCGGCAACCAGACATCGCTCGCCAACGCGCTCAACGGGGCGGGGCAAGGCTCGGGCCTCGGCGGGCCAATCTTCAACCTGCTGCTCAACGGCCCGACATCGCTCGACGGCTACCGCGGCATGCTCAACCAGCTCTCCGGCGAAAGCGCCACCGGCACTCAGCATGTCACCTTCGATGCAATGGGCCAGTTCGTCGGCGTGATGCTCGATCCCTTCAATCGCGGCACCGTCACGCCGGCTGGCGTCAGCGGCTACGCCTCCGAAGGCGAGGCCGGCGCCCCTGCCTCGGCCGGACGGCGACACACCGCGGCCGAGCGCGAGGCCTATGCAATGGTCACCAAGGCGCCTATGCAACAGGACTTCGCGGCACGCTGGAACGTCTGGGCCGCGGGCTTCGGCGGCTCGCAGACCACCGACGGCAACGCCGCAGTCGGCAGCAATTCGACCACCAGTCGCATCGCGGCCGGCACGGTCGGCGCTGACTATCTGATCGCACCCGACACGATCGTCGGCTTCGCGCTCGCCGGCGGCGGCACCAGTTTCACTGTTGCTGGCGGTCTCGGCAGCGGCCACTCCGACTTGTTCCAGGCCGGCGCCTATGCGAGGCATACGACGGGGGCGGCCTATGTCGCGGCCGCGCTCGCCTATGGCTGGCAGGATATCACCACCAACCGCACCGTGGCCGGCCTCGACCAGTTGCAGGCCCGGTTCAAGGCCAACGCCTGGTCGGGCCGGCTCGAAGGCGGCTATCGCGTCGTCAGTCCCTGGATGGGCGTCGCCATCACGCCCTATGCGGCCGGTCAGTTCACCACCTTCAACCTGCCGGCCTACACTGAGGCGGCCGTCATCGGCAGCGACGCCTTTGCGCTGCGCTATGGTGCCAAAGACGTCACGGCATCGCGCTCGGAGCTCGGCTTCCGCACCGACAAATCCTGGGCCCTCATGGGTACGCTGCCGGGGACGACGCTGACCCTGCGCAGCCGTTTCGCCTGGGCGCACGATTATTCCACCGACCGCTCCGTCGGCGCCACCTTCCAGTCGCTGCCGGGCGCCTCCTTCGTGGTGAGCGGCGCGGCCCAATTGCCGGACAAGGCGCTGACGACCCTGGCCGCCGAACTTGTCTGGCGCAACGGTTTCTCGCTCGCCGGCACCTTCGACGGCGAGTTCTCCGGCAATTCCAGCAGCTACGCCGGCAAGGCCGTCGCAAGATATCAGTGGTGACGGCGGCCGACGGCTGTGATGCAGCGCGTCGGCGCGGTCGATCCCGTCAGCTTTCGACGACCCGCACGGGATCGCGGCCGTGATGCTGACCGTGATTGCGATCGTCGATCAATTCCCGCGGCGCAGGCAGCGGCGCAGTCCGCGAAGCTGGGCGCGTTCGCGAGCCTGGCGACGGAGTCGTTTCATCTTTACCATGCGGCCGAGATACGATCGTTACCCTGATCGAGCAGAGAATAAAATTCCATACTTCAATATGAAGCATAGGTGCTCCTGCGGCATGGGTACGTCGTTGCCCCCAAGGAGATTCCCTTGACGGAGGACGAACAACTGATCTGTATCAATTGCGGCTGTGAACTAAGAGGTCGGTGGAGTTCACGAAACTTCGACTATGAACCGATCTACTTTACGCCGGAGGACATCCCTAAGCATTAGGCTCCCGCACGAGCATGATGTCACGCTCTCATCTCGTCGTTTTGATAATGCTGAACTGGAGTTCGTTACCTCATGGATGTCTCAGCATCACCTACTACGGAAACGCGGCGCAGGCTTCCAAAGCATCTCAAGGCCTTGGAAGCCGAGTCCATTGAGATAATGCGCGAGGTCGTGGCTGAATTCAAAAAGCCCGTCATGCTCTATTCGATTGGAAAAGACTCCAGCGTCATGCTGCATTTGGCGATCAAGGCCTTCCACCCCGCCGAGCTACCATTTCCCCTTCTACACGTAGACACAACCTGGAAGTTTCGCGAGATGATTGCGTTTCGGGACGAAACCGCACGCCGTCTCGGGATTGAGATGCTGGTCCATGTCAATCACGACGGCCTCTCCCGTGGCATTGGCCCAATTGCGTCGGGCTCTTCCGTCCACACACAGATCATGAAGACGGAAGCACTCAAGCAGGCGCTCGACCTTCACGGCTTCGATGCAGCGCTTGGTGGTGCGCGAAGAGATGAAGAAAAGAGCCGAGCAAAGGAACGTATTTTCTCTTTTCGCTCTCAGGGCCACGTCTGGGACCCGCGAAACCAACGTCCCGAATTGTGGAATCTTTTCAACGGCCGCATTCGACCTGGCGAGACGGTTCGCGTATTCCCTCTATCAAACTGGACCGAATTAGATATCTGGCATTATGTGATGCTGGAAAATATTGCCGTGGTGCCGCTCTACTTCGCCAAACATCGCCCCGTCGTGCGTCGCGATGGGACCTGGATCATGGTAGATGACAATCGCCTGCCCTTCCGTCCCAACGAAGAGCCGGAAGTGCGACTTGTTCGATTTCGTACACTAGGCTGCTATCCTTTAACGGGAGCGATCGAGTCCCATGCCGTTTCCCTCGAGGATATCGTATCGGAAATGCAATCGACACGCGTTTCGGAGCGCCAGGGGCGCCTCATTGATAGCGACGAGTCGGCGTCGATGGAGAAAAAGAAGCGGGAAGGCTATTTTTGATGGAGTGCGCCCGCCTTCCTGCCGAAGAGACGAACAAGGATCTACTTCGATTTCTCACATGTGGATCGGTAGATGACGGAAAATCCACGCTGATCGGCCGTCTCCTGCACGATTCAAAGCTGATTTTCGAGGATCAGCTGTCGACGCTTGCCAAAGACTCGATACGTTACGGCACCACCGGCGATGACATCGACTTTGCCCTTCTGGTGGACGGCCTTGAGGCCGAGCGTGAGCAGGGCATCACAATCGATGTCGCCTATCGTTTTTTTACCACGCCGAGGCGCTCTTTCATCGTAACCGATACGCCGGGTCACGAGCAGTACACGAGGAATATGGCGACGGCGGCATCGAAGGCCGACCTGGCCATTATCCTGATCGATGCGCGTAAGGGCGTTTTGTTGCAGACCAGGCGGCATTCGCTAATTTGTTCACTTCTTGGGTTGCGCCATGTGGTCGTAGCCGTGAACAAGATCGATCTAGTCGCATATCAAGCAGATATTTTCGACCGTATCGTTACCGACTATTGCGCCTTCGCATCGCAGTTCGGGTTCTCGTCGATTGTGTCATTTCCGATTTCGGCCAGAAACGGCGACAACGTCGTAAAGCTATCGGACAAGACACCTTGGTATAGCGGACCAGCCTTGCTGGACTATCTCGAGACGATCAATGTCGAGAATGAAACAGCGGAAGCTTCATTCCGCTTTCCTGTGCAATGGGTCAATCGTCCGAATGCTGATTTCCGGGGTTATGCCGGAACAGTGGTTTCCGGGACGGTCAATTCCGGCGATCCCATCTTCGTCGCCGGTTCGAGCCGGACCTCAAGCGTGAAGGAACTTATAACCTCTGCCGGCCCACAGCAGTTCGCACAGGCAGGAGACGCAATCACGATCACACTCGCGGACGAGTTGGATATTGCACGCGGCGATCTCCTGGCCAGTCCCATGTCTCGCCCCGAGGTGTCCGATCAATTTGCCGCACACATCATCTGGATGAGCGACCAAGCGCTGATGCCCGGGCGTTCCTACTTGGCACGCATTGGAACCAGAGTAACGCCGATCACGGTGACCGGAATCAGGCACAAAGTCGATGTCAATACGAGCGCGCATCTGGCGGCTCAGACTCTCGATCTCAACGATATCGCCTTCTGTAACTTTGCCACCGACACGCCAGTTGCATTCGACCCGTACGTGCATAACCACAAAACGGGGGCATTCATCGTCATCGACCGGTTTACCAATCATACTCTTGGTGCGGGGATGATTGCCTTCGGCCTGCGGCGGGGCACAACTATCCATCGGCAAACGACCCTGCTCGGAAAATCCGAGCGGGCCGCACAAAAGCGCCAAAGACCCGCAATTGTTTGGCTTACCGGCTTGTCAGGCGCAGGCAAGTCGACGATTGCCAACATTGTCGAGCGGCAGCTGCACGCTGCCGGTCATCACACAATGCTACTCGATGGCGACACTATGCGCCACGGACTTAATCGAGACCTCGGTTTCACGGAGGCCGATCGGGTCGAGAACATTCGCCGCGCCAGCGAGGTCGCTAAGCTCTTGTTGGACGCGGGGCTCATCGTGCTGTGCTCGTTCATCTCTCCGTATCGCGCTGAACGCGAAATGGCTCGACGCTTGTTTTCGGATGAGGAGTTTATTGAAGTATTCGTGGATACTCCTATCGACGAATGCGTACGGCGCGATCCGAAGGGTCTCTACGCGAAAGCGAAGGCCGGCACGATCAAGAACTTCACGGGCATCGATGCGCCCTACGAAGCTCCCCACAATCCCGAGATACACCTGCACACAATCGGCCAGCAGCCCGAACAACTATCCGAAAAAATCATCAGGAAATTGGCAGAATTGGGCAGAATTGGATAGATACGTTGGCTTCCGCGATACGAGCAAGACTGGCTACATTGCCGTCTTGAAACGCTCCGCACCGAACACGGTCATCGCACAGTCGCCGGGCTCTCGCGCGAGCGCATCATCACTGGCATTCTTCAGCCCTATGCTGATCACCCCGGTGCGGCACTCGATACTCTGAAGAAGCTGCGGATCCTGATCCGTCACGCGACGGCAAGTCCTTCACGGTCGATGGTTTTAGTGGATGGATGCGGGACGCTATCTCGGAGGCCGGACCGCCTCTCGATTGCAAGCCGCATGGCCTTCCGAAAGCCGCCGGACGTTTGCTCGCCGAAGCCGGCGCAACGGCGGAGATGATCATGTCTGTCCTCGGACACACGACACTTGCTGAAGCTGGGCGCTATACGGAAGAGGCTGATCAGGCGGGCCTCGCCCAAGACGCAGTCATCAAGCTTGAAGGACACAGGGCGACAGGATTGCCCAAATCACTTCCGTGGATTTGGGCAAAACGCCAAAAACGAGAGGAAAATCAGATCGATAGGAGTGAGGCTGGCGCTCCCTAGGGGAATCGAACCCCTGTTTCAGCCTTGAGAGGGCCGCGTCCTAACCGCTAGACGAAGGGAGCGTGAGGGCTAGCCAATAACCTCGAAATTTGTCCGCCGCAAGCACCCGAATGGGCCTTTTACGGCTCATTGGCAAATTTCAGCTTTCCGGCCGGCTTCAGGGTGTGGGCATCGAAGGTGCGGATCTCGATGACCCCGCCGACGTCGAGCGTGACCACGAGGCGGTCGCCGGCGACCCCGGTCGAGACGATTTTGGCGCCTTTCGGCAGGGTGGCAATGACGTCGCCGACCGGCTCGGGCGCCCTTCCCTCCGACTTGAAAAGGCGGTAGCCCACCGCGATCAGAACGGCGCAGATTGCCAGCGCCGTGGTCAACCCCGCGATCAGCATCATCCGTCGCACCCGCGCGAACAGCGCGGCCTGCTCGGGGCTCGGTTCGGGAACAGCGGTATCAGACGTCGTCATGGAAACTATTGGCTCTGCGCAAAGGTTGGAGGTTGTCGTTGCCGGCGACGAGGGCTCGGCCCGGCTCGACCGCGTGCTGGCGGCGCGTTTGCCGGACCTGTCGCGATCGAGGCTGAAAGCCCTGATCCTGGCGGGCGCGGTGAGCCTGAGGGCCTCCGCGGTCCGCGACCCCGCTTATCACGTCATATCCGGCGATACGATCATAATCGACGTGCCGGAGGCCGCGCCCGCCGAGCCCAAGGGCGAGGATATCGCCCTCGATATCGTGTTCGAGGACGACGACATCATCGTCATCAACAAGCCCAAGGGGCTGGTCGTGCACCCCGCGGCCGGGCACGAGACCGGGACGCTGGTGAACGCACTGATCGCCCATTGCGGCGCGACGCTGTCGGGGATCGGCGGGGTGCGCCGGCCCGGCATCGTGCATCGGCTGGACAAGGACACCACAGGGCTGATGGTGGTCGCCAAGAACGACCTTGCCCATGCCTCGCTGTCGGCCCAATTCGCGGACCATGGGCGCACCGGGGCGATGCGGCGCGGCTACATGGCCTTCGCCTGGGGCGTGCCGAACCGGCATCGCGGCACCGTCGATGCGCCGATCGACCGTCACCCCCATGCGCGCGAGAAGATGGCGGTGCGCCAGGGCGGCCGCGAGGCGGTGACGCATTGGGAGATCCTGGAGAGTTTTTCGGGGCGCGACGGCAAGCCGATCGCCGCCCTGCTCGGCTGCGAACTGGAGACCGGGCGCACCCACCAGATCCGCGTCCACCTCGCCCATATCGGCCACCCCCTGATGGGCGATGCCGTCTATGGCCCGCATTTCAAGACCAAGGCCAACCAGCTCGGCCCCGACTCGCAAGCAGCTTTGACCGCCCTTGGACGGCAGGCGCTGCACGCTTATTTGCTGGTATTGGAGCACCCGAGGACTGGAGAATTACTCCACTGGGAGGCACCTCTGCCGGAGGATTTGCTTCTCCTGGAGAGCTCCCTGAAAGCGGCGCTATGACGCAGGGGCTTTAGGAAAAGCGTTACATTACAAAAAGTTATAGCTGCCACACGGGGACGTGACGTCAGCAATCCTTCCCTTTTTGCCCCCCCATGAGGTATATTGCGCCTGCGTTGGAAATGACCAACGCGGAACATCGCAGCTACGGCCGGCTTTAACACAGCGGTCGTCTGCCTGGCCCGCCGCTATCGGGGGCCTGAACCTTTGGAGGGGCTAAAAATGGCCCGTACCGCTGCTCTGCCGGTCCTTAATGGAGAATCCGGCCTTTCTCGTTACCTCGCCGAAATTCGCAAGTTCCCGATGCTGGAGCCCCAGCAGGAATACATGCTCGCCAAGCGTTGGCGGGAGCATGACGATCGCGATGCGGCGCACCAACTCGTCACCAGCCATCTCCGCCTCGTGGCCAAGATCGCCATGGGCTATCGCGGCTACGGCCTGCCGATCTCCGAGGTCGTCTCGGAAGGCAATGTCGGCCTGATGCAGGCGGTGAAGCGTTTCGAACCCGAAAAGGGGTTCCGTCTCGCCACCTACGCGATGTGGTGGATCAAGGCGTCGATTCAAGAGTACATCCTGCGTTCCTGGTCGCTCGTGAAGATGGGCACCACCGCGAACCAGAAGAAGCTGTTCTTCAACCTGCGCAAGGCGAAGAGCAAGATCAACGCACTGGACGAAGGCGATCTTCGCCCCGACCAGGTCGCGGTCATTGCAAAGCGGCTGGGCGTCACCGCCCAGGACGTGATCGACATGAACCGCCGCCTCGGCGGTGACGCGTCGCTCAACGCACCGATCCGCGACGACGGCGAAGCCGGCGAATGGCAGGACTGGCTGGTCGACAATACGCCCAACCAGGAAGCCATGATGGCGGAGCACGAGGAGTATGATCACCGCCGTGACGCCCTGAATGGCGCCATGGGCGTGCTCAACCCGCGCGAACGCCGCATCTTCGAGGCCCGTCGCCTCGCCGATGAGCCGATGACGCTGGAAGACCTTGCCGCCGAGTTCGGCGTGTCGCGCGAGCGTGTCCGCCAGATCGAGGTCCGCGCCTTCGAAAAGGTGCAGGCCGCGGTCAAGGGCACCATCGCAAAGGCCGAACAGGCCGCGCTGGAAGCCGCGCTCTAAGCGAAGGCTTCGGCGCCAGGAATTGGCGGATCGAGAAAAGACAAAAAGCCGGCGGCAACGCCGGCTTTTTTTGTGTGTGTGAGGTGCCGCATGTTCGCGCCGGCGCCGGCCGGGCATCCTGAACCGGTATCGCGTCGACCGGCCCAAAGTATCGGGCGCAAGCACCAAGAGGACGGACACCATCGTGTCGATCATCCTGCAATCCACCGTCGGCGGCTTTTCAGCCCAGTTCATGCGCAAGCTGCCGCTGGTCGAGCAGGCGATGCGCGAGCACGGGCTCGATCCCGCCGAGTTCGTGATCTCCAAGGATTACGCCTCGACCGCGACGATTCCGATCATGGGACCGTTCTTCTTTAACTACAGCGTGTTCTTCGGCGACGAGACGTTCACCGTCACCGAGCCGAACGACATGGCGTTTCTGGATTACTTCTTCAAACGCATGCTGGCGGCAGACGGGCCGCCGGAGGTACCGCGGCGGCCGGGATTGATCCGGCGGTTTTTCGGCTGGATGGCCCAGCCGGTGTAGTCTCTTCGCCTCTCCCCGCAAGCGCGGCGAGGGAGCGCATCTTCTACTCTCCCCAAATTCTCGCCAGGGTCGCGAGCCAGCAGCCCTCGCAATAGCGGGCGTCCTTGTAGTCGATCCAGTTGTGCGCATAAACGTGGGTCAGCGGGATGTCGTAGCGCGCGCGCAGCACCTTCACGAGGATCTTCCATGCCGCGACCTGCGCCTCGGTGGGGCCCGCGGCAACATCGGGATAATTGCCGGCGAACTCGACGCCGATCGAATTGTCACGCACCACCTGGCGGTAGGTCGCCCTGTTGTCGATGTATTTGTTGTCGTTGCGGTTGGCGCCGTCGCCATGGGTCGGCACCAGGTTTTCGGCAACAGCCCAATAGACCGTGCCGTCGGTCTCCACCCACACCGTGACGCCGCGCCGGGTCGGATTCTTCGCCTGCTCCGCCGCACCGCCGCGCGCCGAGCCCGCCGGCCCCTCGGTCTGGTGCACGATGATGTTGCGCCAGGGTGTTGCGTTGCGAACGTCGCCCCACGGCGCGAGCCAGACGATCTTCAGGCCGGGAATGTCAGGCGTGCCGGGGCTGCGCGCGAGCTTTGCGAACTCGGGGTCGGCTGCGGCGACGGGAGCGATCAGGAAGGCGGCGAGAATGGCCGTGAGCAGGCGAGATATCATCATGGGAGTCCAGCGGGGACCCCAGCGTATCAGGCTTCAGGCAAATTTGCGCGCGGCCGCGCCGAATCCGGCCGGCTCGGGCGACAGCGGCGGCGCCGGATCGTAGACCGCAAAATCGTTCTTGCCGTTCTTCTTGGCGGCATAGAGCGCGTGGTCGGCGTGCGCGATCAGCCGGTCCGGAAATTGGCCGATGCCGCGGTCCCACTCGGCGACGCCGATCGAGATCGCGATCGGAATGTCGTTGCCGATGCAGGCGACGGCGTCCTGACGGCAGACCTCGAGCACGCGGTGGGCGATCGCGGCCGCCTCGCGCAAGCCGGAGGACGGCAGCACGACGCAGAACTCGTCGCCGCCGGTACGGGCGAGCATGTCGCCGGGCCGCAAGCGCGTCTGCGCCATCAGGGTGAAGTGCCGCAGGCAGTCGTCGCCCGCGGCGTGGCCATAGGTGTCGTTGATGGTCTTGAAGCCGTCGAGATCGATCACCAGCAGCGAGAACGGCTCGCCGCTGCGTTCCGAACGGGCGCATTCCTCGGACAGGCGCTGCAACAGATGACGTCGGTTGGCGACACCGGTGAGATCGTCGAGCAGCGCAAGGTCGGCGACCTCGCCACGCAGGCGATCCATCGCCATCAGCAGGAAGCCGAAATTGAGCGTCATCGACAGGAACAGGAGGCCCAGCACCATGACGGCATGGGTCTGACCGCCGGCGGCCGCCGAGAAATCGTGGCCGAGCAGGTTGCCCACGGTGCGAGCGAGAAAGATCGCGATGGTGGCGAGGATGACGATGCCGGACAGACGTGCGCCCGGACTGACGCGGCCTTCGGGCGGCGACAGCAACAGACGCAGCGACAGCGCCAGCGGCAGGGCCTGGCCGATGGTGTAGCTGAGCATGCGCAGCTGCATGTGATCGAAGCCGACCATGAAGAAGACGACACCGCCGAGGCTCAAGACGCCCGTCGCGGCCATGACGCGCCATGACACCGGGCGATCGTAGAAGCGCTGGATGCCCATGGCGGCGAGACAGCTCGCCGCGACGACACCGGTGGCTCCGATCAGCAGCGGTACGGGAGAAGCGACGAACAGGCGGACCAGGGCGGCCAACGCCCCCGCCGCAGCGACGAAGGCCGATGCCATCCAGAACCGCGCGGCCGCGAATTTCGGATAGGAGTGCGTCACGTAGGCCCAGATCAGGCCGAGCGCCATGAAGTTGACGGCGAAGACCGTCCAGAGCGTCGGTACGTTCAGCATGGCCGCCGCAGCACGCGCAGCGTCCCGCCCCCTGTCTGTGGCAGCCGTTCGTTCATCACCCATCCCCGTTTTCTTGCGGGAACAATGCGCGGGTTGCACTTAACGGAGTCTCACTGCGACCCTTCAAACCCAGTCCTTGGTTTTGGATTCATGAACGGCGCGCGCGTTGTCGGATCGTTAGGCATGTCGCCGACGTCGCGCCACCGACGCTTCGATGCGGATTCGCGGACCAAAATCACCCGAAAATGCATCTGAGCTGTGGATAACGCGATGACACGGATGTGACAGCACGGGGCAGAGCCCTGCGAATCTGCTGAGCTTGTCATCGAGGATGTTGCGAGGCTGGCCCTCCGCCGAGCATCCCTCGTGTCGCGTTTAACCATGAACCCCTAAGAGGATACTATGGCTAAGAAAGCGAAGAAGGCGAAGAAGGCGAAGGCGAAGAAGACCAAGAAGGCCGCGAAGAAGAAGTAACGCGGCTTGTTCTTTGCCCGGGTGGAGTTTCGCTCCGCCCGGGCTCCGGTCAATGTCGAGAGAGTTTGAAGGTGGCGGGCGCAAGGCCCGCTTTTTTATTGGCTGCGTTGTCGCGCTCCGCTCTCTCTCACTCCCTCCCCTCGCAGGCGGGGAGAGGTGAAGGAAGGAAGCGGGGAAAGGTGAAGAGCGCCTACCTTTCAGCAAACGCCAGCTTGGCACCGAGCATCGCAAAACCGGCGGCAAAGCTGCGGCGCAGCCAGGCCATGACGGCCGGGCGGGAGATGACGCGCTCGCGCACCGAAGCGGCGCAGAGCCCGTAGACGACGAAGACTGCAAACGTCATCGCCATGAAGGCGCCGCTCAATTCCAGCATCCGCGCCAACACATGGGCCTCGTCCACCGCGATGAACTGGGGCAGGAAGGCGAGGAAGAAGATCGAGAGCTTTGGATTGAGGATATTGATCAGGAAGCCTGTCACGATGACCCGGCCGCTCGAACGCTCCTTGATCTCGCCCTCGACCGCCAGCGCCCCGGTCTCGCGCAACGCCTGCCAGGACATGTAGAGCAGATAGAGCACGCCGCCCCATTTCAGCGCGGCAAAGGCCAGCGCGCTGGTATGGAGCACGGCGGCCAGGCCCAGCATCGCCGCAAGCATGTGCGGCACGATCCCGAGCGTGCAGCCGAAGGCGGCTGCGATGCTGGCGCGCGAGCCGCGCGTGAGTGCCGCAGCCAGCGTATAGAGCACGCCGGTGCCGGGCGAGGCGACGACGATCAGCGAGGTGAGCAGGAAGGACCAGGTCATGTCCTGTCCCTACCATCCTCCTCGATGAGGGAGAAGTCACGACCCGTTCAGCGCGGCCGACGCGGATCGGGCCAGAACGAGGTGCCGGCGCGGGCGAGGCCGCCGCCGACGCCCATCGGCACGCCGTCGGCGCGCCAGCACGCCGCGCCCGTCATCTCGCCGTCGAGCCCAAAGCCGATCGCA
Organism: Bradyrhizobium sp. YR681; assembly: GCF_000282615.1. Classification (GTDB taxonomy): domain Bacteria; phylum Pseudomonadota; class Alphaproteobacteria; order Rhizobiales; family Xanthobacteraceae; genus Bradyrhizobium. The sequence goes on along the minus strand of NZ_AKIY01000189.1, from coordinate 107,701 downwards.
CACATGCCGCCGCCGACATGGGCGGGTGACACCACGGGATGACCGAGCGCCGTGAGCTTCTCGCGCACGCCAGCGGTCATCCCGGTCTCGATCTCGGCCTCCTGGCCCCAAGAGAAGATGCGCGGCGCCTCGACCGCCTCCTGAAGGCTCATGCCGTGGTCGACCAGGTTGATGACGGCCTGGAGCACGCCTGCGGGAATCCGGTGCGCGCCGGGCATGCCGACCGCGAAGGCCGGCCGGCCCTCGCTGAGGCCGATCATCGCCGAGATGCCGCTGGTGATGCGCTTGCCCGGCGCCAGCGACAGCGCGTGACCAGGATGCGGGTCGAACAGGTACATGTAATTGTTCGGGATGATACCGGTGCCAGGGATCATGATGCGCGCGCCGAACAGCGAGTTGATGGTCTGGGTCGAGGTGACGATGTTGCCGTCGCCATCGGCGATCGTGACATGGGTGGTGTTGGCGGACTCGTTGGTGCCCGTCGGCGTGGTCTGGATGCCGACGCCGGCGACATAGGTGCCGACGCGCGCAGGATCGATTTCGGCGCGGCGCCGGGCGGCGTAGTCCTTGGAGACAAGCTGCTCGACCGGCACCTTGACGAAGGCCGGATCGGCCGTCGCCGCGCGGCGATCGGCGGCGGCGATCTTCAGGGCCTCGAGCATCAGATGGATCGTCTCGACCGTACCGAAGCCGGACTTGCCGATCTCGTAGGCTTCCAGGATGTTGAGCATCTGGATGATGTGGACGCCGCCGGACGCGGGCGGCGCGGGGCCGATCAGCTCGACGCCGCGATAGGTGCCGCGGACCGGTTCGCGTTCGATCGTCTTGTAGGCCTCGAGGTCGGCAGCAGTCAGGAAGGAACCGGCCTTAAACAATTCATGTGCGATGACGTCGCCGAGGCTGCCGCCATAGACCGCGCCCGGCCCTTCCTTGGCGATGGCGCCAAGCGTCTCCGCATATTCGCCCTGCACCAGGAGCGAGCCCGCCCTGAGCGGCTTCTCCTTCGGCAGGAATTTCGCCGAGATCGCGGCGTTGCGTGACAGGTCCGGCGCCATCTCGGCAATGCAATTGGCGAGATAGGGCGTCACCGCAAAGCCGCGGCGCGCATGCCGGATGGCGGGCTCCATCACCGAGTCCAGCGGCAGCTTGCCGAAGCGCTCCTGTGCCTCGCACCACGCCTTCAGCGTGCCGGGAACCGCGACCGCGGCGGCACCGACGGCGTTGCGGCGCCCCTCCGTCTCCATGTAGTCCGGCCACCGGTCGGACACTGGCTTGTAACTGTCGGGACGGCAGGCAGCGGGCGCCGTGGAAAGACCATCGATCGTCGTGATGCGGCCGTCCGCAAGCCTGATCACCGCGACGCCACCACCAAAAATGCCGACCATCATCGGCTCGACCACGGTCAGCGTGAACAGCGCCGCGACGGTCGCGTCGATCGCATTGCCGCCGGCGCCCATCATCTCGAGCGCGGCAGCGGAAGCCAGCGGATGATTGGTCACGGCCATGCCGCGGCGGGCGGTCGCCGACGTCTTCTCGCAATCGAACAGCGTGCCCGCCCGTTGCCGCCAGGATATCAGATCGGTCATTCTCAGTAGAGCCTCGTACGGTACGCTTCTTCCATCGTCTTCTCGGCCTCTGCGACCCCGATGGCGGCGGTTTGCTCGGCGATGATCCGGCCCAGCGTCGGGAAGCTGTTGCGTTCGACCTGTGCCGCCGGATTCCAGAGCTTTGAGCGCATCAGCGCCTTGCCGCAGTGGAAATAGGTTTCCTCGACATGGATCTTGAGCCCGATGATGGGGACGGCGTTCTGCACCGCGAGCGGCGTCAAGAGCTCGGCATCTTGCGATATTTCGGCGCGGCCGTTGACACGCAGGGTCTCGTTGATCCCGGGCACCAGGAAAATCAGCCCGATGCCGGGCGAGGCGATGATATTGCCAAAGGTGTCGACACGGTTGTTGCCGCGCCGGTCGGGGACCAGCAGCGTCTTGTCGTCGAGCACGGCAACGAAGCCCGGCGCGTCGCCCCGGGGACTGGCATCGGCGTGACCGTTGCCGTCGCTGGTGGCGAGGACCAGGAACGGGGACAGGGCGATGAAGTCTCGGCAGAACTTGTCGAGATGATCGAGAACCTTCTTCTCGGCGAGCGGGCTGAGCTGCCCGAAATGCGCGCGCAGATCCTCCTGCGACTTGACCGGCGGCTTGCCGCCTGCACCCTGGCTGTCCATTCGCGAACCTCCCTTGTTGTGAGTTTCCCTCTTTGAGCTACTTGGCCTCGATGCCGCACCAGCTCGCGGTGAACAGTGCGAGCGCCTTGGTGACCCGCTTCACCGAGGCGAGATCGACCCGTTCGTTGAAGCCGTGCGCGCCCTCCATCTTGGCGCCGAAGCAGAAGGCGGGAACGCCGAAGTCGAGGCCATAAAAGCGTGCGTCGGTCAGCGCGGTGGACGAGAAGCTGGTCAGCTTGCGGCCGAACACGTGCTCGTAGACCGGAGCCAGAACGGCTTCGCTCTCCTGAATGTCGGTCGCCTCGTAGCCCGGCGACAGGAAGCCTGACCAGACGATCTCCGGTGGGTTGTTGGCGAGGAACGGATGCGAGCGCGCCGCCTTGGCGACGAAATCCACGATCTCGGCCTGGGCGTCGGCGATCTTCCAGCCGGGCAGGACGCCGATGCGGCAATCGACATCGCACCAGGCAGGAACGCTGGAGGCCCAGTCACCGCCTTTGATGATACCGGGATTGAAGTTGAGCGGATGATCGACCGACTTGAACGAGGGATGCGTCTTGGCGCGCTCGTTCCACTCGGCTTCGAGACCTTCGAGCTTCTGGATCAGATGAATGGCAGCCTTGATCGCATTCGAACCGGTGCCGGCGCGCGCGACATGGACGGGTATCCCGCGCACTTTCAGGCGGAACCAGATCACCCCGACCTGGGCGCGCATCAGCTTCTCGTCGGTCGGCTCGGGCAGGATGCAGGCATCGGCGCGATAGCCGCGCTGGAGCGTCGAGAGCGCGCCGAGGCCGGTACTCTCCTCCTCGATCACCGATTGCAGGTGGATGCGGCCCTTGGGCTTGTAGCCCGCTTCCTTGATCGCATCGAGCGCATACAGCGCCGAGATGGTGCCGGACTTCATGTCGCCGGCGCCGCGGCCATAGAGCCAGCCGTCCTCGACCACCGGCTGGAACGGCGGCCGCTCCCACATGTCGAGCGGGCCCACCGGCACCACGTCGCAATGCCCCTGAAGGATCAGCGAGCGGCCCTCTTCCTTCCTGGGCCGAAAAGTGCCGACGACGGAGCGCGCGCGCGAAAAATCGGTCTCGACCGGACCGCAGCTTTGCGAACATGTCCTGGCAAGGGGCTTCCGCAGCGCGCGTGCTCGGAATGGCCGTGAACGCGATCGTGGTTTCGACCTGCCGATCGAAGGCCGCATCGACGGCGGCCTCGATGCGCTCGCGCGCGCCGGCTGGAAGGGGAACGCTGTCGGTCATGAACTCATCCTTGCTGTCGGAATTTTGCCGGCCGCGTTGGCAAAGCCCGGCTGGTCGAAGAAGTCGCGGCCCGGGATCGCATCGAGCAGATCGCGGGTGTAGGCGGCTTGCGGCGCCGTGAAGACGTCGGCGGTCGCGCCCTCTTCCACGATGCGGCCCTTCTGGAGCACGATGACGCGGTCGGCGATCTCGGCGGCGATGCGCAGATCGTGGGTAATGAAGACCATCGCGAGCTTCATCTCCTGACGGAGCTCGGCAAGCAGCGCCAGCACCTGGGCCTGCACGGAGACGTCGAGCGCGGAAACCGCCTCGTCGGCGATCAACACGCGGGGCTTCAGCGCCAGTGCCCGCGCGATGCAGATACGCTGGCGCTGGCCGCCGGAGAATTCGTGGGGGTAACGATCGGCGGCGACGGCGTTGAGGCCGACCCGCACCAGCAGCTTTTTCGCCTGCTCCATCGCCTCGCTGCGCGACGTACCATAGGCCATCGGGCCGCGCGCGATGGCGTCGCCGACCTTCTGGCGGGGATCGAGGCTGGCAAAGGGATCCTGGAACACGATCTGAAGCTGCTTGCGCGCCTGGCGCAGCGCCTCACCGCGCAACAGGCGCAGATCCTGGCCGTTGAAGCGGATGGCACCGCCGTCGGGCTCGGTCAGCCGCATGATCATGCGTCCGAGCGTCGATTTTCCGGAGCCGGACTCGCCGACGACGGCAAGCGTCTCGCCCTCATGTAACGTCAGCGAGATTCCGTCGGCGGCGACGACCTCGCGCGGCGGCTGTAACCAGCCACGCTTGACCCGGAATGTCTTCTGGAGTCCGACGACCTCCAGCAGCGACTCTGGCCGGATGGTCTTGTGACGGATGTCGTCGAGCCGCGCTTTCGGCACCGCGTCGATCAGCTCGCGGGTGTAGGCCTCCTTGGGACGGCGCAGGACTTCCTCAACCGTGCCCTGCTCCACCACCTTGCCGTGGCGCAGCACCACGACGCGGTCGGCAACGTCGGCGACGACGCCGAAATCATGGGTGATCAGTAGCACGCCCATGCCGCGGTCGCGGCGGAGATCGTCGATCAGGCGCAGGATCTGGCGTTGGGTGGTGACGTCGAGCGCGGTGGTCGGTTCGTCCGCAATCAACAGCGCCGGCCGGTTGGCCATCGCCATCGCGATCATGACACGCTGGCGCTGGCCGCCGGAGAGCTCGAACGGGTAGCTCCTTTCGAGCAATTGTGGATTGGGCAAGCCGACCTGGGTCAGGAGCTGCTGCACGCGCGCATGCACCTCGGCTGCCGACGGCGTCGGCTGCTGGTGGGAGAGGATCATCTCCTCAATCTGCTTGCCGACACGCTTGAGCGGGTTCAGTGACGACAGGGGCTCCTGAAAAATCATCGCAGCGCTGCCGCCGCGCAGGCGCCGCAGCGCGCGCCGGTCGAGCTTGGTCGGGTTCTGCCCCGCCACCATTACGGCGCCGGAGGCAACCGCAATGCTTTTCGGCAACAGCGACAGCACCGCATGCGCGATCATCGACTTGCCCGAGCCGGACTCGCCGACGAGGCAAACGGACTTCGTTCGGCTTGACGTCAAAAGAGACGTTCTCGACGGCGAACGGACGATCACCGCCTTCGGGCAGTGCGATCGAGAGATTCTCGACCGACAGCACCGGAGTCCTGGTCTGCATGGCGTCATTCATGACCGGCGCCTCGACACACGCGGGTTGAGGACGTCGGAGAGGCCCTCGCCGAACAGATTGATCGCAAGCACCGTGATGAGAATGGCAAGCCCCGGAAACACACTCATCCACCAGGCATTGCGGATGACGGTGCGCCCCGCCCCGATCATGAACCCCCACGACATCAGATTGGGATCGCCGAGACCCATGAAGGACAGCGCGCTTTCCAGCAGGATGGCGGTCGCGACCGTCAGCGATGTCACCACCAGGATCGGCGAGATCGCGTTGGGCAGGATGTGGCCGAGCACGATGCGCAAGGTGCCCTCGCCCTGGCACAGCGCGGCCTCGACGAATTCGCGATTGCGCAGGCGCAGGAACTCGGCGCGGGTGAGGCGCGCCAGCGGCGGCCAGCTCACTGCCCCGATGGTCAGGATGATCGTGAGCAGCGACGGGTTGAAGGTCGCAACCAGGAGGATCGCGAGCACGAAGGCCGGGATGGTCTGGAACAGTTCGGTCATCCGCATCAGCACCAGATCGACCTTGCCGCCGAAATAGCCTGATATCGCGCCAATCGTGACACCGATCACCATGGCGGCCATGGCCGAGGCGATGCCGATCACGAGCGACACACGGGCGCCATAGGCGACACCGGCCGCGACGTCGCGGCCAAGCGTGTCGCCGCCGAGCAGAAGACCATCCTCGCCGGGCGGCGTGAAGGGTGCGCTGACCATTTCCCAGGGCGAGACCGGGAACACGATGGGCGCGATGATCGCCACGACGACAACGATCAGCAGCACGACGAGGCCAACCATGCCCGAGGGATGACGCAGGAAGGCGCGAACCGCATCCATCACGCCGCTCCCGTGGTCATGCGGGGATCGATCAGCTTGTAGATCAGGTCGGTCAGGAGATTGAGCACGATGACCACGATCGACAGAATGAGAAAGATGCCGAGCAGCACCGGATAATCGCGCTGAAGCAGCGCATCGAAGGTGAGCCGTCCAAGGCCCGGCCAGGCGAACACGGTCTCAATCACCACGGCGCCGCCGACCAGCGCGCCGGCCTGCATGCCGGCCACGGTGACGACCGGCACCAGCGCGTTGCGCAGCATGTGGCCGACCACGATGCTCGGGCCGGACAGGCCCTTGGCACGCGCGGTCTTGATGAAATCCTGCTGGGCCACCTCGATGATGGAAGAGCGCATCAGCCGGGCATAGATCGCAAGATAAATTGCTGCCAGCGACGTCACCGGCATGATCATGTGTTTTGCGATGTCGAGTGCATGCGCGAGCGGCGAGAACTTGACGTTGATGGTTTCGTAGCCGAACGGCGGCAACCAGCCGAGCGTCACCGAGAAGACCAGCACGAGCATCAGCCCGAGCCAGAACACCGGCGTCGCATAGAGCACCAGCGACAGCACGGTGAAAACCGTGTCCAGCACACTGCCGGCAGCTAAGCCCGCGAGCGCGCCAAGGGTCGTGCCGATCAGCAACGCGAGGCAGAAGGCCGTCACCGTCAAAAGAAGCGTTGCCGGAAGGCGCTCGAGGATGAGATCGACCACCGCGCGGCGCTGGCGATAGGAATAGCCGAGGTCGAGCCTGATCACGCGGCCAAGATAGCTCGCGAGCTGCACCGCGTAGGGCTTGTCCAGCCCATATTCTTTCCGCAGATCCTCCAGCAGTTTGGGATCGGACGCGCCGGATTGCCCGGCCATGACCTGGGCGGGATCGCCGGGGGCGGCCCGCACCAGCACGAAGTTGAAAGTGGCGATGACGAGGATGACGGCGATGAGCTGGGCGATCCGGCTCAGCGTCATCAGCCCGATCATCGCCGCGCTGCCGAGACGGATCACGATTTGTAGACCGACCCGAAGGTTTCGTGCGAGCCGATGCCGGTCGACACGACGTTCTTGAACGCCTTGTCGTAGATGATGGGATATTCGAGCTCCAGCGTCCAGGCGACCGGCACGTCCTCGACCAGGATCGCTTGCACCTTGGAATAGAGCTCCTGGCGCTTGGCCTCGTCGAGCGTGACCGCGGCCTCGTCGAACAGCTTGTCCACCTCGGGGTTGGAATAACCTTCCGTGTTCGAGAACAGGATGCCCTTCTTGATGTTCGAGGAGACATAGGTGCGGGAAACGCCGAGCGCGGGATCGCCGAGCTGGTAGAGCAGATTCTGGGTCATCTCGTAGTCCCAGTTGCCGACCTTCTCGGCCCAGCCAGCCATGTCGGTGCCGACAAGGACGAGATCGATGCCAACACGGGCAAAGCTCTGACGGAAGAACTCGCCGGCGCGCTGATAGGATTCGCCGTAAGGCGGCACGACATATTTGATCTCGGCACGCTTGCCGTTGGCGTCGGGCTTCAGGCCCATCTCGTCGAGCAGCGCCTTGGCCTTATCGATCGAATAGTCGTAGCGCTTGACCTTGCCATCATAGAATTTCGTCTTGGACGAGATCGGGCCGGTTGCGACCTTGGCGTTGCCGAAATAGATGCGCTTGGCGAGCGCGTCGCGGTCGATCAGGTGCATCACGGCCTGGCGGAAGCGCTTGTCGTTCATCGGCGCGATGCGGTTGTTCATTTCGAGCCATTGATGCGGCGCGAAATATTCATAGCCCTTGGTGGTGACTTCGAGATTCTTCTGCGCCTTGAAGCGCTGCACGTCGAAGAACTCGACGTCGGTCCATTGCGCGAGCTGCACCGTTCCGTTCTCCAGCGCCAGCGCGCGCGAGGCCGAATCCGGGATGATGCGGTAGATGATCTCGTCGAGATAGGGCTGGTCCTTGAGGTAATAGCCCTCGTGCCTGACGAGATGCACATGCGAGCCGCGCACCCACTCCTTCAGCTTGAACGGGCCGGTGCCGATCGCCTTGTCGTTCAGCGGGTTCTTGCGAAAGTCGGTACCTTCATAGATGTGCTTGGGCAGGATCGGCGCCGAGGTGCAGTCGAAGCAGCCGAGGAACGGCGCAAAGGGCTGCTTGAGCTTGAACACGACGGTGAGCGGATCGGGCGCTTCGGCGGAGGCGACGCGTGCAAAATTCTGCCGCGCGCGCGGATGCGTCTCAGTCAACACCTTCATGCAGCTGAACACGACGTCCTCTGATGTCATCGGCTTGCCGTCGTGGAAGGTGATGTTGGGAAACAGCTTGAACGTATAGGTGAGGCCGTCGGGTGAAATCTCCCAGGACTGCGCCATGCCGGGCATCGGTTTGAGATCATCGCCGTATTTGAGAAGGCTCTCATAGATCTTGCCGCCGAGCGTCAGCGTCGGCTGCTGCTGGTTGAATGCGGTCACAAGCAGCGGCGGCTCGGGCTGGATGATGGTGTTGAGCGTTCCACCGCGGGTCTGGCCGGCTGCGCGCGTGATGCCGAAGGGGATGGCGGCGCCCGCGGCCAGCATGGCCTGGGTGAATTCGCGTCTGTTCATCGAGCTCTCCGTGGTCGCATATCGACGTGAGAAGGACTTTGCCAAGCGACGCATTCGGGTTCAGCGAATGTCGTGGGCGCGCGTATTGTTGCCAAACGCTCTGTCCCGCGCTACCTGATTGGGGACAATAACCATCGCGATCGGGCCATATCTGGCCCGGAAGATGCATAAGAGCCTTGCGAAAAGGACTTAAGCCGGGAGCTCACGACACGTGAAAATCGCAGCGCGGCGAAATGACACTGGTGAATTGCGCGTCGACCACAAGCAGGTGGGCCCTGCAAATGTCGCACGCTATGCCGGACAGCTTCAAAAGGTCGAGCGGCCGGTCGGCGCGATGACCGCAATCTATCCGAACGAAAGCACCAGCACGCGGCACGCGCATCGGCGCGATCAATTCATCCTGCAGATCGCGGGCGTGACGGCGATGATGACCGAGCGCGGCCATTTCGTGATCCCGCCCGGCCATGGCCTGTGGATTCCCGCCGGCGTCGTGCATCAGTCGCGCGCCTGGGGCGAGGTCGAGGCGCAGACGATCTACGTCACGCCGGATCGTGAGCAGAATGCCGCCGATACGTGCCGCCTGATCCGCGCCTCCTCGCTGGTCGAGGCGCTGATGGACGAAGCCGTGCGCATGCCGCAGACCTACGACCAGGATGGACGCGACGGCAAGCTGATCGAATTCCTGCTCACCGAGATCGCGCGTATGCCGGAGGTGACGCTACATGTGCAGATGCCGCCGGACCCGCGTCTTGCCGCCATCTGCAAGGCGGTGCTCGGCGATCCCTCCTCGGACCTCACGCTCGATGATTGGGCCGACAAATGCAGCCTTAGCCGGCGGACACTGACACGGCTGTTCCGCCGCGAGACCGGCCAGAGCTTCTCGGCTTGGCGCCAGCGCGTCCGCCTGCTGGAAGCGCTGGCGCGATTAGGTGCCGGCGAGGCCGTGACTTGCGTCGCGCTCGACGTCGGCTACGACAGCCCGAGCGCGTTCGCCGCGATGTTCAAGCGCGAACTGGGCGCGGCACCGCGGCACTATCTGCGCTGGACCGAGCGGGAGGTGGTGCTGCGTTAATTCAGCTGCGCGAGCTCGGCTTCGCGCAGCACGTCGAGCGGCGCCCACGGCTTGGCCCAGAATTTGGCGCCATCGGGCAGGGCTTGCATCAAGGGGCGGCCGGAGGTGACGACGACATCCAGCTTCGGATTCCGGTCCTTTGCGACATGGGCCAGTTCGACGCCGGTCATGCGGCCCGCGAGCTGCACGTCGGTCAGCATCAGGCATAGCGCGCCGGCATTTTTATCCAGCACACGCTCGGCCGCCTCGGCACTCTCACACTGGATAACCTGATAGCCACTCTCTTCCAGCAGCAGGCTGAGCATCTCCCGCTGCATGGCGTCGTCTTCAACGATGAGCGCTATTGCGGCGAATGGCGTTGATTGTCCCATCGACGGCTCCCAATGTTGCTGGCTTCTGTTCAAGTCCCGTAAGTTAAGGAGCGAATTCCCATACGGTTCGGTTCCATTCTGAAAAAATGTAAATCATAGTTCCCTGAACGGGGCTTGAGGGGGGAATCCATGACAGCGATTCGCGGCGCCGCCGCCATCACGGGAGCAGCGAGCGGCATCGGCCGCGCGCTGGCCATCGAGCTCGCCGGGCGCGGCTGCGATCTCGCGCTCGCCGATCGCGACGAGGCCGGGCTGCAAGCGCTGGCCAGGGAGATCGGACCCGCGCGAAAAGTCAGTGTGCATCGCGTCGATGTCAGCGACGCCGGCGACATCGCGCAATTCGCGGCTGATGCGATCGCGGCGCATCCGTCGCTCGGCATCGTCGTCAACAATGCCGGCGTGGCGCTGCTGGGCACGTTCGAGGAGATCGACCAGGCCGAGATGGAATGGCTGTTCGACATCAATTTCTGGGGCGTGGTGCATGGCACGCGCGCCTTCCTGCCGCATCTGAAGACGAGGCCGGAAGCCCACATCGTCAACGTCTCGTCGATCTTCGGCATCATCGCGCCGCCGGGACAATCGGCCTATGCGGCGGCCAAGTTCGCGGTGCGCGGCTTTTCCGAGAGCGTGCGGCATGAGCTCGCGGTGGCGGGCAGTCCGGTCAAACTGTCGGTGGTGCACCCCGGCGGCATCGCCACCGCGATCGCGCGCAACTCGCGCACCGGGGTCGGCGTCAACGACAATGCGCGCCGCTCGCAAATGATCGAGCGGTTCGAGACTGCGGCCCGGACCACGCCGAAGGACGCCGCACTGCGCATCATCAGGGGTATCGAGAAGAACGAGCCGCGCATCCTGATCGGCAACGACGCCCGCTTCATGGACCTGCTGCAGCGCTTCCGCCCGGGGACCTATTGGGCGCCGTTGCAGAGGAAGCTGGAGAAGATGGCGAAGGGGAAATGACTGTGACGCGATAGCGTTGCCTCGCCCTCCGATCTCGTAGGGTGGGCAAAGCGTAGCGTGCCCACGACTTCCGACAACGGATGGAATTGGTGGGCACGGCGCTTTGCGCCTTTGCCCACCCTACGAGACTGAGTACGAGGTCACTGCCCCGCCAGCCTATCGGCAAAATAGCCGATCGTCTTGCGATAGACCACTGCCCTGTTCCACTCCCGCATCGCCTCGAAATTGGCGGTGCCTTCGCCATAGGGCTGGCCCATCTTGAAACCGTTGCTGTGCAGCAGGTTCGCGGTCGAGGCGAGCACGTCGGGCACGCTGTGGCGAAGGTCGACATGGCCGTCACCGTCGAAATCGACGCCGTATTTGATGTAGGACGACGGCAGGAACTGGGTCTGGCCGATCTCGCCGGCAAAGGCGCCGATGAGGTCGCGCAGCGGCAGGTCGCCGCGCTGGACGATCTTGAGGGCTGCGAGCAGCTCGCCCTGGAACAGATCGGTGCGGCGGCAATCATGCGCGAGCGTCGCCAGCGTCCGGATCACCGGCATCTTGCCGATGTCGCCCTTGCCGAAATCGCTCTCCAGCCCCCAGATCGCAACCAGGATATAGCGCGGCACGCCGAACTGCTGCTCGATCCGCGAGAGCAGCCCGGCATGACGCTGGAGCAGCGCCTTGCCGCCATTGATGCGGCCCGGTCCGACGCGGGTCGAGACGTACTGCTCGAAACTCTTGTTGAAGGTGTAGCGCTGGCGCCGGTCGAAGGCGAGCACCGCGCCATCGGGGGTCACGCCGCTGAGCGCCGCATTGGTCGTGCTCGCCGAAACGCCGGCCGCCTGCGCTTCCGAGGCCATGGTGGCAACGAAGCTATTGAAGTCGCCGCCGCAGCGCGCTGCATGCGCCGAGCCGCCGGCCAGACAGACGACGAAGGCGGTGGCCAGGGCAAGTCTCGACATGTGGGAAAATCCTTTGGAAGGTGCGCGAAGCGGCGCGATCATGCCCGGGAACCGGATTCGCGTCAAAGCGGCAAAACCTCGCCTCGGCAGAACCGATCCCGCCGCGGATGCGACTAAAGAGCAGCGCTCGCCCCGTTCCAACCGATCGAGATGACCATGCCCAGTCATTGCCGGATGCTCGCTGCCCTCGCCGTGCTTTCCCTCCACGCCATCACCCCAGCCGCCGCGCAAACGCGCGATGTCGCCGGCAGCCGCGACTATCCCGGCATCGGCCGCTTCAGCGGCAGCATCGTCACCGGCTATGTGGTGAAGGATTTTGACGCGACGCGGATGCAGGCGGCTGCCTTCAAGGACGGCCAGCCCACCGATGCACGCCGGCTCGAAGGCCGCATCGTCCGCATCGCCTATCGCACCAATCCCGGCCCTTCGATCCTGGAGGTGTCGCGCAATTTCGAAACACAGCTTGCCAAAGCCGGCTTCGAGACGCTGCTGTCCTGCGACACCGATGCCTGCGGCGCCATTCCCTTCACCGAAAGCATCGACACGCTGCCGGTGCCGCAGATGTGGGTCGACGGCTTCAACTACCGCTATTTCTCTGGCCGCAAGAGCGAGGGCGGGCGCGAGACTTTTGCCAGCGTCATCGTCAGCCAGAACAACCAGGACATCACCGCGCAGGTTACCGTCGCGGAGCTTGGCGCGATCGCGAACAAGATGGTCGACTCCGCCGCGATGGCGAAGGGTCTTGGCGAGACCGGTCACATCGCGCTCTACGGCATCTATTTCGACACCGACAAGGCGGTGCTGAAGCCGGAGAGCCGCCCGACGTTGGAGCAGATCGCAAAGCTGCTTGCGAGCCAGCCGCAGCTCAACGTCTTCATCGTCGGCCACACCGACAGCCAGGGCGCGTATGAATACAATCTCGATCTGTCGAAGCGCCGCGCCGAAGCCGTTGCCGTCGAGCTGGTGAAGAATTTTCGCATCGCGCAGCCGCGGCTGCGCACCGCCGGCGTGGGATTGCTGGCTCCGGTCGGCTCGAATGCAACGGATGCCGGCCGCGCGCTGAACCGGCGCGTGGAGCTGGTGGCGCCGTAACTCCGATTCGTCATTCCGGCGCGCACATTGAAATGTGCACCGCGAAGATGGAACCCGAGCACGCACGAGATCACACTGTCCGCACGCAGACGGGAAGACGTGCAGCCCAACGCGTCTTCGTACAAGGCGCGCAACGCTCGCTGCATTGCAAGAGACGCGAATATGAACAAAGTGATTTGGCGATCCAAACAATTTGCTTCGATGCAAATCGAAAATCAGCGATCGTGATCGACGCATATCTGATCCGCACGCTGCGACATCGACGCGCCGGTGATTTGCCTTGCCATCGCGGAGCGAAGGTATTAGCCTTCTATTCTAGGTTGTCGCCCCGCCAGCCCCGGGCGACGCTGAAGACCAAAAATAAACGGCGGGCTTTGCGGCCCGCCGTTTATTGAGGCGAGGGTCCCATCAACGGACCACATCGGATTTTGCGAAGCGCTGGCCTTCTCCATCCTGCCCGAACCTCTCGCCAGCGGATCTCGTCGATCGATCGGGCAGCCCGTTCTGCCGCCGCAAGGGCCGCGGCTGACCACCAAAAACCCGCCAAAGTCATTTGACTATGGCGCCCTGATCGACGACAAGCCCGCCATGGCCAAAAAACCCGGAACCAATCCCAAGGGCGAATTCGCCTTTTTCAACGTCTTCTATGAGGACGGCTCCCAGCGCTCGAACCGGCGCGTGCCGTCGGAACTGCTCGGCGGCCTCGACGGCGACGAGCCGGCGCGCGGCTTCATCATGGAGCAGGACCGCGAGATCGCCGAAAAATCCGGCCGCCCGCCGCTGGCGATCAAGGACCTCGAACGGGTCGGCGCGAAGAAGAAGTAGGGCGACACAGGCGGGCGCTCACCAGCGCCCGCTCCGCTTGTTCCACGCAAACAGCAGATCGGCAAACCTGTCATAGGCGAACCGCGTGAACCGCAGCATCACACGGTTACCCAGCAGCACCGCAAGCCACCCCTCCCCCGGCGTCAGCCGCCACAGCGCAATCGCGACATCCGCGCCGACAATGAGCCGGCCGGCCTCATCGGTCGCATGCAGGCGCCGCCTGATGTCGTCGAGCGAGGCGCCGAACTGCGCCAGCGCATCAGGCTGCTCGTTGATGTCCTTGAATTCGATCTTGCCCGCACGCACCAGCGCCAGCAGCTTGTTGCGCTGCCAGTCGATGCCGGCGTCGCAGACGGGGCACCGGGTGTTGTACCAAACGGTGAGGTGGCGGGCGGACATTTACTGCGAGACGCCTTTTTGCCTCGATGTAGGCATGCTTCGACATCGAGATACAGCTAGCGGTGCCGATCCTTTTCCAAGAGATTCAGCGCCCATTCCACATAGCCACGCATTTCAGGCGAATGGTTGAAGAACGCCAAAAGCTGGACTCCTTGATGTTGCAACACCGGAATCGCGGCTCTCAGGAACTCCGCGTTTGGATCCCCGGCCAATGTTGAAACACCGATCACCAGTCCAAGCATTGTACCGACGTTAGGATTATCACCGACGCTAGATTTGATGATCGCTCGAAAGCTATTTCTAATTAGAAGATAGGCCGAATATGCAGTGCGCGAGACAGTCCAATCGACCTCTAACAAGTTGTCTCGAACGGCTCGGTTGTGCGCACGCGTTCGATCTTCGATCAGGTCGCTGTTATCGGCTAATTCGTCGAGTAGCGGCGCGCCAGGCTCCCTGATTTCCCTGAGCCGAACGTTATCTAGCGCGAATTCGTCTGAGCGCTGAACAAGCTCACGTCCTTCCTTGAACCCCATGATGAAGGCGCCATGCTGTCTAACGACATGCTGCAGAAGCGCATCAAGTTGCGGCTCAAGCGGCTCAGCTATTGTACCGCCCACGTTCTGCTCCCGATATGATTGGGCAAAACTCGCAAGGGCACTTCCGACGGACCAGATTGCCGTCACATTGGCAGTCGCAAGCTCTTCTTCTACGAGACTGGAATACTCCTCAACGACTCTCGCCAACTCCGGATAGCGATTAGCCGCTCGCTGGAAGGAGGCAACAAGCTGTGCAGCATCGCGGCGAAGAAGTCGATGCAGGCCATCCTGTCGCGCCACTTCTTCTTCAAGCGGCAAGCTTGCTACTTCCGTTAGTTTTCCGTCAACTGGTCGAAATTGTGGTCCAGGTCCCGCCGGAGGTTCAGCGGGCGGCATCTCAGTATCAGGCTCAGAAAATTCCAAGATGCCTGCCAGCGAAAGCTCGGAGATCAGATCGACCTTTTTGATGGCCCAATGCGTACGATGTTGCTCTGAGGCGCTGATTCCTAGGTTGTTTTGATGTTTCACAAGCTGATCAGGTTGAATAGCTGGAATATCTTGGTCCAGAGCGAACCAAATCTGCAATCTGTTAGGGAAAACATGAATGTCCCGAAGCCAACCAACCCGAGCCGAAGCGCCTACTGGCGCCTCGTACGCGAACAAGCACGGGATCTCTCTCAACTCTCGAAGGGCCCTGGCGTCGAGCGATCTAAACCTTTCTGCAATAGCCTCGTCAGTGTACTCGAGGAAACGCGATCGGGCGATCTCTTGAGGGGAAGACTCCCACTCGCCAGCTTTCGCTGACATGATGAGACTGTAGTGTGATTGGGTAAACTCTAAGGTGGATTCGTTTGCGGCGTAGACACCACGAGCGAGACGCGCAATCCGCCCCTCTTCCGCCAGCGAATTGAGACGCCCACGGATGGATGAGCGAGGGCTTGGATAGCCTTTTGTCTCGAAATACTCGTAGATTTCATCAATGGAGAACGGACGCGCTTCTTGGTCGAGTAGATTGAGGATCACTCTTTTGATCGTATACTGCTCAGCCAAGCTTAACAGTCTCCGGACCCGAGCGTCTGGCGTTTACAGATTGCCACCAAAACGCAATTAATCGACGAAAGAAAAGGCTCAATTTCGGATAGTGACTATTGCTACTACATTCTTGCTACAAGTGACCGAAACGCCGGTGCCCAAGGGCAAAGAAGATGCGACCAAAAAATAAACGGCGGGGTTTTTGGCCCGCCGTTCTCGTGTTTAGTTCTTGGATCAATTATCCAAAAAGCTCCGCAGCTTCCGGCTACGCGACGGGTGCTTCAGCTTCCGCAGCGCCTTTGCCTCGATCTGGCGAATACGCTCGCGCGTCACCGAGAACTGCTGGCCGACTTCTTCCAGCGTGTGGTCGGTGTTCATGCCGATGCCGAAGCGCATGCGCAGGACGCGCTCTTCGCGCGGGGTGAGCGAGGCGAGCACGCGCGTGGTGGTTTCGCGCAGGTTCGACTGGATCGCGGCGTCGATCGGGAGGATCGCGTTCTTGTCCTCGATGAAATCGCCGAGGTGTGAATCCTCTTCGTCACCGACGGGGGTTTCGAGCGAGAGCGGCTCTTTCGCGATCTTCAGGACCTTGCGGACCTTCTCCAGCGGCATGCCGAGCTTTTCCGCCAACTCCTCGGGAGTCGGCTCGCGGCCGATCTCGTTGAGCATCTGGCGGGACGTGCGCACGATCTTGTTGATCGTCTCGATCATGTGCACGGGGATGCGGATGGTGCGCGCCTGGTCCGCAATGCTGCGGGTGATCGCCTGCCGGATCCACCACGTCGCATAGGTCGAGAACTTGTAGCCGCGACGGTACTCGAACTTGTCGACCGCCTTCATCAGGCCGATATTGCCTTCCTGGATCAGGTCGAGGAACTGCAGGCCGCGGTTGGTGTACTTTTTCGCAATCGAGATCACGAGACGGAGGTTGGCTTCCACCATCTCCTTCTTGGCCTGGCGGGCTTCGCGCTCGCCCTTCTGCACGGAGTGCACGATCTTGCGGAACTCGATGATCTCGAGACCGGTGAGGGCCGCGAGCTGATGCACCTCGTGGCGAAGGTCCTTGATGCGGTCCTTCTCGTGGTGGACGAAATTCTTCCAGCCCTTGGCCGAGAGCTTCGAGACACGATTGAGCCAGCGCGGATCGAGCTCCGAGCCGGTGTAGTTGCGCAGAAAGTCCTCGCGCGCGACGCCGTGGCTGTCGGCGAGGCGCATCAGGCGGCCCTCATGCGAGACGAGGCGCTTGTTGATGTCGTAGAGCTGCTCGACGAGCGAGTCGATACGCGCCTGGTTGAGGCGCAGCGACTTCACCTCGACGATGATCTCGTCCTTGAGCTTGCGGTACTTGCGCTCCTGGTGCGGCGACAGCGAGGGCCCGTGCGAGGTGCTCTCGAGCTGGTTCTGGATGTCCTGCTCCTGAAGCTTGCGCAGCTTCTTGTAGCTCTCGGCGATCTTGTCGAAGATCTCGACGACCTTCGGCTTGAGCTCGGCCTCGATGGCCGCAAGCGACATCTGGTTCTCGAACTCGTCGTCCTCGTCCATGTCGGACTCGGCGGCGGCTTCGGCCGGATCCTTCTCGGCTTCGCCGGCATTGCCGGGCGCGGGTGCTGCGCGGAACGGGGTCGGCGACGGCGGGGCAGCCGGCGGCGCGACATGCGCGGGCGCACCGGCAGCGGCAGGCTGGTCGCCTTCGGCCGGTGCTTCGCCGTTCTCGCCGTTGGGACCGGCGATCATCGCATTGTTCATGCCGGCCTTGGCGTCGGGACCGGCATAGGTCGCTTCGAGATCGATGATGTCGCGAAGGAAGATCTTGCCTTCGTTGAGCTCGTCGCGCCAGATGATGATCGCCTGGAAGCTCAGCGGGCTTTCGCACAGGCCCGCGATCATGGCTTCGCGGCCGGCCTCGATGCGCTTGGCAATCGCGATTTCGCCTTCGCGGGACAAGAGCTCGACCGTGCCCATCTCGCGCAGATACATGCGCACGGGATCGTCGGTGCGTTCGCCCGGCTCGCTCTTCTTGACCTCGGTGACGGCCTTCTGGGTGACCTCGACAAGCTCGTTGTCGGTCTCGTCCTCGCCGCCCTCGTCCTTGTCCTCCTCGTCGCCGCTATCGTCGGCCTCGGTGACGTTGATGCCCATGTCCGAGAGCATGGACATGATGTCCTCGATCTGCTCAGGCGAGGTCTGGTCGGACGGCAAAACTTCGTTGAGCTGATCGAAGGTCACGAAGCCGCGCTTCTTGGCCTGCTTGATCATCTTCTTCACGGCCGCGTCGGACAGATCGAGCAACGGCGAGGGCGCGTCCTGGGAATCCTTCTCCGGAGCATCCGCTGCCTTGTCGTCTTTTTCCTTGTCCTTCGCCTGCAGCGTCTTTGCCTTGGTGGCCATCCATTGCTCCTAAACGCGTTTCAAACAGACGTTCGCCGCGCCTGCCTGAAATCACTTGAACCTGTTGCTCGCCGCTCTCGCTTCGTCAGCTCTCGACACGGAAAGGGCGGCGCGCACATCTCTCGCCACCCCCAACTTTCTCTCGCCGGATTTGCCTAACGCTTCGTGAGCCTCTTTGTCGCAGCGGATGCAGGTGTAGTGCCAACAGTGTTCGCGCGGATTCATTCCTGACGCGTCTGTTCTGCCTGCGGCCGCCCTGGGCCAAAGTGCTACAAGACCGTTAAGCCTCGATTAACCCTGTTTTTGCCGCCAAACCATGGATTTGGCGAGTCTTTTAGCGGTTCCGGCCCCGGCCGTCCGCATGATTCTTTCATCACACGCTCTTCTGGAACCGGCCCGACAGCTCGCCAAAACCCTCGATCAGGGCCTCGGTGCCGTCGACCTCGGCCAACCGAGCCTTCACGTCACGCAGCCACGCCAAATTCGCCTCGCTGGGGTCCTCCCCCAAGGCCAGCTCGGCGTCCTTCAGCTCTCTAAGTAGTGAATGGTACTGACGATGCAAGGCAACGAGCTGGTGCCAGGTGGAGAGAACGTCGTCCCGGGCGGCACCCTCGCGGGCCCCCCATACCGCCGCGGTGGTAATACCATTCTCAACCCTTTGAAGTAACGGAGTAAATCCGCCCTTCTCGAGATCGGAGCGCATCTTCTCGGCCTGCTCCTCGGGGTCCGGTGAGTGGTGATGGTCATTGGCGAAGGCGGCGATGATGGCGGCCCGGAGCTTGTGGACGTCGGAGTGGACGAACTCCAGCGCCGCCGCTTCTTCGAGGTGGTCATGCAGCAGCCACGGGTGGTTGATCAGGATTTGCAGGATCAGGGCCTCCCGGCGGGAGATGGCGCCGCGCTGGCCCTTCATGATCGGGCTGGACGCCAGTTGGGGGCTCGCCGCCTGGTAGGGGCCCGACGGAATCAGGGTGGGACCCGGGGCCCCTCGCCGCCCCTGGCCACCGAATCCCTGCCCCCCGAATCGATTCGCCTGCCCGCCGCCACGGGGCTGGAAGGAGCGGCCGGAATTGCCCTGGAAGCTGCCTTGGAAGCTGCCTTGGAAATTGCCCCTGCCGGAAAAGCCGCCGCGGCCGCCCTCGGGCGCGAAGGTGCGCCGAAGCCGTTCGACGAATTCGTCGCGATAATAGCGCCGCACCACCTCGTCGCGGATACCGTTCGTGAGCTCCTTGATGCGCGCTTCCAGCGCGGCGCGGCGCTCGGGCGTGGCAAAATTGCCGCCTTCGAGCTCGCGCGACCAGATCATGTCGGCGAGGGGCTTTGCCGCCGCGATCACGTCCTCGATCGCGCCGCGCCCGCCGGAGCGCACGAGATCGTCGGGGTCCTGCCCTTCCGGCAGCAGTGCGAAGCGCAGGCTCTTGCCGGGCGCGAGAAACGGCAAGGCAAGGTCCGCAGCACGATACGCCGCCTTCTGGCCGGCGCGGTCGCCATCGAAGCAGAGGATCGGCTCGTCCACCATCTTCCAGAGCAGTTGGAGCTGGTTTTCGGTGAGCGCGGTACCGAGCGGCGCGACGCTGCCTGCAAAGCCCGCGGTGACCATGGCGATGACGTCGACATAGCCTTCCACCACGACCAGCGATGCCCCGTCATGGGTAGCTTTGCGCGCGGTCTGGTGGTTGTAGAGATTGTCGCCCTTGTGAAAGAGCGGCGTCTCCGGCGAATTCAAATATTTGGCCGGAACGTCCTTCTCCAGCGCGCGCCCGCCGAAGGCGATGACGCGGCCGCGCAAATCGGTGATCGGAAACATCACGCGATCGCGGAAGCGGTCATAGGGCACGGGGATGTCGTCGCCGCCGATCAAGAGACCGGTCTCGACCATGTCCTCGACGGAAACGCCGAGCTTGCCGAGATGCTCCTTCAGTGCGAAGCGATCGGGCGAGGCATAGCCGAGGCGGAACTGCAATTGCGTCGCCGGCGAGATGGCGCGGTCGGCGAGATAGCCGCGCGCCTTGGCGCCGAGGCGCGAGGCCAGGGTCTCCGCAAAATACTTTGCGGCGAGGTCCATGACGTCATGCAGCGAGCGGCGCCGTTGCTCCTCGCGCGCGGCATTGGGCGTCACCGCCGGCAGCGCCAGCCCCGCCATGTTGGCGAGCCGCTCGACGGCTTCCGCGAACGGCAGGCCGTCGGTCTCCATCACGAAATTGATGATGTCGCCGTGCTTGCCCGAGGAGAAGTCGTGGTAAAAACCCTTCTGGTCGTTGACGTAGAAGGACGGCGTCTTCTCCTGCTGGAACGGCGACAGCCCCTTCCACTCCCGCCCCGCCTTCTTCAGCTTGACGCGCTTGCCCACGACTTCGGAGACCGAAAGCCGGGCACGCAGTTCGTCGAGGAATTGGGGCGTGAAGCGCATGGGATGTGTGTAGCGCGAACCAGGGTGAGTCGGGGCGAAGGATCAGGGATATAGGTGCGGCCGACCTAAAAGTCAGGTTTGTCAGGATTATACGCGCTGTTCACAGGCCTCTCCGGGTCCCGTCACCCTGAGGTGCCCGCCTCTTCGGCGGGCACCTCAGGGCGACGGCCCGGCCGGTAGCTGCATCGGGGCCGTTCATCCTTCGAGGCTCCCGGCGCGATGCTGCGCATCGCGCCACTCGCACCTCAGGATGACGGAACGGATGGGACCGGAATGACGGGAAAAGCTTGAACCCGGCCCGGTTCCACGCTTCCATACCCCCATGTTCAGGACCTTTCGGGGCGGCCAGAGCGGGGGCTGGCGCGTGACCTCGATTTCACCCGTGACGGGCGAGCCCCTGCCCTTCATGCCTGCGCTGTCGGTCACCGACAGCGAGGCCATCTCGTTGCCGCTGGTGCCCTCGCGCAACGCGTGGCGGCTGGTCGGCGTTGCCAGCAGCTTGCGCTACACCGAGCGCGCGGAGAAGCAACAGCTCGTCGCCGTGCAGGCCGGGCTCGGCCGGCTCGAGGCGACCTCCGCCGCGCTGATCCCGATCCGCAAGTCGCAGGCCTGGTGGGATCTGACCCAGGAAGAGCGCCGAAAAATCTTCGAGGACAGGTCGCACCACATCGCCAGCAGTCTGCGCTTTCTGCCCGCCATCGCCCGGCAACTCTATCACTGCCGCGACCTCGGCGGCCCCTTCGACTTCCTGACCTGGTTCGAATTCGCGCCCGCTGATGCCTCGCGGTTCGAGGAGCTGGTGGGGATGCTCAGGCGAACGGAAGAATGGACCTTTGTCGAGCACGAGGTCGACGTGCGTGTCGTGAAGGAGGTGCTGTCGGCCTAGTGATCGAGGAAGCGGCCTGACTCGATGCGCGGCAGATCGGTGACGGGCCAGTTATAGACGTAGGTCCATGCCTTCTCGGCAACACCGTCCGCGCGCGTCACGTCGATCAACTGGCGCAGATATTCGGTGGGCTCCGGAAAGCCGTCGCCGCAGGCCTCGTACATGTCGAGCTCGCCCAGCAGCTCGTCGGGCACACGGAGGCGAAAGAGCTCGCCGTGGACGATGTCGGAGGCGGTGTCCGACAGCAGCAGTCCCGGATAATGCTTCACGAGAACGAGCCGGCCGCGGCAGGTCGCTTCACCCAGGAATTCCGCATGGCCGGCCAGCAGCCGCGCCATCGGATGGTCGAAGCCACGCATCAGGGTGCCATAGACGAAGAGACGATCGGAGGTCATGGCGGCTCTATAAACTCACAACGCCGTCATTGCGAGGAGCCCGCGACAAAATTGCGAAGCAAGTTTGCGCTGGTGCGACGAACGTGGAGCAACGGCTCACGCCGCCTTCACCACCTCGTCGCTCACCACCACGAACTTCTTCAGCTCCATCCGGCCAAAGCTGGTCGAGAGCGCGACGTCGGCGGCGTCGCGGCCGGTGCCCATCAGGATGCGGCCCCTGCGCGGAATGTTGTGGCGGGCGTCGAAGGTGAACCATTTGCCCGAGAGCCAGACCTGAAACCAGCCGGAAAAATCCATCGGCGCCGGATCCGGCGGAATGCCGATGTCGCCCATATAGCCGGTGCAATAGCGCGCGGGGATGCCCATGCAGCGGCAGAAAGCGAGCGCCAGATGCGCGAAGTCGCGGCAGACGCCGGTCTTCTGCTCGTAGACATCATGCGCCGATTTCATGTGGTGCGCGTGCTCGTAGCCGAAGGTGACATGCTTGTGCACGAACTCGGTGATGGCGGCGACCCGTTTCCAGCCGGGCTCCGTCTTGGCGAACAGCGACCATGCGATGTCGGTGAGCTTGTCGGTCTCGCAATAGCGGCTCGGCATCAGATAGAGCATCAGCTCGTTCGGCAGTTGCTCGATCGGGAGCTGCTGCGCGGTCGGCATGACCTCGTCGGGCTGGCCGGTATCGCGAACCAGCGCGCGGCCCTTCAGCGTCACACCGCCGGCCGGCGCGACGAGGCGGCCGCACACATTGCCAAAGCTGTCATGATAGAAGCGGATGGGCACGTCGGGCTCCGCGACCACCGTCTCCTTGCCGATGATGTCGGCCTGCCGCGAGGGGTGGATGTTGAGCATGATCACCATCGGTGTCGGCTGCGCTGCCGCGTAGGTAATCTCGAAGCCGACCCTGATTTCCATCTATAAGACTTCTGCCTCCATCTCTTCGTCGCTCTGCTGGTCGTCCGAGACCACCCTGATATTCACGTCCATGGCTTCGAAGGCATCGCCGGAGCCGATATAGACGCCGTGCAGCGGTATCGCCTGGCGCGGATCGCGGGCGACCGCGACACGAATGAGATCGCGGGTGCCGACGATGCCGTTGGTCGGATCGAACTCGATCCAGCCCGCGCTTGGCAGATAGACCTGCACCCACGCATGCGTCGATCCACCGCCGACATGGCGCTGCTCGATATCCTCCGGCACGAAGATGTAGCCGGAGACAAATCGGGCAGCGATACCGAGATTGCGCAACGCCTCGATCATAAACAGCGCATAGTCCCGACAAGTTCCACTGCCCGACTGCAAAGTATCGAGCGGATGCTGGGTGCCTGGCTCATGGCGCTTGCGGTATTTGAACTGCTTGCGGATGCCGTGCGTGATGCGGGTCAGGATCTTGAAGGTCGGCGACGGCGCATCGTCATCGAGGAAGCCGCGCGCCCACTCCGCGATCTCGCCGTCGGGATCGGTGTATTGCGGCGTGATGTACTGGACGAGATCGGGGAATTCCTCGTCGTCGTAGACGAAGGGATAGAAGTAGGCGGGATCGTCCGGCGTGAGCGCGAATTCCTCCACCGGGTTGTGCTCGACGGTGACATGCCAGTCGAAGGTCAGCGTCTCCGCACGTTCGTCGAAATTGGCGATCGCGACCGAATTGCCGAACACGTCGTGAATCCAGTGCAGCGACATCGGCGTGGGCGAGATATCAAGCCTGGAGTCGAGCACGCGCAGATCGTGCCCGTCGCGCGGACGCAGCATGATCTTGTGTTCGCCGAACGCCACGGGGCGGTTGTAACGATATTCGGTCTTGTGATGAATCGTGAGCAGCGGCATCGTGAGACATCATGGTGGCTTTGGGCGGATCAATCTATAGCGATTCTGCCCAATTCTAGGGGTGACTGCTCTTTCCGTAGGCAATCTGGATGGCTTTAGACACAGCTAATGCGACCGATCAACTCCTCAGCGAAGGTGACATTCCACCAGTGCATGAGGTGAATGCGGCGGGGACATCGCCCTTTCTGCTCACCTCGGATCATTACGGGCGGATTTTGCCACGCGCGCTCGGCGATCTCGGGGTTGCCGAGACCGAGCTTGTCAGGCACATCGCCTGGGACATTGGCATTGCCGGCGTTGCCGAGCGGCTGGCGAAAATGCTCGACGCACACCTGATCGCGCAGCGCTATTCGCGGCTCGTGATCGACTGCAACCGCCCGCCGGGCGCCGTCAGCTCGATCCCCGTGATTTCCGAAGCGACGGCGATCCCGCGCAACGAGGGCCTTTCGGAGCATGAGCGCGAGGCGCGACGGCGCGAGATCTTCGAGCCATACCATCACCGCATCAACGGCGCGATCAACGAACGTTTGCACGACGAGCGGCCGACCGTGCTGGTGTCGCTGCACAGCTTCACGCCGGTTTATGCCGGCGTCGCGCGGCCCTGGCACATCGGCGCACTCTACAACCGCGACAAGGTGCTGCCGCAGCTGCTGCTGAAGCACTTGCGCGCCGAGAGCGATCTCGTCGTCGGCGACAACGAGCCCTATGCCGTGAACGACCTCACCGACTACACCATCCCCGTGCACGGCGAAGCCCGCGGCCTCGTCAACACCGGTATCGAGATCCGCCAGGATCTGATCGCCGACCAGTCCGGCCAGCAACAATGGGCCGAGCGGCTGGCAAGAATCTTTGCGGAGATCGAGGTGGAGCTGCGGGCACAGAGGCTGGTCGACTAACCGCCGCGCGTTGCAACGAACAGCGCCAGCGCGGCAAAAATCGCCGCGATACCCCACAGCACGTAAGCGATGCGGCCGTCGCCGCGGGCGTCGAGCGTTGCCTCGGCCGGGTTGTCGGGATTGACGCGAACCTCCACGGTGGCGCCGTCCTGATAGCGTGACATCAGCTTGCGCAGCATCTCATCGGAGGCCGACGGCGTTTCCGTTGCGACGCGCGCGCATTCGTTGGTGTAGCTGACGTTCTGATAGCGATAGGTATAGGTCACGCGCTTGCCGAACATCTCGACACCGCGGCGCTCGCCGGGCTCGCTGGCCTGGTGATATTCCTCGATGCCCGACAGCTTGATCGTGCCCGGCACCACCGGCCAGCGCGTCGCCATCGAGGCCTGCCGCTGCACCGCCCACGCCATCAGCGCGATGACGAGACCGAATGCGCCGAAGCCGACGACGAGCCCCGCAAGATCGGGCCGGGCCACATGATGGGCGAGGTATTGGTAACTCTGGTTGAGGCCGAAGGCCGAGCCGAAGACGATGGCGATCACAATGACCGAGCCGATCCGAGGCAGCCCCACAGGCCCTTGGGCAGATCACGCTCCAGCACCGCCTGCTCGGGATGGCGCGGATTGTAGTAGACGGTGACGATGCTGCCGGCCGGGTATTTCGCGAGCTTCTCGGCGACCTGGAAATTGCCGAGATCCTCGCCGATCGAGATGCGATTGCAGCGCAGCTTGCGACCGCCGACCGAATATTCGTAGGTGACGTTGGCGAAGTTGCGGCTCTCCATGCGATAGCCGCCTTCGCGCTCGTCATCGGACACCCTGACCTCGCGCAGTTCCGCGATTGACGTGACGACCTTGCCCGGCGTCTGCGGCCAGCTCCGCGCCTCGCGTGCCTGCCAGGTCTTGACGATCGCGGCGACCAGGATCAGCGCGAGCGGCGCAAGCAGCATCGCGTAGACCAGCGGAGGCAAATTCGGCACGGCAAAGTCCTTCGTCAGCGGCAATGCTTCCTTGGACGCACCGCTGCGGACGCAGGTTCAACCGCGCTATCGGCTCATTTGGCCCGGATCAGCGCCAGCCAGATGCCACCGCCGATCATGAAGCCGCCCGACACGCGCGACACCATGCGGGTGCGGCGCGCCGAGAAAAAGCCGCGGGCCTGGCCGGCAAGCAGCGCGTAGATCCCGTCCGTCAGGCCGGCAAGCACCATGAAGGTGATTCCGAGCACCAGGACCTGCGACAGGTGATCCTTGCTCATGTCCATGAATTGCGGAATGAACGCGCCGAAGAAAACCAGCAATTTCGGGTTCGACAACGCCACGACAAAGCCCTGCAAAAGGAAGCCGCCGCGAGGGGGAGGCGGTGGCGCGTCGGCGTCGACGCCCTCAACCGGAGAGCGGATCAGCTTGATGCCGAGCCAGACCAGATAGGCAGCGCCCGCAAAACGCACCCAGTTGAACCAATAGCCCATGGTCGCCATGAGCGAGGTGAGGCCCACCGCCAGGATGCCAATCACGATCAGCAGCCCCACCTGCACGCCGAGAATATTGGTCAGCGCCGCACGCGTGCCATGGCGCAGGCCGTTGGCGATGACGAGAGTCACGATCGGTCCCGGCAGCAGCGCCAGCGCAATGCAGGCGGCGACGAAGGCGAAATAGGCTTGCATGGACATCATGGGAGGGGCTCGGCTGAAAGCGGTTCGGGGACATTAATGCACGGCGAGGGCGGGAACGGAAGTCACGACCTTGTCTTGACACGCAACCATTTGGTTGCATATCATCGCCGCCATGGATGAGGTCTTCAAAGCGCTCGCCGACGCGTCACGACGGTCGCTGCTGGACAGGCTTCACGCCAGAAACGGCCAGACACTGAACGAGCTCTGCGAAGGCCTCGCGATGACGCGGCAGGCCGTGACAAAGCACCTTGTCATCCTCGAAGAAGCCAACCTAGTCACGACCATCAGGCATGGCCGCGAGAAGCTGCACTATCTCAATCCGGTGCCGATCCACCAGATCGGCGAACGCTGGATCAGGAAGTTCGAGCGCGGCAAGCTCGTCGCACTCGGCGAGTTGAAACGCCAGTTGGAGAAGCGCGATGAGTAAGCCGCAATTCGTCTACGTGACCTACATCGAGACCACGCCGGAAAAACTGTGGGAGGCGCTGACGTCGAGCCAATTCACCCGACAATACTGGTTCGGTGCGGAAGTGCGATCGGACTGGAAGGTCGGCTCGCCCTTCGCGCTGCTGCTGGATGGCGAGGTCACCGATTCCGGCGAGATCCTCGAGTCCGATCCGCCGCATCGCCTGTCCTACAGTTTCAAGCACCACAAGTTCGAGGAGCTGCGCGGCGAGCCGGTCTCACGCGTCATCTTCACGATCGAACCGTTCGGCGCGCTCGTGCGTTTGACCGTACTGCATGACGGTTTCGTCGAGGGCGGCAAGTATCTCGGCGCCGTCTCCAACGGCTGGCCGGCGATCCTGTCCCAGCTCAAGAGCCTGCTCGAGACCGGCAAGCCGCTCGGCATTCCCCGCGCAGCCCTCAACAAGGGATTCGACGCAAAATGAACCTCGATCAGTTCAAGCCACTCACCGTCTACACCATCTACATCGCCGCGACGCCGGAGAAGGTGTGGGAGGCGCTGACCTCGGCCGAATTCAGCCGGAAGTATTTCTTCGGCAACGCCGTGGAGGTCGAGCCGCGCCTCGGCGGCGCGTTCGTCGTGCGCACCCCCGACGGCGCACTGCACATCAGCGGCAAGGTGCTCGCGTACGATCCACCGCGAAAGCTCTCGGTCACGTTCAACGTCAACTGGCCAGACCTGATCGAGAAGCTCGGCCCGACCCTCGTCACCTACGAAATCGAGGAGGTCGGCGACGCGGTCCGG
This sequence comes from Bradyrhizobium sp. YR681, assembly GCF_000282615.1. GTDB lineage: Bacteria > Pseudomonadota > Alphaproteobacteria > Rhizobiales > Xanthobacteraceae > Bradyrhizobium. Next base: position 80,207 of record NZ_AKIY01000189.1, on the reverse strand, counting down.
CTCACCATGAGCGAAGGCCATGACCGGCCACTGAGCGACGACATCCTTGCCGGCGGACGACAGGGCTGGCCCGCGATCCTGTCGAGCCTCAAGAGCGTGCTCGAGACCGGCAAGCCGCTGGCCGTGAAGATGGGCCCGCCGCAGCGGATGCTGGACGCGCTGAAGGCGATGGGGATCAAGACGCCATAGCGGTCGGAATTGGGCCCCTCAGTGTTTCTTCTTAGCTGGCGGCGGTTGAATCTCGTCGATCTTGCGGCGGCAATCCCCTTCGGACGCATGCGGGCCCGAGACGAAGGTCCCGCTGACCTTGATCGCGTACCAGCCTGACTCCACGCCGAGCCGGAGCGCTTCGTCTGTCTTGACGTGCCGTGGGGAGAGCGTTTGCATCAGGTGCTTTCGGTTGGCGTTCGATCTCGTATCGAACCGCAGTGGAATCTTTCGGGCATCGCGCCATGAACCTGCCGCGTCCGCCTCACCCGCTGGAATGGGCAATATGCGCGACGATTCGGCTCCGCCAGCGCGAGACATGAGCCGTTTCACGTCGCGCGGATCGTCGTGGCGCCGCATGTGCGCAGAGACGACCGCTCTTTCCGACATTGGCGCACCGTGCGCGCAATCGCTGCAATTAGCTATCGTTTTCTCGCCCGCGCCACGCATTTGAAGCGCCGGATGCCGTCTCCGGCCGAATAGGGCCGTCGCAGCCCCGTATTTGGCTGCTTCCTGGCCGTCGCGGCTTCGCTGTTACGCCACCGGCACCACCAGCCGCCGGTAAAGATGCCACGTCGCATGTCCGAGCACCGGCAGCGTCACGACCAGCCCGAGAAAATACGGCAGCGCCGAAACGATCAGCAGCACCACGATCACGGCGGCCCAGCCGATCATCGGCAGCGGACTTGTCACCACGGCGCGCACGCTCGTCACCATCGCCGTGACGAAATCGACCTCGCGGTCGAGCAGCAGCGGGAACGACACCACGGTCAGCGAGAACAAGATCAGCGACAGCGCCGCGCCGACCGCATTGCCGATCGCAAGGAACAGCAGGCCCTCATTGGTCGTCAGCACCACCGTCATGAATTCCTGGAGACTCGAGAACGAGGCATGCAGGCCGAGCAACAGCGCGATCAGGAGCCGCACCTGGTACATCCAGACCACGAACACGAACAGCGTGACGAAGGCCATCCAGCCGATCTCGCTGCGCGCGCGGATCGCCGACCAGATCGCGCCGAACGAGACGGGCTCGCCGCGCTCGCGCCGGCGGCTGACTTCGTACAGGCCGATCGCCACGAACGGTCCGATCAGCGCGAAGCCGGCGGCCAGGGGATAGACCAGATAGACCATGCCGAAAGCGGTGAGGCAGAGCATGATGGCGATGCCGCCGGCGGCGTAGAGCCCGCCGAAGCAAAGACCGTAGAGGGGCAGCGCCTGGAAATCGCGCAGGCCCTCGACCAGCGCCTCGGCGATGTCGGTCGCCACGACGGGACGCACCACCGGATCGACCTTGCCCGAAATGGACATCAGCTTCCTCCTCATCTGCCGGCGCGATCTTCGTCGCACGCGACCTCGATATTAGCGTCCTCCGTCGCCCTGCGCACCTGCCAGTTGACTGTCGCATGACGGTATCCGGGGAGCCGCGGCACAGCCTCGTCGGCGAGCCCTATCGGCTTATCCGTGACGCGCGCGACGTGAGAATCTTTCCCCATCGGGAGCTTTTCCGCACGATGCCTATGGACTGGACGGAGGCTGGTGCCGCAAATTGTACCTTCGAACCAGCACACGCGATGACCAGAGTGGACCATTCGACCGATGAGCTTGCGTACCCGGTTACTGATACTCGTCATCGCGGCCATGCTGGTGCCGGCGAGCCTCGTCGGCTTGCGTTTCGTGCAAAATCGCAGCAGCGAGATCAACGCGGCCCTGGCCAACCTGACAGCGACGGCCGACGACATTGCCAGCGATCTGGACGAGAAGATCCAGGGCACCGCCCAGTTGCACTATGGCCTCGCCCGTGCGCGTGACCTCGACACCCGCGACAAGGCGGCCTGCTCGGCATTTCTGTCGGAAGTGCGCGAGGAATACCCGCAGTTCACGGGAATACTGACCATCGATCCGAACGGCAGCCTGTTCTGCGATTCGCTGCGGACCGACCGCACTCTCGATCTCCGCGATCGCGCCTATTTCAAGCAGGCGCTGGTCTCGCGCGGCGTGGTGATCGAGCCGGTGTTCGGCCGGCTGACCGGACTATCGGTGCTCCAGATCGCATATCCGGTGCGATCGGAGACGGGGGCGCTGAAGCTGGTCCTGCTCGCGTCGTTCAACCTGCGCAAATTCGCCGAGTTTCACGACAAGCGGCTGCTCGCCGAGAAGGAGATCCTGCTGGTCGACAGCAAGGGCACGGTTCTGGTCGCCCCCTCGGGCGGAGGCTGGGGCGAGCCGGTCGGCTCGTCGATCGCGGGGTCCGAACTCCTGCGCTTTGCTGCGACGCCCGATCAGAAGGCGTTCCAGGAAGTGACCGATCGCGAGGGCCGTACCCATGTCTGGGCCGTCGCCGCACGCTCGCCGTCGACCCGCGATGCCGGGCTCTACATCCTGGTCGGACGGTCCAAGGATGGACTGGTCGCCGCGGCGAACCGCCGGCTGCACGAAGACATGGCGATTCTCGCGGTGGCCTCGCTGCTGCTGCTGGCGGGTGTCTGGATACTTGCGACAGTGAGCGTCGGGCGCCAGGTCGGACGGCTCGCCACGATGGCGAAGAAGCTCGGGCTCGGTGATCTCAGCGCGCGAATTGCTCCGCCCCATCCGCGCGGCGAGCTCGGCGGACTGATGACGCTGCTCAACGACACCGCGGAGTCGCTCCAGCAGCAACGCGCCGCCATCGCGGACCTCAACCAGAAGCTTAGCCAATCCCAGAAGATGGAAGCCATGGGCCAGCTCACCGGCGGCGTGGCGCACGATTTCAACAATCTCCTGACCGTCATTCTCGGCAATGCCGAGCATCTCGCCGACAGTCTGGCGGGCAACAAGGAATTGCACCGGATCGCCGGCGACATCGCGACTGCCGCCGAGCGCGGCGCCGACCTGACGCGGAGCCTGCTCGCCTTCGCGCGCAAGCAACCGCTCCGGCCGCGAGACATCGACATCGCCGGAAAGATTCTCGACATGGAGCCGCTGCTGCGCCGTTCCCTGGGCGAGCACATCGAGTGCTCCGTGGCGCTCGATGCGGATCTGTGGCTGACCAGCGTCGATCCGGGCCAGTTGGCAACGGCCCTGCTCAATCTCGTTCTCAACGCGCGCGACGCCATGCCCGACGGCGGCAAGCTGACGATAGTGGTGAACAACACTTCGCTCGGCGAATCCGACCTGGATGTCAACGGCGAGCCGCGGCCGGGCGACTATGTCATGGTCGCCGTGACCGACACCGGCAGCGGCATGACCGCCGAGGTGGCGGGCCGCGCGTTCGAGCCGTTCTTCACCACCAAGGAGGTCGGCAAGGGGACCGGGCTCGGCCTCAGCATGGTCTACGGGTTCGTGCGCCAATCCGGCGGCCTGGTGCAGATGCAGTCCGAGCCGGGACATGGCAGCAGCATCAGGCTGTTCTTTCCCCGCCTTGCCACGCAGCCGCACGAGGATCCGCCACTGGCGGAGCGAATCACGGCACTCGATGGCAGCGAAACCGTTCTCGTCGTCGAAGACGACGACATGGTGCGGGCCTATGTCGAGAACGAGCTGAAGGCGCTGGGCTACCGCATCATCGCGACGTCGAACGGTCCCGCGGCGCTGGATTTGTTGCGGCAGCCCGGCGACATCCACCTGTTGTTCACCGATGTCGTGATGCCCGGCGGCATGTTCGGGCCGGAGCTGGCCAGGCAGGCCATTCAATTGCGGCCGGAACTCAAGGTGCTCTTCACCTCAGGCTACAGCCAAAACCCCGTCAAGATGCCCGACGGCGTCGGCGACGCCCGCGTTTTGACCAAGCCGTTCCGGCGGAAGGATCTTGCCGCGATGCTGCGGGCCGCCTTGTCGGCGCCGTCGCGCTGACGCTAGGGAGTGAACGCGAGGCGAAGCGCCACGCCGAGATTGGCCGCGAACAGGACGGCATCGATGACGAAGATCCTGAGCATCGGGCCCTTCAACACCGGCCAGTAGGCCGCGCCGACGCGTCCGCCGCGCAGCAGCACGGGAACGTTGTAGACGAACTGGCTGAAATGGCAGGCAGAAAAGAACAGGAAGAGCGCGAGCTGCGCCTCGACCGGCTGGAAGAAGAGCGGACGCGCGGCCAGAAGATAGAACGACAACAGACCGATCGGCAGATTCATCCCGCCCAGGAACGCCACGCTGGCCGCGAGCGTCGGCGCGATCGGATTGCCGCGCTCTTCCCGCGGCAGCAATATCTTCAGCGTGTTGGCTTGCGCGATGCTGAACTGGATGAAGGCGCCGACGAACCACAGCGTATTGAGAAGCAGGACGAAATCCGAAAGATGCATCGCTATTTTCCGTAAAAGGCTTCGCTGCGCACCACGCGACCGGCAGCGTCGAAATCCATGAATTCGCTGGCGCGCGTGTCGCCCAATTGCCACCACACCGTCAGGCGCGTGATCGCCTCGTCCCAGCTCCAGCTCAGGATCTTCAAGTCGGCGCTTTCGATGTGGCCATAGGCTTTCCGCCAGTAGGCACGGATGTTCTCGGCACCGGCGACGGTGGGCGAGCCGGTCAATTCGAGCGCGAGAGGACTGCGCATCTGCGCATCCTCGGCGAAATGCGCGACGACCGCATCGATATCAACCTTGCGCCACCTCGCGCACCACGCCGCGACAAAGCGCTCGGCGGCTGCACGATGCATCTTCCCCGCACTCATGGCTTCCGTCCGCACATGAGGCGGCCCTCCCTGGCTCATTGCCGGGAAAATGGCAAAGCCCGCATCTCATGTCAATCATATTGACTTGAGAATTCGTCAGTTGTTGTCGGCGATTGCCTTCATGACGGCCGTCCAGGCTGCCGCGCCCTCCCCTCCGACGCGATCGAATGCCTCGCGCATGACCTTGCGCTCGCGGTCCGATGCCTTTTGCTCGATACGTCGTCCGGATTCCGTCAGGCGCAACAGCTTTGAGCGATGCTGCTCGGGCGCCCGCTTCGCAGTCAGGAGCTTGCGCTCCAGCAGCAGGTTGAGCGGCCGGTTCAGGGCCTGCTTGGAAACACCGAGGGTCTCGATCAGCGCGCCGATCGCGATGTCGGGTCGGCGCGCCACGACGTAAAGAATGCGATGGTGCGGACGCGACAGGCCCTGCTGCGCAAGATACGCGTCGGCGTCCAGCGTCATCCCGCGCCAGCCGTAATACATCAGCTCCAGCGCCCCATCGAGGTCGTGCAGCTTGTCGAGCGAGGCGCGGTGAAGCCCCGCGGCTTGGGAGGTCTTTGGCATTGTCGGACGCTAACCCTTAGCCCGCAGCTCGCGCCGCAGCACCTTGCCGGTCGCCGTCATCGGCAGAGTTTCTGCGAACTCCACGAAGCGCGGATATTCATGCGCGGCGAGTTGCACCTTCACGAACTCCTGGATCTCGCGCGCGAGCGCATCGCCAGGCGCAAATCCCGGACGCAGCACGATCCAGGCCTTGATCGACTCGGTACGGATCGGATCGGGAATGCCGACCACAGCGGCCATCGCCACCGACGGATGCTTCATCAGCGTGTGCTCGATCTCGGACGGACCGACGCGATAGCCCGCGGTGGTTATGACGTCGTCCTCGCGGCTGACATACCAGAAATAGCCGTCCTCATCCTGCACGCCGAGATCGCCGGTGAGCAGGAACGCGCCGGCATATTTCTTCGCTGTCGCCACCGGATTGCGCCAATATTCCAGCATCGTGCATGGGCACGGCTGGCGCACGCCGATGATGCCGCGCTGCCCGCGGGGCAATTCTTCGCCCTTGTCGTTGACGATGCGGACGTCGAAGCCCGGCGTCGCCTTGCCCATCGAGCCCGGGCGGATCGGAAACAGGTTCGAGTTGCTGCCGATCACGAGATTGCACTCGGTCTGGCCGAAGACCTCATGCGCGTCGATGCCGAAAGTCTCGCGCACCCAGCCCAGCAACTCGCCGCCGAGGGACTCGCCGCCGGTAAAGATGCTGCGCAGCTTGACGCCCGGATGCTTCACGCCGGCCTGCCGCATCAGCTTCAGTGCGGTCGGCGGCAGGAAGACGTTGCGCACGCCGAGATCGGCCATCATCTGCATCGCCGCCTGCGGCTCGAATTTTCGCGCGCGGTGACCGACCAGCGGAATGCCGTGGCACCAGAACGCAAAGAGGCCGTTGACGAGGCCGCCGATCCAGGCCCAGTCCGCCGGAGTCCACATGAGATCGCCGGGCCTTGGTAAGAAGTTGTGGCACATCTCGACATTGGGCAGATGTCCGAGCACGACGCGATGCGCATGCAGCGCGCCCTTCGGATTGCCGGTCGTGCCTGATGTGTAGATGATCAACGCGGGATCGTCGCAAGAGGTATCGACCCGCGCGAAGTCGGGTGACGCGGCCTTGACTGCATCCCAGAACGATTTCGTGCCCGCGGGCGCTCGCTCGCCGACAATGTAGACGTTCTTCAGGTCAGGCAGCCGATCGCGGATTTTGGCAAGCTTCTCCCAGCCGGTCTCGTCGGTGACGATCGCCTTGGCCTGCGAATTCGACAGGCGGAACTCGAGTGCATCCTCGCCGAACAGCGCGAACAGCGGGATCGAGATCAGGCCTGAGCGGAACGCGGCCATATGCGCGATCGGCAATTCCAGCGACTGCGACAGGAACACCGCGACGCGGTCGCCGCGCGCGAGGTCGTCAGCCTTCAGCACATTGGCGAAGCGGCGCGACATCTCCGCGACCTCGTCGAAGGACGTGCGCGTGGTGGCGCCGTTCTCGTCGACATAGATCAGCGCGAGGCGGCCGGTGCCGTCGGCATGGCGGTCGCAGCACGCCTCCGCCATGTTGAAGCGATCAGGCACGTCCCAGCGGAAATTGCGGTAGAGCTCGTCGTAGGTTGCGGCTTCGGTGAGCATGGTCGTTTCCCGGCAGCATCGTCATGCCCGGGCTTGTCCCGGCCATCCACGTTCTTCTTGGCGATCAGTTTAAGGCCGTGGATGCCCGGGACAAGCCCGGGCATGACGATGAAGCAGGTCACCGCACCGTCGCGAAGAACTTCCTGACATCGCGCACGAACAGCTCCGGCTGCTCGAATGCGGCGAAATGCCCGCCCTTCTCCATCTCGCTCCAGTGGGTAATGTCCGGGAAATTGGGCTCCATCCAGCGCCGCACCGGCGTGATGATCTCCTTGGGGAACACGGCAACACCGGTCGGCACGCCGACCTTCGGCGTGGTTCGGCGCTTGCCAAAGCTCTCCCAATAAAGCCGCGCCGACGAGGTCGCCGTCTCCGTCGCCCAATAGAGCATGACGTTGTCGAGCAGCTCGTCCTTCTCGAAGATGTTTTCGGGATGCCCGTCGCAATCGGTCCAGGCCCAGAACTTTTCCAAAATCCAGGCCGCCTGCCCGCTCGGCGAATCCGTCAGCCCGTAGCCGAGGGTTTGCGGCCGCGTCGATTGCTGCTTCGAATAGCCGGAGTCGAGATCGACATAATGCTTGAGGCCGGCGAGCGCGCGCTTCTCTTCCACCGTCGGCTCGCCCTCGACCTTCGGCGCCGCGTTGAAGGCGAGCGTGATGTGGATGCCGGCGCAATGCGCGGGGTCCTGCATGCCCAGCGAGGTCGTCACCGCCGAACCCCAATCGCCGCCTTGCGCGCCATAGCGTGTGTAGCCGAGGCGATCCATCAGCTTGGCCCAGGTCGCCGCGATGCGGTCGACGCCCCAGCCGGTGGTCGTTGGCTTGGCGGAAAAGCCGAAGCCCGGCAGCGAGGGACAGATCACATGAAACGCATCCGCGGGATTGCCGCCTTGCGCGGCGGGATCGACCAGCGGCGCGATCACCTTCTGGAATTCGACGATAGAGCCCGGCCAGCCATGAGTGATGATCAGCGGCAGCGCGGACGGCTCCTTCGAGCGCGCGTGGATGAAGTGGATGTCGAGCCCGTCGATCTCGGTGGTGAACTGCGCGAAACGGTTGAGCTTTGCCTCGCGGGCGCGCCAGTCGTAGCCATCAGCCCAGTAGGTGCAGATCTCCTGGATCCAATTTAGCGGCGCACCCTGGCTCCAGTCATCGACCAGCTCGGCCTCCGGCCAGCGTGTGCGGGCGAGGCGCGATTTGAGGTCGGAGAGGATGTCGTCGCTGATGGCGATGCGGAACGGTTTGATGGCGGTCATCGGTTGCCTCCCCTGTTTCTTCTTGTCATTCCGGGGCGTGCGGAGCACGAGCCCGGAATCCATTGAGCAACGGATTCAGCAGCGCGATGGATTCCGGGCTCGACGCTGCGCGTCGCCCCGGAATGACGGATCAGCCCGACAGCGCCGCCTTCACGAGGCCCGAGGCCTTACCAAAGTCCATCTGCCCGGCGTACTTCGCGCGCAACACCGCGATCACCTTGCCCATGTCCTTCATGCCGGCTGCGCCGGTTTCAGCGATCGCATCCGCGATCGCCTTCTTGACCTCGTCCTCCGACATCTGCTTCGGCAGATACGCCGAGATCACCGCGATCTCCTCGCGCTCCTGCGCAGCCAGTTCGGCGCGGCCACCCTTGTCGTAGAGCTCGACCGACTCCTGTCGCTGCTTGATCATCTTCTGGAAGACGCCGAGCAGATCGGCATCGCTTAGCGGCGGTTTGCCCTGCCCACGCGCCTCGATGTCGGCATTCTTGATGGTCGAATTCACCATGCGCAGCGTGGACAGCTTGCGCTCGTCCTTGGCCTTCATGGCCTCCTTGACCGCATTGTTGATGTCGTCGCGCAGCATAATCGTGATCCCTTTGAATATCCGACGCCTGATCTAGGCCGTTCGCGCCCCTGAGACAACCGGGGTTCCCAGCCATTCGACCAGCGCCCGCACTGTCGCCTCGGGCTGCTCCGGCTGCGGCAGGTGCCCGCAATTGGCCAGCACCACCAGCTTCGCGCCGGCAATGCCCTCCGCCATCTCTTTCGAGAACGCGTTCGGAATCGTGTTGTCCTGATCGCCCGTCAGCACCAGCGTCGGGCACTTAATCGTGGCCAGCGTCGGCCGCGAATCCACCCGAGCGATGATCGCGGTCTGCTGCCGCAAATAGCCTTCGACGCCGACGTCCTCGCCTTGCTCATCCACGAGCTTGCGTATGCCGGCGTCATCGCGGCGCGAGGGATGCACGAGCTCGGGAAACATCTCCTCGCGCGCCGCGCGCAGTTCGCCGCGCTTCGCCCGTTCCATCAGGCCGCGGCGGCGCGCGGTCGCCTCCGGCGTGTCGGGCCGGGCCTGGGTGTTGATCAGCGCGAGCTTGGCCACCCGCTCGGGCGCCTGGCGCATGATCTCGAACGCGATGTAGCCGCCCATGGAATGGCCGGCGAGCGCGAAGCGCGGCGGGGCCTCGTTCAGCACCCGGGCGGCGATCGCCGCCATGCTGTCGTCGCGGATATGGTTGGCAACCATGACCGGGCCGAACCGCCACAGCGCCGGGATCAACGGGGCATAGATCCGGGCTGAAGAGGCCAGCCCCGGAACCAGCAGAAGCGGGGTGGTCTGGTCCATTATTGCCTCGCAGGCCCCAAGAATTGCCGGAAATTGTGCGGCCAAGCTTAAGTGCCCGCGACGGGCTGTCAAATATGCAAAAACGCATGTGAATCGGCGCATCTCCGCTTTGACGGCGGCGTCTGCGGGGACTATGAAACGCGCTCATGACACAACATGACAACGATCCCGCCTGGCCGGACCATAAACCGACCGCGCTCCTCGTGCTCGCCGATGGCACGGTGCTCGAAGGCTTTGGCCTCGGCGCCGAAGGCCACGCCGTGGGTGAGGTCTGCTTCAACACCGCGATGACCGGCTATGAGGAGATCCTCACCGATCCCTCCTATGCCGGGCAGCTCATCACCTTCACCTTCCCGCATATCGGCAATGTCGGTACCAACGAGGAAGACATCGAGACGGTGAACATGGCCGCGACGCCAGGCGCGCGCGGCGTGATCCTGCGCACCGCGATCACCGATCCCTCGAACTACCGCGCCACCAAGCATCTCGACCAGTGGCTGAAGGCCCGCGGCATCATCGGCCTCTCCGGCATCGACACCCGTGCGCTGACCGCGCTGATCCGCAGCAAGGGCATGCCCAACGCCGTGATCGCGCATTCGAAGACGGGCGAGTTCGACCTGCATGCCCTCAAGGAAGAAGCGCGCGAATGGCCGGGCCTCGAGGGCATGGACCTCGTGCCGATGGTCACCTCCGGCCAGCGCTTCACCTGGGACGAGACGCCCTGGCTCTGGGACAAGGGCTTTGGCCGCCAGGACAAGACCGAGTTCAACGTCGTCGCCATCGACTACGGCATCAAGCGCAACATCCTGCGTCTGCTCGCCGGCGTCGGCTGCAAGGTGACGGTGGTGCCGGCGACGACCTCGTCCGAAGACATCCTGGCGATGAAGCCCGACGGCGTGTTCCTGTCGAACGGTCCGGGCGATCCGGCCGCGACCGGCAAATATGCCGTGCCTGTCATCAAGGACGTCATCAAGTCGGGCACGCCGACCTTCGGCATTTGTCTAGGCCACCAGATGCTCGGCCTCGCCGTCGGCGCCAAGACCAAGAAGATGCATCAGGGCCATCACGGCGCCAATCATCCCGTGAAGGACGAGACCACCGGCAAGGTCGAGATCACCTCGATGAACCACGGCTTTGCCGTGGACGAGACCACGCTGCCGAAGGGCACGACCCAGACCCACATTTCCTTGTTTGATGGGTCCAACTGCGGCATCCAGCTCGACGGCAAGCCGGTGTTCTCGGTGCAGTATCATCCCGAGGCCTCGCCTGGCCCGCGCGACTCGCACTATCTGTTCCAGCGCTTTGCCGATTTGATGCGACAGAAGAAGAGCGCATAAGCGTTCACGATGTCGAAGCCCGGGCCAGGTCCCGGGCTTTTTCGTTGAGGAACGTCATTTCACGCCCCTAGTTGATCCCTGCTACGCTCACGCAGGAGTCTTATGATGTCCGTCGTCCGCGACCATGCCGAGCCGCTCGCGATCGTCTTCGAAGATGACGGGCTCGTGCCGAACAACATCCTCCCCTTTCTCGTCTACCAGGGCGCGGTGACGCTCGATGCCAAGCATCCCGAAGAGACCATCGAAAACCTGTTCGAGGCGAACGGCTGGGGCGGCACGTGGCGCAACGGCGTCTACGACTATCTGCACTACCACGCGACGGTGCACGAGGTGCTCGGCGTCGCCCGTGGAAACGCGCGGGTTCGCTTCGGCGGCGACCACGGCCGCGAACTGGAGATCAAGCCGGGCGACGTCGCGATCCTGCCGGCGGGCACCGGACATCAGTGCATCAACGCGAGCGACGATTTCTGCGTGATCGGCGCCTATCCACCGGGCAGCAAAATGGAGATCACGCGGGCGACGGCGGAGAACCACGCCCGCGCGCTGAAGACGATTCCTGATGTCGCGCTGCCGCCGGCCGATCCGGTGACGGGCAAGGATGGGGCGTTGATGCGTTTGTGGCGGTAGCTACGAGGCCGTAGGGTGGGTTAGCGAAGCGTAACCCACCTCTTCCGTTTCCATGGAGATAGACGTGGTGGATTACGCCTTCGGCCAATCCACCCTACTACGCTGCCTACGCCTCGTTGCCGCCTTCCTGGCGGGTGGCTTCGAACAGGAACCAGGTGCGGCGCTCGGTCTCGTCGATGAAGTTTTCCAGGAGACTGGCGCTGGCGACATCGCCGGCGTCATCGCAGACCTCGTGCGCTTTGCGCATGGCCGCGGCGACGTGCTTGTTGTCCTGCATCAGCTCGCGCAGCATCTCGCGCGGCGGGACGTAATCCTCGTCATTGTCCTTGATGGTCTGGAGCTTTGCGACCTGGCCGATCGACTTCAGCGTGGCGCCACCGATCTTGCGGACGCGCTCGGCGAGCTGGTCGGTGGTGGCAAAAATCTGGTCGGACTGCTCGTCCAGCAGCAGGTGGTAGTCGCGAAAGTGCCGGCCGCTGACGTGCCAGTGGAAATTCTTGGTCTTGAGGTACAGCGCGAAGGCGTCGGCCAGAAGCACGTTCAGCGCCTCCGAGACCTTTTTGACCGCCGGGGCTGCCAGATCGGTGGGGGTGTCGAGGTCAGGAGAAACCTTGCTGGGGGCTTTGCTCACGGGAAACCTTCCTGTTAGGACGCGGACATTGACGGCGCGCCGTCGCACCCCTAACGCAGGCGGGCAGCGCCGGTTCCTTCGCCGGAACCGCTTGGCCGGGGCCCTCAGATACCATGGACGATTGGATCGATTACTACGACTCCACGCATACGATCTATGTCAGCAAGCTGCATCGCGATTTGCACTTCCAGATCATCGCGCGGGACATCGTCGGCTACATCACCTCGCCCGAGGCGACCGTGCTGGACTATGCCTGCGGCGAGGCGCTGTCGGCGAGCCAGGTGGCAGCGGCCTGCGGCAAGCTGATCCTGGCCGAGCCCGCGCCCGGCGTGCGCGGCCGGCTGATCGCGCGCTTTGCCCCGAACACGAAGATCCGCGTCCGCTCGCTCGACGACGTCCGCAAGATGCAGGAGCAGTCCATCGACCTCGTGGTGATGAACTCGGTCGCGCAATATATGACGCCGGAGGAGCTCGACGCCGCGCTCCGCAACGTCAGGCGATTGCTGACGCCGTCCGGCAAGCTGGTGATCGGAGATATCTTGCAGCCCGATGTCGGCATGTTCAGGGACGTCATGGCCCTGCTCAGCTTCGGCCTCCGCCACGGCTTCCTGAAAGACGCGTTGGTCGGGTTGATCAGCACCGCGCTGTCGGACTACCGCCAGCTGCGCTCGCGCATCGGGCTGCAACGCTACAGCGAGGACGAGATCACCGCCAAGCTGAAGGCCGCCGGTTTCGCGGTCCAGCGCGCCCACACCAATATCGGCCACAATCGCTGGCGCATGACCTTCGTCGCGCGGCCGCCGCTGGTGCGTTAAGCATAACGATTGGCTGAGGTGGCTTGTCGCACCCCGATCGGACATGATCGCCGCGGCCCGGTGGCGGAAGCGTCTACGCGAGAGCAGTGCATTGCTCTTCATCCTGGTTCAAATCCAGGCCGGGTCTCCACGCTTCGCCCCTGCGGGGCTACGCGTGGCGCAGCCACGCAAGCCCCGAAGGGGCGAAGCGTGTCCGGCGTAGCTGGAGCGAAGCGAAAGCGAAGACGGACTGTCCGCCCAAACCTCAATCCACCTTCACCGCATCACACTCCGTCAACAGCTGAAGCCTGTCGGCGTCCTTCGCCGCGGAGCTGATCACGGCGTCGAGCAGACCCGGAAAGCGTGCGTCCAGATCCTCGCGGCGCAGCCGCATGAAGCGGTTGGTGCCAGCCACGCGCGTCTGCATGACACCGCATTCGCGCAGTTTTGCGAAGTGATAGGCGAGGTTGGACTTGCCGCTGAGCGCGTAGAAGTCGCCGCAGCGCAGTTCGCTGCTGACACGTTCCTGCTGGGCGAGCTGGTACACGATCGCCAACCGGATCGGATCGCTCAGGCAATCCAGAACCATCGGCAGCTCGATCTGCTCGCGGGTGGGGTGGAGAGGCGTGCGGCTCATGACCCGGGAATCATAACGCAGCGATCGCAATGTTCAATAGTTCTTGAACCAATTGACACTGAAACTTTGGCGTTCGATAGTTCAATAAACGTTGAACATAGGGATATTGTCCAATGAGCGTGTTCTGGCTGGCCTTGGCGGCCTTCGTGATCGGCACGGAAGGCTTTGTGATTGCAGGACTTTTGCCGACCATCGCCACCGACCTGTCGATTTCGGTGTCGGCCGCCGGCCAATTGGTGACCGCCTACGCCCTGACCTACGCGGTGGGCTCTCCGATCCTGGCGGTCGCCATGAACAACATCGACCGCCGCACCGTGCTGGCCCTGGCGCTGACGACCTTCATCGCCGGCAACCTCGCGGCCATGGTGGCCTCCAGCTACGTCCTGCTGCTGGCCTCGCGCATGCTGATGGCGCTGGGCTCCGGGCTGTGCATGCCCACGGCGCTCGCGGTATCCGTCGCCGTCGCCTCCCCTGAACGGCGCGGCCGGGCGGTGGCGCTGGTCACCTCGGGCCTCACGGTGGCAACCGTCATTGGCGTTCCTTTCGGCAATCTCGTCGGCAGCCTGTTCGGCTGGCGCGCGACCTTCGCGATGGTCGCCCTGATCGGCGCCGTCGCGCTCGCCGGCCTGTTGCTGGGCCTGCCCCGCGGCCTGCCGCGCAACACCGCCTCCCTCAGCGAACGGCTGGCGGTGGCGCGGCACAGCAACGTGCTGATCGCGCTTCTGATCACGGTTTTATGGGCGCTCGGCGGCTTCACCGTATTCACCTATTTCGCGGTCCCGCTGCGCAACCTCGGCTTCGATCCCTCGCAGATCAGCCTTGCGCTGCTGGTGTTCGGCGCCGCCGCCGCGATCGGAAACATGCTCGGCGGCGTCCTCGCCGACCGGCTCGGGACGATGACCACCGCAGCGCTGGGGCTCGCCGGCATGGCCAGCGCGCTGATCCTGCACTCGCTGGTCCTCAAACTGATGCCGGGACAGGCGCATTACGCAGTGCTGGGCGCGATCTTCCTCTGGGGCATCTCGGGCTGGGCGTTCTATCCGGCCCAGATCGCCAGCATCATGCGGATCGAGCCGCAGGCCTCGATGATCGCGCTCTCGCTCAATGCGTCCTCGATGTATCTCGGCTTCGCCATCGGCGGTGCGCTGGGCGGCGCGGTGCTGGCGACCCTGTCGCCGACCGACCTCGGCTGGATCGGCGGAGCAAGCGTTGCGGCCTCGCTTCTGGTCCACCTCGCCCGCGGCTGGCAGGCGCGGCCGAAACCCGTCAAAATTGCCGGTTGATGGGCGTTTTTCGGGGTTTCGCCGCCCCGAAAACTGGTCTAAGACGCACCCGCACGCGAGGGAGACCCCGCGCTTCGGCCACAGGGGACGCGCGGCAAGCGCGCCCTTTTTTTGTGCCCAAATTCCACTTCGGCGAGAGTTGATGCCCAAACGTACAGACATCACCACCATCCTGATCATCGGCGCCGGTCCCATCGTGATCGGCCAGGCCTGCGAGTTCGACTATTCGGGCACGCAGGCGGTGAAGACGCTGAAGGAAGAGGGCTATCGCATCGTCCTCGTCAATTCCAATCCGGCCACCATCATGACCGATCCGGAATTGGCCGATGCGACCTATATCGAGCCGATCACACCCGAGATCGTCGCAAAGATCATCGAGAAGGAGCGTCACGTCGTTCCCGGCGGCTTCGCACTGCTGCCGACCATGGGAGGACAGACCGCGCTGAACTGCGCCCTGTCGCTGCGCCGCCAGGGCACGCTCGAAAAGTTCGACGTCGAGATGATTGGCGCCACCGCGGATGCGATCGACAAGGCGGAAGACCGCCAGCTGTTCCGCGAGGCCATGACCAAGATCGGGCTCGAGACGCCGAAATCGCGGCTCGCCAACGCATCCGACCTGAAGAAATCCTTCCGCGACAAATACCAGGCCGAGCGCGCCAAGGCATCCGGCGCAGCGCTCGAAGAGCTCGAGCGGCAGTGGACGCTTGGCGAATCCGACCGCCGCAAGCGCTACCAGGAATATGCGCTGGGCCAGGCGCTGATGGCGCTTTCCGAGATCGGCCTGCCCGCGATCATCCGCCCCTCCTTCACCATGGGCGGCACCGGCGGCGGCATCGCCTACAACAAGGAAGAGTTCCTCGACATCATCGAGCGCGGCCTCGACGCGTCTCCCACCAACGAAGTGCTGATCGAAGAATCCGTGCTCGGCTGGAAGGAGTACGAGATGGAGGTGGTGCGCGACAAGAAGGACAATTGCATCATCGTCTGCTCGATCGAGAACCTCGATCCGATGGGCGTGCACACCGGCGACTCCATCACGGTGGCGCCGGCGCTGACGCTGACCGACAAGGAATACCAGATCATGCGCGACGCCTCGCTGGCGGTGCTGCGCGAGATCGGCGTCGAGACCGGCGGCTCCAACGTGCAGTTCGGCGTCAATCCCGAGGACGGCCGGATGGTCGTGATCGAGATGAACCCGCGCGTGTCGCGTTCGTCCGCTTTGGCCTCGAAGGCCACGGGCTTTCCGATCGCCAAGGTCGCGGCCAAGCTCGCGGTCGGCTACACGCTCGACGAGATCGCCAACGACATCACCGGCGGCGCCACGCCGGCCTCGTTCGAGCCGACCATCGACTACGTCGTCACCAAGATTCCGCGCTTCGCCTTCGAAAAATTCCCGGGCGCCTCCACCACGCTGACGACGTCGATGAAGTCGGTCGGCGAAGTGATGGCGATCGGCCGCACCTTCCAGGAAAGCCTCCAGAAGGCGTTGCGTGGCCTCGAGACCGGTCTCACCGGGCTCGACGAGATCGAGATCGAGGGGCTCGGCCAGCACGACGACAAGAACGCGATCCGCGCCGCGCTCGGCACGCCAACGCCGAACCGCATCCTTCAGGTTGCGCAGGCGATGCGACTCGGCTGGTCGAACGAAGAGATCTTCAATTCCTGCAAGATCGATCCGTGGTTCCTCAGCGAGATGCGCGGCATCGTCGACATGGAAGAGAAGGTCCGCAAGAACGGCCTGCCGGGCAATGCCTTCGGCATGCGCTCGCTCAAGACCATGGGCTTCTCGGACGCGCGGCTTGCGGTGCTCGCGGAAACGACGGAGGCCGAGGTCACGGCCAAGCGCCACGCGCTGGGCGTCCGCCCGGTCTACAAGCGCATCGATACCTGCGCGGCGGAGTTCGCCTCGCCGACCGCCTACATGTATTCGACCTATGAAGCGCCGTTCGCCGGCGCGCTCGCCGACGAAAGCACGCCGTCGGACAAGAAGAAGGTCATCATCCTCGGCGGCGGCCCGAACCGCATCGGCCAGGGCATCGAGTTCGACTATTGCTGCTGTCATGCCTGCTTCGCGCTGCATGACGCCGGCTACGAATCCATCATGGTCAACTGCAACCCGGAGACGGTGTCGACCGACTACGACACCGCTGACCGGCTCTATTTCGAGCCGCTCACCGCCGAGGACGTGCTGGAGATCATCGCCAAGGAGCGCACCAACGGCACGCTGCACGGCGTGATCGTTCAGTTCGGCGGCCAGACCCCGCTCAAGCTCGCGCGCGCGCTGGAAGCCGCCGAAGTGCCGATCCTCGGCACCTCGCCCGACGCGATCGACCTGGCCGAAGACCGCGACCGCTTCAAGCGCGTGCTCGACAAGCTCAGGCTGAAACAGCCGAAGAACGGCATCGCCTATTCGGTCGAGCAGGCCCGCCTGGTCGCAACTGATCTCGGCCTGCCGCTGGTGGTGCGTCCCTCCTACGTGCTCGGCGGCCGCGCGATGCAGATCATCCGCGAGGAAAACCAGCTCAGCGACTATCTGCTCGGCACGCTGCCCGAGTTGGTGCCCGCCGACGTCAAGGCGCGCTATCCGAACGACAAGACCGGGCAGATCAACACCGTGCTCGGCAAGAACCCGCTGCTGTTCGACCGCTATCTCTCCGACGCAACCGAAATCGACGTCGACTGCCTCTGCGACGGCAAGGACACCTTCATCGTCGGCATCATGGAGCACATCGAGGAAGCCGGCATCCATTCCGGCGACAGTGCCTGCTCGCTGCCGCCGCACTCGCTCGACGCCAAGATGATCGGCGAGCTGGAGCGGCAGACCCGTGAGCTCGCTCTCGGCCTCGACGTCGTCGGCCTGATGAACGTGCAATACGCCATCAAGGACGGCGATATCTACGTGCTCGAAGTCAACCCGCGCGCCTCGCGCACGGTGCCTTTCGTCGCCAAGGTGGTCGGCACGCCGGTCGCCAAGATCGCCGCGCGCATCATGGCCGGCGAGAAGCTTGCCGACTTCAAGCTGAAGAAGGCCGAACTCAAGCATGTCGGCGTCAAGGAATCGGTGTTTCCGTTCGCGCGCTTCCCGGGCGTCGACACCGTGCTCGGCCCCGAAATGCGCTCGACCGGCGAGGTCATGGGTATCGACCGCTCCTTTGCGGTGGCCTTTGCCAAGAGCCAGCTCGGCGGCGGCACGCGGGTCCCGCGCAAGGGCACGGTGTTCGTCTCGGTGCGCGAGAGTGACAAGATCCGCATCGCGGATGCCGTACGCCAACTGCATTCGCTCGGCTTCAAGGTGCTGGCGACCTCGGGCACGGCGCGCTTCCTGACCGACCAGGGCATTCCGGCCGAGAAGGTCAACAAGGTGCTGGAGGGGCGGCCGCACATCGTCGACGCCATCACCAATGGCGACGTCCAGCTGGTCCTCAATACCACTGAAGGCCCGCAGGCGCTCGCCGACAGCCGTTCGCTGCGGCGCGCGGCCCTCTTGCATAAAGTGCCGTATTACACCACTCTTTCCGGGGCTGTGGCGGCCGCGCAGGGCATCCGCGCCTATCTGGGCGGGGACCTTGAGGTTCGGACCCTGCAGAGCTACTTTTCGGAAACCTGATCGCGGGCGGAAGGCCAAGCCTTTCGCTAAGTGATTGGTGATCAAGCCACAATGGCCGGAGGAACTGTCCGGCCATATGGTTGTTCTGTTCCGGCGCCAAGCCCATATCTGTCAACGTCCGGCGGCCCATGTATCGAGCCCCGGAAAGACCGACGAATCAAGGTTGGGCGCCCGTTTGCGTTCTGGGGCGCACGATCGAAGGACGAGAGAGAAGATGGAAAAGGTTCCGATGACTGCGGGCGGCTTTGCCGCGCTCGGGGAAGAATTGAAGAAGCGCCAGTCCGAGGACCGTCCGCGCATCATCGAGCACATTGCGGAGGCGCGCTCGCACGGAGACCTGTCGGAAAACGCGGAATATCACGCCGCGAAGGAAGAGCAGTCGCACAATGAAGGCCGCATCGCCGAGCTCGAGGACAAGCTCGCGCGCGCCGACATCATCGACATCTCGAAGCTGTCCGGCGACACCATCAAGTTCGGCGCCACCGTGACGCTGGTCGACGAGGACACCGAGAAGAAGACGGTGTGGCAGATCGTCGGCGAGGTCGAGGCCGACGCCAAGAAAGGCCGCATCTCCATCACCTCGCCGCTGGCGCGCGCACTGATCGGCAAGAAGAAGGGCTCGACCGTCGAGGTCAACGCCCCGGGCGGAGCCAAGGCGTATGAGATCACCAAGGTGGAGTGGCGGTAAGGCTTTGCCGCTGCGGCTGATGAGGTTTTGAAAAGGCCGCGCAATTGCGCGGCCTTTTTGTTTCGGCGTGTTGCTTGCGCTTGTGGCGAAGCACGCTCTCACTCCTCGTCATTGCGAGCTGCGCTCGCAATGACGTAATGTAGAGTAGCAGCGTCCGCCTCTCGCGTGTCCGGGACGCAGCAACGCTGCAGCGCAGAGCCGGGGCACAAAAGCGGCAGCCTACCTCCGCCCCTTTACCTCCAGCGGCACGGCCGCCTCGTATTTGGAATTATGCAGCACCAGCGACGTCCGCACGTTGCGCACATGGGGCGCGGCGGTCAGGTGCGTGACGAAATCCTGGAAGGTCGCCATGTCTGGCGCGACGCATTTCAGGATGAAATCGACCTCGCCCGACAGCATCCAGCATTCCCGCACCAGCGGCTCGGCGCGGACGAACTCCTCGAAGGCACGCAAATCGGCCTCGGCCTGGCTGGACAGGTGCACGGCGGCGAACACCGTGACGTCGAAACCGAGCTTTCGCGCGTCCAGGAGGCCGCGGTAGCCGTGGATGTAGCCCTCCTCCTCCAGCGCCCGGACCCGGCGCAGGCAGGGCGGCGGCGAGATTCCGACGCGCTTGGCCAGCTCGACATTGGTGATTCGACCGTCGGCCTGAATTTCGGTGAGAATTTTCAGGTCGATCTCGTCTAGGTTCCGCGACACGTGAATGGAACTCCTGGCCTTTGCGGCGGTATTGGGTGGGTCTGTCGCAATCCTCATAGCCCAGTCCGCACGGTTAGCGCAATTTTATTGCGCGTGCAGCGCAATCGACTTTTGTTCCCTGTTGGAAAAATCCGCCGACAGGGAATGCAATTCTTGCATAGCTCACCAGAAGGCTTAGATTAGCTCTGATATTTCAGCGCCTCCGCTAGGCCTCCCGGCACTGTCCGCGCCCGCGCTGCAATCCCCCGGTGAAAGGCGTCCGCTAAAATGTCCGCCCATGTCCATGCAAAGGTCGTCATTATTGGCTCCGGCCCTGCCGGCTACACCGCCGCGATCTACGCCGCGCGCGCGATGCTCGAGCCGATCCTGATCCAGGGCATCCAGCCGGGCGGCCAGCTCACCATCACCACCGACGTCGAGAACTATCCGGGCTTCGCCGACGTGATCCAGGGCCCCTGGCTGATGGAGCAGATGGAGAAGCAGGCGGTCCATGTCGGCACCAAAATCGTCTCCGACCTGGTGATCAAGCTCGACACCTCGCAGCGGCCGTTCCGCCTGACCTGTGACAGCGGTGACGTCTATCTCGCCGACACCGTCATCCTCGCCACGGGCGCGCAGGCGCGCTGGCTCGGGCTGCCCTCCGAGGCGAAATTCCAGGGCGGCGGCGTATCGGCCTGCGCCACCTGCGACGGCTTCTTCTACCGCAACAAGGACGTCGTGGTGGTCGGCGGCGGCAATACCGCGGTCGAGGAAGCGCTGTACCTCACCAACCATGCCTCGCAGGTCACCATCGTGCATCGTCGCGATCACTTCCGCGCCGAGCGCATCCTGCAAGAGCGCCTGTTCAAGCACCCCAAGATCAAGGTGGTCTGGGACTCCGCTATCGACGAGATCTGCGGCACCGAGAACCCGAACAAGGTCACCCATGTGCGCCTCAAGAACGTCAAGACCGGCGCGCTCACGGATCTGAAGACCGACGGCGTCTTCGTCGCCATCGGCCATGCGCCGGCGACCGAGCTCGTGAAGGACCAGATCAAGCTCAAACCCTCCGGCTATGTCGAGGTCGCCCCGAACTCGACCGCCACTTCGGTGCCCGGCCTGTTCGCCGCCGGCGACGTCGCCGACGAAACTTACCGCCAGGCCGTCACGGCCGCCGGCCTCGGCTGTATGGCCGCTCTCGAAGCCGAACGTTTCCTGGCCCTGCGCGCCAGCGAGCGCGCCGCAGCGGAATAACGATCATGCCTCGAACACGCGACGGATTTACGGATATGGACTGGGACAAGCTGAAGGTGTTTCACGCGGCGGCGGAAGCGGGCAGCTTCACGCATGCGGGCGAGCAACTCGGCCTGTCGCAATCGGCGGTGTCACGCCAGGTCTCGGCGCTGGAGCAGGAGCTTTCGGTCTCGCTGTTCCACCGCCACGCCCGCGGCCTGATCCTCACCGAGCAGGGCGACCTCCTGTTCCGCACCGCGCATGACGTGTTCATGCAGCTCCAGGCGGCCCGCGCCAAACTGACCGACAGCCGCGAGCGGCCGAGCGGCGACCTCAAGATCACCACCACGCCCGGCGTCGGCATCAACTGGCTGATCCCGCGGCTCGGCGAATTCACCGCGCTCTATCCGGAGATTCGCATCTCGCTGATCGTCACCGACGAAGAGCTCGACCTGTCGATGCGCGAGGCGGACGTTGCGATCCGCACCCGCAAGCCGACACAGCCGGATCTCATCCAGCGCAAGCTGTTCGCGATGGGCTTCCATGCCTATTGCTCGCCTGACTACATCAAGCGCTTCGGCACGCCGCGCACGCTGGAGGAGCTCGACTCCCACCGCATCATCACGCTGTCCGACGGCAACTTCGCTCCGCATCTGCAGAACCGCAACTGGCTGGTCGAAGCCGGCCGCAACGGCTCCGGTCCGCGCGAGGCCTATTTCAGGGTGAACAACATTCTCGGCCTGGTGCGCGCCTGCCAGCAGGGCCTCGGCATCGCCGCGCTGCCCGACTATCTGATCGAAGAGCAGAGCCGTCTGGTCCAGCTGTTCGGCGAATCGGATTCGATCCAGCTCGATACCTATTTCGTCTATCCCGAGGAGTTGAAGACGGTCGCGCGCGTGCAGGTGTTCCGCGACTTCGTGGTGAGCAAGGCGCAGCGCTGGCCGTCCTGATTTCCGCATGTCTGACATGCGGCCTCGGCTGTTGCTGCATGGCGTTCGGCAAGCTCATAATGTTTGCACGCTGAGCCTTCGCGTTGCGCATTTGTCCCCCTCCTCCAGTGGCGCGGGAGTTCAGTAATCCCTCTTGGAAGGTGATTGTGTCGGCCTCACGTGGCCAATACCTCAAGCCGGGCCCTCTGGGTCCGGCTTTTTTTCTGCCGAATTCGGCGTTCACCTTCCGCGTGTATTGACAGTTTCTGGCATACCCCGCATCATTTACAAATGATCACGAAGTCGTGCGCAATCGTCTCGAAAAAAGGCCCCCATCCCGGGGCCTCGGATTTTTGCGCGCGCTAAATCGACTTCGTCATCGCGAGCCAAATCCCGAAAACCCCGCCACCTGGACGGGGTTTTTTTCATGTGCCCTCCGTCTCAGGTTCGTCTTGAGAAGGAGATAGGAACATGACCAGTCTGGAAGATCATTTGCACGGGCTCTGGCTGCCCTTGGTGACGCCGTTTCAGGGCGGCCGCCTCGACGAGAATTCGCTGCGGCGGCTGACGCGGCATTACTGCACACAGGCGATCGACGGTTTTGTCCTCGGGGCGACCTCCGGGGAAGGTATGACGCTGCGCGATGCTGAACTCGAACGTCTGGTTGCGGTGGTACGCGACGAGATGGCGGCAGGACGCCGCAGCATTCCGATCTGCCTCGGATTGTCGGGCGCGGATACCTCGCGGCTGAAGGACCGACTCGACGAGACCGCGGACTGGCCGATCGAAGGCTATCTGATCGCGAGCCCCTATTACGTGCGTCCTTCGCAGCGCGGGCTGCTGGCGCATTTCGAGGCGCTGGCCGATCACGCCGCCTGGCCGCTGGCGCTCTACAACATTCCCTATCGCACCTCGGTCAACATCACCAACCAGACCATGCTGCGGCTCGCCGAGCATCCCAACATCGTCGGCCTCAAGGATTGCGGCGCCAGCCGCGAGCAATCGATCGCGCTGCTGCGCGACCGCCCGAAGAATTTTCGCGTGCTGACCGGCGAGGATGCGAACTATCTGGAAGCCCTCACCGACGGCGCCGACGGCGGCATCGTGCTGTCAGCCCATGTCGAGACCGCGACGTTCGCGGCCATCCACGCCGAGCACAGCCGCGGCAACCATGATGCGGCGCAGGCACGCTGGCACGAGGTCGCGGAGCTGACGAAGCTGTTGTTCACCGAGCCGAGCCCGGCACCCGCAAAATACTGGCTGTGGCGCAGCGGCCTGATTGACAGCCCCGAAGTGCGCCTGCCGATGGTGGAAGTGAGCAGCGAGCTCGCAGCCACCATCGATCGCGAGATCGAGCGACGGATGAAAGTCGCGGCGTAAGCGCCTTGCTCACCCTCCCCTCCAGGGAGGGTGAGCGGCAGCCGTGGTTAACCGCGCCCCAACGGCCTTCGCAGCCGCCGCATGGCGTATCCACGTCTCGTTTACGCATCCGCTCCTATCGTTTTCCCAAAGGTCTTCACAAGGGGGAATAACCAATGGGGCATCGCACCCGGCCTACGGCCGCGAGCCAGTTCGCGCCCGCCGATCTCCTGCAGGGAATTCTCGTCGTCTCGTCGTTCGGGTTCTGGGCGGTGATGCTCGGCCTGATGCCGGTGCTGCTGTTTCGGGTCTGGCTCGCCTGAGGCAGCCGGCGCGCGGATGGTTAAACCGGGGTCACAAATGCGTTCAAAATGCGAGCGGCGCTGCGAGCCGGAATCTTAAAACATCTCGCGTAGCGTGATGCCCATAAGCGAAGAAATCGCGGGGGCGTTTGTGAATAGTCAGAATGAAATGGCGTCGCATTACGACGCCGGACGGCAGGGCTTTACCGCCGAGCAGAGCTTCACCACCGAGGACATTCTCTGGGCCGTCGGCATCTGGTCGGTGATCCTGACGCTGTCGCCGGTCATCGTGTTCTACATGCTGATGGTGGCGTAAGGCGCGCATCATCGTTTTCTCGAGCACGATCTTTTCGGAAAACCGCTTCACACTTTGCGCTAACGCGGCCCTTCGGGTCCGGATCGTGCTCGCCCGGAAACGCAAAACGCGCGGACATCCGCGCGTTTTTCGTCCGGGGAATGATTTATGAAAAATTATGCCGCCTGCTTGTGCATTGCGCCGGAAGCCGACGCCGTGCCGCGAATAGCCTTGACCGAACGCTCGATCGCCGCCCACAGCCTTCCGATTTCCTGAGCCGCACGGCTCTCGGCCTGGTACTCGCGCGCGCCTTCGCCGTGGCTCAGCGCCATCAACAAATCCGAACGATTGGTGATCTGACCGCCCCAGACCGGAGCGCGGAATTTCGCCAGTGCCTCGCGGGCGATGGTGACGATCGGGCTTTCGGACTCGTCGCGGCGCGCCGGCGCACCGTTGAGCACGACCGCGTAGGGCTTGCGCGCCGCGCGGCACATCTGGATGGTTTCCTGCACCGCGTTGACGTCGAACACGCCGGGACGCGCCGGGATCACCACCATGGTGGCGTTCTTGATCGCGTCGTCGACGACGGCCGACAGGTTCGGCGGCGTGTCGATCAACACCCATTCATAACCGTCGCGCTTGGCCGCGGAGACGATGCCGCTGACCGAGTTGACCGCTGCCTTGATCGGCGGCTCGTTGGTGCCGCGCAGCTTGTGCCACAGCGTCAGCGAGCCCTGCGGATCCGCGTCCACGAGCATCACCTGCTTGCTCGCCTTGATCTGCGCGGCGAGATGTGCGGCCAGGGTACTCTTGCCCGAGCCGCCTTTACGCGATGCAAAAACAATAACGTTCATACCCTTGGCCTCCAGATTGACCCCAGGCCGCGAAAATGAATCACCGCGCTGATTCGTGAAAGAAAAATTTGTCGGCAGTTGCGTTGCAGCCACGAAATAACAAGACGTGTTGGCTTTTGAGTCACACTGCTCCCCGCGACGAGAGACAAATTGCAACGAAACGCCTTTGACACGGGCATTCGTGCGTTTTTTGAGCAGCCGCGCGGGAAAATCCGGAATGCAACCTCGCCGCGCAAAACGTCGCGCATCTCTCTTCCATCACACGCGTTCGTAATTGTCGCAGCTGTCCGCGCAAGCTGCGCGAACAAAAGGAGTCCGGTGGCTGTCGCGTGGCTGATGCCGCGTCTGACTGAAGAGACCACCGTCGCGGCATACGCGCTGCGTATCAAAGTCCACACAACGGGCAGCGAAACGCAAATGCCCGGGGCGAGCCCGGGCATGACGAGGTTTCAGGGAAGAAACGCGGTGAGGCGCTCAGCCTTCGGTCTTTTTCTTCTTGCTCGCCTTCGGCGCCGGCTTGGTGCTCTTCTTCGCCGCGGTCGATGCACCCTTGGGCGCGATGTTGACCGGCTTGCCCGCGCGGGCCTCGCCGGGCTCGGGCCCCGGGCGGAAGAACACCTTGCACTGCGGCGAGAGCTGCGCCTTCTTCTGGATCATGCAGGCGGTGATGGCATCGACATTCGGCACGAACTCGCCGCACAGCCGCATCGCATCGGGCGTGCAGGCCTGCTGCTCCTCCGGGGTGTAGGCAAGGCCGGCGCGGGGCTGGATCAGCACGGCCAGGGCAACCCCGGCCATGACGACCAGAACGGACTTCCGAGAGTGCAACGCCGGCATCGATCCCCCCAAATTTCGAGTCGGGCGGAGTGTGGGTGAACGGCGGTTCGTTGGCAACGAGGCCGGAGGCGAAAGGTCGGACCTGTGCGGTCTCGGCAACAGGCGGCCCGCGGCAACAAAAACTGCGAAAACAACCCCATGCACAGTAGCCGGGGTCTTGATATGCCTTACGAAATCCAGCCAATGCGGATTTTACGAAATTGATTTGACCCGTCGGGCAAAACAGTGGCATGATGGCATCATCGAGAATTGCGTGGGCGGTCGGCTGAGATCCCCGTGAGGTTGAGGGGCGCATGGCCACCATATTGATCGTCGCGCCGGTGTTTGCCCTGATCGCGGCCGGCTATGCGGCGGTGCTGTTCCGCTTCGTCTCCGAGACCGCGCACAAGGGCATCTCCGAATTCGCCTTCAGCATCGCGATCCCGGCGCTGCTGTTCCGCACCATCGTCGTGTCGGAATTCCCCGACGTCAGCCCGTGGCGGATGTGGGGCAGCTATTACGGCGCACTCGCGATCACCTGGATCGCGGCGCTCACCCTGTCGGCATGCTTGCGCGAACGGCGCGAGGACCGCGAGGACGGCGTCGTGTTCGCGATCGGCTCGGTCTACGGCAACATCGTGATGCTCGGCATTCCGCTGGTGCTCTCGGCGCTGGGCAACGAGGCCGCCGGCCCGATGGCGCTGATCCTGTCGGTGAACACGCCGCTGCTCTGGCTCTGCGGCATCCTGCAGATGGAGCTGGTCAGCCGCAAAGGCAGCGGCTCGCCCCTGGTGGTGATCCGCCCCGTGCTCGCCGATCTCGCGCGCAATCCGCTGATGCTGGGGATCGGTTTTGGCGTGCTCTGGCGCTTTACGGGCCTCGGCCTCAACCCCGTGGCCGACAGAACGATCGAGCTGCTCGCGCAGGCGGGCTCGCCCGCCGCACTGATCGCGCTCGGCATCAACCTGTTCCGGTTCGAGGTCAGGGGCGAGAAGCTGAGCATCCTCGTGATGTGCGCGCTCAAGCTGATGGCGATGCCGGCAGCCGCGTTCGTGCTGACGAGGCTGCTCGGCCTGCCGCCGGTCGCGGCCGGCGTGATCGTGCTGTTCGCGGCGATGCCGACCGGCGCCAACGCGTACATCTTCGCGGTCCAGTACAAGCGGCTGGTGAACCCGGTGTCGGGCGCGGTGGCGCTGGGGACGCTGCTGGCGGCGCTGACGTTGCCGGTGGTGGTGGTGATCGTGGCGGGGGTGAGATAGGGCTCACGCGACCCGCCCGATCCGGACACTACTGAAATTTGTAGCTGAACCTCACGCGCGCAACGTCGGTCGTGAGCTGGTTGCGGATGGTGCAATTGGCTGCGGGCCTGCCCGTGCAGATTTGGCTGCCGTCGGGACGAATGATGGTCGCGTCGCCATCCTGATACATCGTATGCAGGAATTCGCCGCCGACAATCCAGTTCGAATCCAGCGCATATTCGACGCCCAACCCGACCACCCCGCCCCAGCGAACGCCGCTGCTGTTGGCCGTGACTCCCGTGGGGTTTCCAAACGTCGGGCTGCCAACGAAATTGTCGATTTCCGTCCCGGTCTGCCTGACATCGGCCCAGGCTGCACCACCCGTCACATAAGCCAGGACGTTGTCGACGGCGAGGCCCGCACGCGCCCGGATCGTGCCGCTGCTATTCGCCTTGAGACCCACCTTCAAGGCTCTGCTGTCATCACCGCCAAGTACGGAATCCTTGAAGCCGCCGTTGCCGCTGACGTCGGCTTCGATGCCGATCAGACCGCGACCGAACTGATAGTTGTAACCGACCTGCGCGCCGCCGGTGAAGAAGCCCCGCGTGGGGGTCGTGGAGGAGCAATAGAAGCAGGGATCGTCGAAATGGGATGACGCCATGCCGCCGCCGAGATTGCCGCCGACGTAGAAGCCGGTCCAGCTGTACACGACAGCCGCAGGCGCAGCCTTGAACCGGACCGCGCCGATATCGGCCGCCGAGCTCGCACCCGTGGCAGCCAGCAACAGAGCGATCGCCGCCGCGAAAGTGTTTCTCATCATCAATCTCCAGGTGAACGTGGTTGGCTGTGGTCGCGAGCGCCTGGATCTTCAACCCCGGATCCGAAGCGGCGACAGGAAGCCGAAAAATCGCGCCGCGCGCGTCGTGCGAATGCAGGAGGTTGTCGCGATTTGAAAGTGGCGTTGCAGAATTGACACGGGGTCTCTCGCCCGGCAGCACGCAGCGCCCGAAGCTCGAGCTTTCCGGACTGCTCCGGTCATTCGTTCGGGGGAGACGCTCGCGATTGTCGTGGATTGCAGCCGGCGTGATCGTGCTGTTCGCGATGATGCCGACCGGCGCGTATGCCACGTCATCGCGGTTCGGTATCAGCGCGCTTGTCTGAATCACGCTTCGCGCATGGAAGTGAAGGGTCGCATCCGCCTTTGCCGGATCATCGGATACGTTTTGACGGAGCGGCGCCGACGAGATGTGTGCTGCATCCCGCCGGCGCGCCGTGCCGTCAGAGCGCTGGACGCAGATCCCGGACGGTACTCACGCCTTCGAGCAGCGAGGCGACGTGGAGAATCGTCGACTCCGCCTGCCACTTGCCGACGATCTGGATGTTGATCGGCAGGCCTTCCTTGCTGGTGCCGAATCGCATCGCCACGCCGGGTAGTCCGGCGACGTTGAGCGGCACGGTCGCGCCTTGCAGGTAGGTGGCATCCACGGTCTGGCCGTCGATCGTGAACGCCTTGACGCCGTGCTTGTGCGCCGGGATCGGCAGCACATGCGTCACGAGAGCGTCGTAGCGCGAGAAGTAATCGGCATAGCCGTCGCGGATACGCTCGGCCGCCTGCTCGGCCTCGATGTAGTCTTTCATGGACGTATCGGGCAGCGAGAGCATGGTCTTCGCCATCTTGTAGAGATCGTCCCGGCTTCGGCCGGCGGTTGCTTCGGCGAAGGCCGGCTTCATCTCCATGACGTGGAGCTTGTTGAAGACGTCGAGGGCGAAATCGCGCTCCAGCGCGGGAATGCCGACCTCATCGACGGAGACGCCGACGCTCTTGAGTGACTCGGCCGCCGCCCGCACGGTTGCCGCGACTTCCGGATCGACCGGCCCCAGGCCGGGCCCGACCATCCAGCCCACACGAAGGGGAAGCAAGGACTGGCGGCCGATCCCCGCATCGAACGGAACGGTGCTGGTGGCAAAGGCGTCCTGGCCATCCGGCCCGACGAGTTGCGAGAAGGCGAGCGCGATGTCGCGAACCGAGCGGGCCATTGGCCCGACATGCCAGAAGCGGCGCGGAGCGCGCGGCCAGATGCCGGTCATCGGCACCCGTCCGTGTGTTGCCTTCATCGATGTGATGCCGGTCTGCGCAGCCGGGCCCCGCACCGAGATGGCAAGGTCCGTGCCGAGACCGATTGGCGACATGCCCGCCGCGATGGCCGCCGATTCACCGCCGCTCGAACCGCCCGGCGTGCGGGTCAAATCCCAGGGATTGCTGGTCGCCCCGGAGAGCAGATTGTCGCTCTCGATCCAGTAGGAAAATTCTGGAAGGTTCGTCTTCGCCAGCAGGATGCCGCCGGCCTGCTTCATGCGCGCGACGCTGGTCGCATCAATTTGGGGCGTGCGCCCCTTGAAGATCGGCGAGCCACGCTGAGTCGGGACGCCGGCGGTATCGATCGAATCCTTGACGGTGAAGGGAACGCCGTGAAGCGGGCCGAGTGCCTCACCCGAGAGGACATCGGCCTCGGCCGTCCTGGCTGCCTTGAGGGCATCGTCGGCCACGGTGACGATCGCGTTGATCTTCGGGTCCACCGCCGAGATGCGATCGAGGTGGGCCTGCACGATCTCGACCGGGGAGACCTGCCTGGTGCGGACCAGTTCGGCCAGCCTGGTTGCGTCGGAAAAGATAAGGTCGTTGCCCATGATGATCCTACCTAACACTTGGTAGGGTTGATTTAGAGCTTCCATCCCGATGCGTCAAGCCCTATCTAACGTATGGTAGGCTGAGGAGCAGATGGGCAAATGAGCACGAACGATGCGATTCTGGCGGCGGCCACACGCAGCGCGCAGGCGCATGGCTATGGCGGCATGAACTACCGGGATCTTGCCAAGGAAGTCGGCATCAAGGCTGCGAGCATCTACCACCACTTTCCCAGCAAGGCCGAGCTCGGCGCCGCCGTCGCGAAACGCTATTGGGAAAATACGGCGGCCGATCTGGAAGCCATGTTTGCGGAGACAGGCGATCCCATCAAAGCCCTGCGCAGATATCCCGAGATTTTTCGTCGCTCCCTCGAGCGGGGCAATCGGCTGTGCCTCGGCAGCTTCATGTCGGCGGAATATGACGACCTTCCGGAGCCTGTGAAGAAGGAGGTCCAGACCTTTGCCAACGTCAACGTGGCCTGGCTCAGGAAACTGCTCAACGCGGCCGGCGTCGTCGGTCCCGAGCAAAGCGAAGAGCGGGCGCGCGCCATCTTCGCGGCCGTCGCCGGCGCTCAGCTCATGGCAAGAAGTCGGGCCGACATCGCGCTCTTCGATGCGTTGATCAAGAGCTACAGGTCCGCCGGACTGCTGCCTGCGTGAGAAACTTTCGCTGGTCGCCCGCGCGTATCCTTGGCGCCAAGAGAGGCCAAGAGAGCAAGAGAGGCCAAGAGAGGCCGGCGTGACGCTGCCACGGTCGTGACGATGCTGCGTCCCGCTTCTTCCGGTCGCCCTCGCGCGATCAACGCAATCCGAGGAATGACAGAATTGCGCCCACCACGACGATGAGACCGACGATATAGATAATTCCGTTCATGTTATCCTCCTCAGCGTTGTCTGGCCCTGCTGCGACTACAAACACCCTGAGGGACGAAAAGGTCCTCCACATCGATTGCAGATCGATTGCCGATTTTTCCCGAAAGCAGGAACGAATGACCGCCCTGCTGCTTCTGAATCCGGGACTTGTCTGGAGGAAGAGGGATCGATGCGTGCCTGGCACCAGATTGCGAGTGCGACGACGACAATTGCATTTTCGATTTGCCTGTTCATCGCCTCGCAGATGTACGTGGCGTCCCGCCTGTCCGCCGCAGAACTCTCGACCTCGCACATCATGACGCTGCGAAACGTCGCGTATCGCATGCCGCGCGGTCATTGAGCCGAACCGGGCATGCCGCTTGCCATATCGTTGATCGTGGACGGCTATGTGCGCCTGGGGGATCGCGGGGCGCTGGAGACGCTGCGCGCCCATCGTGTCGAGCTGCTGGACTCGGCGAGAGTGATCGCCGACATGGACACCAGCCGGATGACGGCCTCCCTCACGGAAGAAATCGGGATCATCGAAGCCGGGTTGTCCCGACTGAGCGCTCAGCAGGAGCAGCAGGAACCCGCACCCGCGCCGCTCAAGCCGCCCAGTCCATAATCGCGTCAATGAACGTCCGGGCCTGGCGGATCGCATCCAGTCTCGTCGCACACACACCGACCGACACGGTTCGGCCCTTTCCGACGGTCCACTGCCAGCCGGACAAATAGCTCATTTCAACGATTGAGAATCTGACGCCGCGATGTTCCACGGAGGACCTCCGCTGACATGTTGCTGTGCAAGAAGACTACGCGAAATGATGAATGCGGTCTAGCGGCCGACGCGCCAGGCCATCTCCCAGAAGTCTGCCTCCAGGCGGGTGGCTTCCTTGAAGATCGCAATCAGCTCCGCCTCGCGGGCCGGCGTGGCGTAGAGATCGGCAAGATGCTCCATGTGCGCTTGCGCCTTGGCCGCGACCTCCTGGTACGGCGCGCCGGCATATTCGGCGATCCAGACGCGATAGGCGTTCGCTGTGGCGTCCGCGAGGGGGAGCGCGGCGAGCCGCGTTGCGATCTCCGCGTACCCGATCACGCAG
The DNA here is from genome assembly GCF_000282615.1 of Bradyrhizobium sp. YR681. GTDB lineage: Bacteria > Pseudomonadota > Alphaproteobacteria > Rhizobiales > Xanthobacteraceae > Bradyrhizobium. The sequence goes on along the minus strand of NZ_AKIY01000189.1, from coordinate 48,623 downwards.
GGAGCCAGCGCCACCTTGAGCGCCAAGAGATCGCCGCGCATTCCCGCATCCAGCACGTAGCGCGTATAGGCCAGCATCTCGGCCGCCGGAGGGGCCTGTTCGAGGTCAGCCGGTGACAGACCCCAATCGGCACAGAGTTTGACATGCAAGTCCATCTCGACATCAAGGATGGCCGAAAGGCCGCTAGCGGCTTCACGCATGTCGGCGAGTCTCGGCGACTTGTAGACCGCGAGCGCGTAGGCGCGAGCAAACTCGATGAGGAACAGGTAATCTTGAACGAGGTAATGACGAAACGCCGCTTCGGGGAGCGAGCCGTCCGCCAATCCGTTCGTGAAGGGATGTTCGGTGTAGGCCCGCCACTCAGCGGATGCTGCTGTCTTGAGACGGTTGAAGAAGGTCACGATGTTTTTGGCCGGGGTTGGTCAGTCATCCGCGCTCTACGGTAGAGAGCGCGCATGATCCTAACTCATTGACTTATCACATGGTCGAATGCAGTGCGTAGCTGACGTTAGCTACTAAATCGGCTTACGAATGAGTCCGCGCGCTGATTTTGCAGGCTTCTCAAAGGGGTGCCGGTATAGCGAACGTACAAGAAGTGCTTCCGCGCTCTCATGCATAGAGCGTGCAAGCAAGCGGGTCGTCATAAACCATTGAATTTGCTGTCATTCATTCTTGTCGCCAATCTTCGTTGCGTGTCAGCCGAACAATGCGGTCAATCTGGACGCATCGCTCGACTCCCACATCCGATTGAGGAAACATCATGCGGCATCCACAACGACTCGACATAAGGTTTCTTGGCACTCAAATCCGAGCCGAAGGCGTTCTTGGAATTCTTGGGGCGATCGTTATCATCGCAGTTGTTATATCAGTCTATTTTAGAACTTGAGCAACCAGATGACGAATACACTTTGTGAACTGATCGAGTCTTACCGCACCGATCGGCAATCTTCATTTCTCAAATTGAGCCACGGCGTGCGCGTTAAGCACGAACGTCTACTGTCGCAGATCACGCGTGAACACGGGGCTTGTTCTCTAAAGAAGATTCGTTCTCGTGATCTGTTAGCGTGGCATGAAGGCTGGCTTGGTAATGGCAAGATCGCCAAAGCTCATTCACTTATCAGTCGGCTACGTGTGATATTTCGCTTCGGCGCAGTTATTCTTGAAGACAAAGAATGCCGCCGACTGTCTGATGCGCTGAGTGAAATACAATTCGAAAGATCTACTCCACGCAGGACCGCATTGACACCTGAGCAGGCGGAACTGGTCCGAAGCAGCGCGCGCGAACATTTCGGCTGGTATTCTATTGCACTAGCGCAAGCCTTCCAATTTGAACTGCGACTGAACCAAAAGGCCGTCATAGGAGAATGGATACCTGCTGGCGATGCCAGCACGGGAGGCGTACGGCGCACAGTCGAAGAGCTTGAACAAAGCTGGCAGGGAGGTCTGCTTTGGTCCGATATAGATGAAGAAATCATCCTGCGTTCTGTCGATAGGCGCGGACGGGAGTACAGATTTGATTTGAAGGGCGCCCCGATGATCATGAAAGAGCTGGCCGCCTATGCCTATACCTCTGTGGACAGACTGACTCGGGCTAACCTTCCTGATCAGGGGCCGCTTGTTATATGCGACACAAATGGGTTGCCGTGGTCCCCGGTCGAATTCCGAAGAAAATGGCGTTTGGTTGCGACGCAAGCTGGAATTCCGAAGAACGTTATGAACATGGATAGCGGGAAAATCGCCCCGAGATTACGCTGACACTGCACAATTCATGTTGCCGGACGGCAGCGGGGGTACGCCCGCCAGATCGAAAACGGAGTTTCGTGCACTGTCACCGTAACTCCGGGTCGCTATTGTCTCGTTAAAGAGGTCGGGATGACGCGCTGGGAAGCTCTAGTTCGATTTGACGACGAAATCAGTGAAGCGGCGGCCAAGCTGCTTCCGTTTGGCCTCGTTTGGATCGACAGAATGGGTGAGGCATTTTTTGCGCTGAATGAAGATCGCAAATACCTCTCAAACATCGTTGCGGGCTTAGTCGAAGAAGCAACGCTCGTGGCGCGATACGAAGCACTACAGGCGCTAGAGGCCGAGCGAGCCGAGGCCACACAATGGGCCAAGGCCATTTCCCGATTTCCTGACGGTGAAGAGGTCAGCAAAGATGCGCTTGCTATTCTTATTGAGCTGCGTGCGCGCGGCTTCTTAATCTCCAATGACCGAGATGGCACTGTCCGTGTTGCTATGGACGGTCGTGGGACTTCGTATGTCCGCTCGAACGCCGATGTTGTCCGACTTGGTCAGATATTCATCCGAGAACCGCGATAGCGTCTCGGAACGCGCGCGAGCCACTGCGCCTCGGCATATCCGGCGGAGCGATCGCGACGCTATTTGATAGCTCCGTCCTTTCCCCTTCTGAAAACTAAGATAGAAAGCGCAACCTGTAGGGACGAGACTTTCTAGTCCGTGCTCCGGCGAACTGTCGCCTGAGGGTGTGGATATACTTGACGGCGAATGGCGATCGGAAGCCTGATCCGCGCCACGAGGCAGCTAGGCGACTCAGAAAACGACTTGAGTTATTGATTTCGCTGGTACAGTTGGATGGGCTCGAACCACCGACCTCCTGTTCCACAGACAGGCGCTCACCAACTGAGCTACAACTGCATTCTTGCGAGCCGCGCCCCCGAAAGCGGTTTGGCGGCCCGGTCCCCGAGGGGGCTGGACGGGGCTGACATCAAACCTAGCGGCGCGACGACTTTGCCGCCCCCCGCACGTCCGATGTCTTGACGAGCACTGCATCCGGCTCCTCGATCGTGCCATTCAAATATTTCGCGCGCGCCATCTGCTCGATCTTCGATCGGCTCCTGAGGAAAGCCTGCACCCTTCCCTCCTTGTCGAGGCCGTCGGCCCCGAAGTGATCGTCGAGCGCCTCCCGGCTGATCGCGCAGGCGACCTGCCGGCCAAGTGCTCGCCCTGCGAATGCAACGACGTCCCGGCTAACGTCGTAGCGCGGAGGGGCGCTATCGAACTCCAGATCGATGCCCGGAAGCAGAGACCGCACGGCACCGACCGTCCTCAGCGTCAGGTCACGGGTGACGCTCCCGATCTCTGACAGTGCTTCTTCCAGCAGTTGGCGCCATGTCGGGCCACGCTCGCGTGCTTCGTCCCAGGCTTCCTTCAAGTCGTGCGGTCTCAGCTCGGACAATGCCCGCAACAATGCCTCGGCCTGCTGAATGTCCTTGTCGCGTTTGGCCGCCCCCTCTCTCCGGCGCCTCGAAACGATGAGCTTGTGGATCGCAAACCTTGCCGGCGCCGGAACGTGAACGGATACGCCTGAAGCGTGCAGTATCACGGCCGGCTCGGGATCGTGGATCAGATAATCCAGGAAGCGAAGCGGCTGCGCGTCGGTTTGCAGAGCGGGCAGAGCCTGAGGCTCGCCCGTTTCCCGACCGGTGTTCGGCGTGAGGAAATCGACCCGCACGCCGCCTTTCGCCGCGTAGCTCGTCACACGCCGTCCATCAACGACGTGCGGTACTGCCCGGAAGGTCGCGTCGACCTCCTTCAAGACGTCGAGAACCGGAGGCGTGCTGTCTCCAACCGCGACGGAAGCATTCCTGAATTGGGCAATATCGATGTCGCCCGTTTGCAGAAGGGCGCCCGGAAGCCGCATGCTGAGCATCGCGGGGTAAGTCTGAAATGCGACGGTGCCGACCAGCACACCGCGGAGTCGAAATACGCCTGCGTTGGCCAGGGCGGCCAGAACGTTGCCGATGTCCGGAATGGGTCGCGGCAAACCAAAGGACCTGACGAGCGTCGATACGAGCGCGCGTCTTTCCTTGATGTCGTCACGAAGCTCCTTGTGACGCGCGATCCGGTCGAGCAGTTCCGGAGTTTCCGGGCCGACATATCTCTGGCTCCGATCGCCTGCGCCCGTTTGAAAGTACCAGTACTTTCGCTGCTTCACCGTCTTGGCGATGAACGAACCGTCTTCCGCGAACGCACCGTCAAACGCCGCATGGGTGCTTCGGTCCAGCAGTTCGGCGTAGGTGGTTTGCAGGACCAGCTTCGGAGGTGCCATGGCTTCCACCGTTAGTTATACTCATTTCGCAGATTGAGTATAACGGCCCTTCGCCTGCTTCCAAGCGGTTATACGCGGTTCGCGAAATGATGATAACGCGGCCGCCTGAGGTGGGGCGGGCACAAATCCGATCGGAGATGTCTGCTTAAGTCTTTGCGATCATTGGTACAGTTGGGTGGGCTCGAACCACCGACCTCCTGTTCCACAGACAGGCGCTCTAACCAACTGAGCTACAACTGCATCCTTGCGAGCCGCCGCGGGGCGCCTGGACAGGCCGGTACCGAGGGGGCTGGACGGGGCGGAAACTAGGTGCAACGGGCGTTTTTGGCAAGGCCGCAAAACCCGATAATCGCCCCTCTAACCAACGTTATTTCCAGAACAAAACCCGGGCACTGGGCCCGGGTTTCTTAATCATGTCAGACCCAATCCGCTCAGGCGGCTGGGTAGAACTTCGCAGCAGAGGCCTTGATCGGCTCGGCGGCGGCGGTGGCCGCGCGCTGGGCGATCTCGGCGAGCTCCTTGGCCTGGGCCTGGAAGGTCTCGAGCTGTGTCTTGGAATGGCCGGTCCACAGCGCGAACGCGTCCTGCGGCGACTTCACGCTGAACAGCTGCTGGGTGAATTCGAGCTGGGCGGTGGTGTTCGCCTTCATGAATTCCATCACCTTGGCGGCGTACTCGCTCGCGCCCTTGTGGGCGGTGGTGAACACGGCTTCGACCGTGCCGTTATGGGTCTCGGCCGCGTCCTTGAACTTGGCGTAGCTTTCGCGGGCCTGCGAAACGCCCTTTTCGGCGAACGCACGCATCTGCTCCGGAACCTCGAACGGAATGACGGAGGCAGAGAATGGATCAGTCGCACCTGTCATGGTTGTCCCTCACGATATCTGAAAAATGGAGTGAGCCTTCTGGCGCGCCCGCCGGCCCCGATCTGGGCCTTCAAATTCAGCGGTGCGATGGCCGGATACGCGAAACGAAATGGCTCGCCCAACGCCCGGTAGTATTACTGCCTAACATGTCAACATTGTGCGGCGCAACGCGATCCAGGGGGTGCGGCGCAAAATTTAATCTCGGAGGGTGAGGTTCCCCGGCGGGGGAACCGGGGGTTGAGGCGATTGATGTGCTGGGACAGCCCCAATGAGGAAGAGCCCTCACCCGGCGCTCGCGCCGACCTCTCCCGCAGGCGGGAGAGGTGACCGGGCCCGGAGCGCAACCGGTTCAAGCCAGGCGTACTGCCTCGCTGCCTGCGAATCCTGCGGATGCCGTCGGGCTGCGGCTTGCGGGGTTGGACCCATTAAGGTTATCGCGGCATTAGGCCCTCGCCCCTAGGCTGGGGCCGTGGACCTGCCCGCGCCCGCGCGCGATACTAACCCTTTCTTAAGGCTGTCATTCCCGGCAGCCGCCCACGAGACGCGTGACAGCGAGACTTGAAGCCGGTCGGATGAACAGTTCGGATTTCCAGTTGCGAGGCGTGGGCGATCCCCGGCTGGCCGTGCACGCGACCTCGCAGCTGGCCACCTGGCTCTGGTCGATCGACGGCACGCGCGTGCTCTGGGCCAATCCGGTCGGCGCAAGACTGTTCGGCGCGGCGCATGCCGCAGCGCTCGCGGACCGGATCTTCGGCCCCGCCGACAGCCATCGCCGCCAGGTCGCCCGGCTCGCCCGCCAGCTGCCAGGCGGCGGCGCCGTCAGGCTCGAACGGCTGCGCGGCTTCGGCGCCCGGTTCGGCACGCTGATGACCTGCGCCTGCGCGCGGCTCGACTTTGCCGACGGCGGACAGGCAGTGCTGGTCACCGCGATGGACACCCATGCGCGCACCATGCCGCTGATGGAGCGGCTGCATCGCCTGGTCGACGGCGCCAAGGTGCCGATGGCGGCGTTCGCGCCCGACGGCATGTTCGCCGGCGCCAGCGAACCGGCCCGCGCCCTGCTCGGCTTCCGCGACCTCGGCGAGGCCGGCCTCGAACAGGCCCGCAGCGATGCACTGCGCGACGGCCGCGCCGAGACGCCTGTCGGCATCGGGCAGATGGTGCTGCAACGGGTCGGCTCCGGCGTGGATGTCGGCCTGATCGCGCTGATCGAGCCGGCGGTGCAGCAAGCGGCTGCGGCGGAGACCATGCCCGAGGCCGCAGAGCACACACCACAGCAAGTGGCGGTACAGCCTGCGCCTGAGAGCATCGCCGCCGCGCCTCCGGCCGCGGTGCCGGACCCGATGCGGGGCGCATCGCACGAGGCTCCGTCCGGCATCGCGATGTTCGATGCCTTTGCCGAGCCTGTCGAAACGCCCGCGCCGCCGATGGAGACGATCGCGCAGGAAGCACCCGTGAGCGAGCCGGCGGCGGAGATCGTCACGATCCAGGACGCCGTCGAGGACGCGGCCGAGGCGCCGGCCCGGGACACGGCCCCCGCAGCGGTCGAAGCCGCGCAAGAATCTCCGGTTGAAAACCTGGCCGAAGCCATCGTGCCGCCGCAGGCCGCGCCGATCACCTCAGACATGGCCGAGCCGCCGTCAGCAGAGCCGCCCGCACCGCGCCAGCATCCGCTGCGTTTCCTCTGGCAGATGGATGCGGAGGGCCGCTTCGTGCTCGCATCCAGCGAGCTCATCCGCCTGATGGGCGCGCACACCGCCTCAGGCTTCGGCCGCCCCTGGCGCGAGATCGCCGACGAATTTTCGCTCGATCCCGACGGGCGCGTGGCGCAGGCGCTGGCGAGCCACGACACCTGGGCCGGGATCACCGTGAACTGGCCGGCCGATGGCGGCGAGCATCTGCCGGTCGAGCTGGCGGGCCTGCCGGTCTACGACCAGATGCGCAACTTTGCGGGCTTCAAGGGATTTGGCGTCTGCCGCGATCTCGACGGCCTCAACCGGCTCGATGCGCTCCGCCGCTATGAGCTGTTCGTCGCGCCGCCCGCGCCGCAGGGCCTGTCCGCCGACGTCGTCGAACCGGAGCCCGAACCGAAGCCGGAGCCTGAAGCCGGGCCCGTGGCAGAGGCACCGCCTCCGCCGATCGAGCCGCCTGCATCCGAGCCCGAGCCGACACCCGAACCTGACCTGCCAAAACCCGCCGCCGAAGCGAATTCACACCCAACCGAGCCGGAAACGCCAGTGGAAACGCCTCCCAACGTCGTGCCGTTCCGCCCAGCCGGCGATGCAAGATCACCCGGCGATCAGAGATCGCCGACGCTGACGCCGGTCGAGAACAGCGCGTTCAACGAGCTTGCGCGGCAATTGTCCGAGCGGCTCGAACGCGAGCGCGAGACGATCGCAGCTGTTACGGACGAGCCGCCGGCCGCGGAGATCACGCCCGAGCCGCCGCCGTCCGAGCCAGAGCCCGCGCACGCGCCGGCGCAATGGCTGACCGAGCCCGCGCCGCCCGCGCAGGGCCACAGCCTGCGCGACCGCGCGCTGCTCGATCTCGTGCCATCGGGGATGCTGATCTACCGGCTCGACCGCCTGCTCTACGCCAACCCCGCCTTCCTCGCGCGCATGGGCTATGCCAGCCTTTCCGCGCTGGAGGATGCCGGCGGGCTCGATGCGCTCTATGTCGAAGCGGGCGTGTCGTCCGCCAGCAGCACGTCGCAGGCCGGAACGCCCGTGACGATCAGCGCGACGACCGCCAATGGCGACGCCCCGCTGCCGACGACCGAAGCCCATCTGCACACCATCGACTGGGACGGCGACAGCGCGCATGCGCTGATCTGCGCGCTGCCCAATCCTGCACCCGTCGTGGCCGCCCCCACGGTCGTCGCGCCGCCCGTCGTCGCCGAGCCGGTCGTCGCCGAATCCTTCCCCTTCGCGCCCGAGCTCGAGTCCCAGGCCGGCGATGCGGACGCGGAGGATCTCGCCGCGATCCTCGACACCACGGCCGAGGGCATCGTGATGTTCGATGCCGAAGGCAACATCCACGCCTGCAACCGCAGCGCCGAGGCGCTGTTCGGCTATGACGGCGAGGCCCTGATGCAGCAGAATCTGGTGACGCTGTTCGCGCCCGAGAGCCAGCATGTCGTCATCGACTATCTCGAGAACCTCAAGAGCCAGGACATTGCCAGCCTGCTCGACCACGGCCGCGAGGTGCTGGGACGCGAGAAGAAGGGTGGCGTGATTCCGCTCGCGATGATCATGGGCCGCACCCGGCCCGACGGCCCGAACTTCTTCGCCGTGTTCCGCGATCTCTCCCACGCGAAGAAGGACGAGAGCGAGCTGACCCAGGCGCGCCGCCTCGTCGACGGCGCCGCCAATGCCAAGGCCGACATGCTGGCGCGGATCAGCCACGAGATCCGCACGCCGCTCAACGCCATCATCGGCTTTGCCGAGGTGATGATCTCGGAACGTTTCGGCACGCTCGGCAACGAGCGCTATGGCGAATACATGAAGGACATCCGCGCCTCCGGCGAGCGCGTCATCGCCATCATCGACGATCTCTTGGAGCTGTCGCGGATCGAGACCGGCAAGCTCGACCTCACCTTCGCCAATCTCAACCTCAACGATTTGGTCGAGGCCTGCGTCGTGGTGATGCAGCCGCAGGCCAACCGCGAGCGCATCATCATCCGCACCTCGCTGGCGCATGCGCTGCCGCAGGTGACGGTGGACGCCCGCGCGATGCGGCAGATCACCATGAACCTGATCTCGAACTCGATCCGGCTCGCCAGCGCCGGCGGCCAGGTCATCGTCTCGACCGCGCTGTCCGATCGCGGCGAGGTCGCCTTGCGCATCCGCGACACCGGCCATGGCCTCAGCGAGCGCGAGGTCGCCGCCGCGATGGAGCCGTTCCGCACCCCGCCGCCCGGGGACGCCTCGGACAATTCGGCGCTCAGCCTGTCGCTGACCAAGGCGCTGGTCGAGGCCAACCGCGCCCGGTTCAACATCAAGAGCGGGGCGAATTCCGGCACGCTGATCGAAGTGGTGTTCGCGCCGGTGGTGGCGCGGGCGTAGCGCTGAGCGAGGTCGCGTCGGGACGCATTGGCGGCCATCGAGCTACGCTTGCATCCTGGCGCCGCATGCCGCGTGGCGGGCCTCGGTCCCGGAAAGCGCGCGGCCACATTGCAGCTTATTCCCAATTGGAACCGAAGGCGTCCTTGCGGCTTGAGCTGGGCGTACCTTCTTATTCCTGCTCGCCAATTTCATTGCCGCAGCACTCGCACCTCGCGTGATCTCGAATGTCCGAACGTCTGAAATCCGCGGCATCGAAGAAGACTCCGCTCAAGCGGAACGACGCGGTCCCGACTGCCGCCGAACGAAAGCCGCTGCCCACAGGCGCGGCTGCGCGCATGAACGCGCGGGTCGTGCTCGCCCTCGTCCTCGTCGCACTGGCGTTGTGGACGGCAGCGGGCTTTCTGCCGGCGTTGATCTGGGCAGCAATTCTCGCAACCTCGTTGTGGCCGCTCTACATCAAGTTTGCCACGCGCGTGAGCTCCAGCCCTTCCAGTCTGTCCGCGTTCGTCTTCACCCTCATGGTGGCGCTGATCCTGTTTACTCCCATGTCGCTTGCGATCTACCAGATCGCGCAGCAAGGCGATCTGCTCGTCGGCTGGTTGAAGAAGGCCGGGGAGAGCGGAATCGAAGTGCCTGACTGGCTTGCCCGCCTGCCGGTGGCTGCGGAGAGCGTGCAGCAATGGTGGCGCAGCAACCTTTCCGATCCCAAGGCCGCGACGGAATGGCTGAAATCCGTCAATGCGGACAACGCATCGGACCTGTTCCGCACGTTCGGCGGACAGCTGCTTCACCGTCTTTTCCTGCTGCTGTTCTCGCTGCTGGCCCTGTTCGTCCTGCTGCGCAACGGCCGGTCGATCGCGGATCGCATCCTGGAGACTTGCGATCGCCTTTTTGGAGAAGCGGGAGAGGGTCTCGCCGAGAAGATGGTCGACGCGACCCGCGGCACCGTGAACGGCACGGTGCTGGTCGCGGCGGGCGAAGGATTGCTGATCGGCGTCGGCTATCTCGTCGCGGGCGTGCCGAATGCCATTGTCTTCACAATTCTCACGACCGCCTTCGCGATGCTTCCGTTTGGCGCCTGGCTGGCTTTCACGGTTGCGGCGCTGGTGCTGATCTCGGGCGGCGGCAGCGGCATCGCAGCCGCCGGGGTCTTCTGCTGGGGCGCGATCGTCATGTTCGCCGGCGATCACTTCGTATGGCCGACCCTGGTCGGCGACTCGGCGCGGCTGCCGTTTCTCTTCGCGTTCGTCGGAATCTTTGGAGGCCTTGCTGCCTTTGGTTTGCTCGGTCTGTTTTTGGGGCCCGTGATCATGGCCGCCCTGCTGGTGGTCTGGCGCGAATGGATCTTCCGGCCGGTCCCCGAGACGGCAGCGTGAGTCAGCGCGCCGGCATTGGCGTGCCGATCGGGGCGCGGCCGCAAGCGGACGCGCCCGACCTCACGCCGCGCGCACAGTGTCCAGAAACCTGCTGACCTCGACCTTCAACCGGTTGCTGTCGTTCGACAGCGACTGCGCCGCCGACAGCACCTGCGACGACGCAGAACCCGTCTCGGTCGCGCCCTGGCGCACGCTGGCGATGTTGGCGCTGACCTGCGTGGTGCCGGCGGCCGCGTTCTGGACGTTGCGCGAGATCTCGGATGTAGCCGCGCCCTGCTCCTCCACCGCGGCGGCGATGGTCGAAGAAATCTCGGACAGGCGCTCGATGGTGCCGCCGATGGTCCTGATCGCACCGACGGAGTCCTCCGTCGCGCTCTGGATGCTGGAAATCTGCTGACCGATGTCGCCGGTCGCCTTCGCGGTCTGCTCGGCCAGCGCCTTCACTTCGGAGGCGACCACCGCAAAGCCGCGCCCGGCTTCGCCCGCGCGTGCGGCCTCGATGGTGGCGTTCAGCGCCAGCAGATTGGTCTGGCCCGCGATCGCGTTGATGAGCTCGACCACATCGCCGATGCGGGCGGCCGCCTTCGACAATTCGCCGACGCGGTCGTTGGTCTGCCCGGCCTGGCTGACGGCCTCGCCGGCCATGCGCGCGGAGGCCTGCACCTGGCGGCTGATCTCGTTGACGGACGCGGTCAGCTCTTCGGCCGCTGAGGCCACCGACTGCACGTTGGTCGCGGCCTCCTCGGAAGCCGCCTCGACCAGCGTGGCAAGCTCGGTCGAGCGGCCGGCGGTGGTCGTCAGCGACGTCGCGGACGCCTCGAGCTCGGTCGCAGCCGACGACACGGTTTCGACGATCTCGCCGATCGCGCCCTCGAAATCGTCGGCCATCCTGATCATGTCGGCGCGGCGGCGTTCGGCGGCGAGCTTGTCCTGCCGGATCTTCTCCTCCGCCTCTTCCTGTGCCTTGCGCTCGGCGTTGATCTTGAACGTCTCAACGGCCTGCGCGATCTCGCCGATCTCGTCGGGACGGCCGAGGCCCGGGAGCACGATGGCGAAATTGCCGTTGGCAAGCTCGATCATCGCCGCCCGCATCAAGGACAGCGGTTTTGACACGGAGCGGCCGATGAAGATGCCGAGGCCGAGCACGCCGGATGCGATCAGCGCGATCGCAACGCTGATCCAGAACTGGATGCTGGCGCGCTCGACATCGTTCAGCCGGTCGGCCTCGACACGGATGGCCTCGACCGCTTTCGAGACCTGCTCGATCACGGGCTCGACCGACGAGAACGCTTCCGACATGGCCTTCAATTCGGCCGCAAGCTTCAGCGCAGTCTCCATCCAGGCCGAAAAGTCGCGCTGGTAATCGGCGAGCTTCTGCTTCAGCTCGGCCTTCGCATTGTCGGGGATGGTCGCGGCGTCGAGGACGCCTGCAAATTCTGCCGCGCGCTTCTTCATGTCATCGCCGTATCTGGCGTCGCGGCGCAGCATGAAATCCTTCTCATGCCGGCGCATCATCAGCATGATGACCTTGAGCTGCGCATTCTGGAGTTGGTCGACCTGGCTCTCGATGCCATGGACCGAGGCACGCAGGCGGCCTTCGAGACCGGACTTTTCGTCGAGGCCCAGCTTCTGCCGTTCATCGACCACCGCGGCGAAACGTGCCTGATAGGTCTTCAGCGAGGCGTTCATCGCGTCGATATTCAGGGCCAGCTCCGGCTTGCCGAGCGCGGCGACCTTGCCGCGCAGCGTCTCGATGTCGAGCCCGGCCTGCCTGCCGATCTCGGCCTGGCGCTGCGCCTTGCTCGCGTCACTGCGCAGCAAAAAATCCTTCTCGGCGCGGCGCGCTTCGAGCAGCTCGACCGCGATCCTGTTGTTCAGCTCGAACACGGTTCGCGCGTCTTCGGCCGCATCGCGATAGACGCCCATCGCACGCTCGCCATAGAGATGGATGCCGCCGATCAGGACGACGCCGATGACGCCAATAACGCCGATCGCAGTGATCTTGTGAGTGAGCCTGAGGGAGAAGAGCCGCATCATGGTGCCGGATTTGGTTGGTGACCGATACGGTATATGAAGCCCTAACCCGTCAAACCTTCCGTTAACTTGCGGGCACGTATTAGTACGTGCATTTCCGACAATACTCGCCATTGTGCACTGTGGCGTGCACTAGACGCCTCAGGAACACGGCGCATGTGGCTCGGCCGCCGGCTATCGCTTCCGCCGCGCCGCCGCCAGCGTCTGCGACGGCAGTTCGCCGATCACCTGCCGGTACTCGGAGGCAAAACGGCCGGCATTGCGGAAGCCGCATTTGAAGGCCACGGACAACACGCAGGTGTGCTGATCCGGCCGCCGCAGCAATTCTGCGGCCTTTCGCAAGCGGACCAGCCTGGCAAACAGCCCCGGCGAGCCCCGCCCCGATTCCGCGAACTCCCGGAACACCGTCCGGACGCTGACATCCGCGATGGCAGCGATCGCCTCCAGATCGAGCGGCTGATCCCAATGGGCTTCGATATAGGCTTCGACGATGTCGACCACCGACCGGTTGGCGCGGGGCGGTGCGTCGTGCAGACGCTGACTGAAATTGTGCCGATGAGCCAGAAGCAGCCGGACCATCAGGCTCCGCTCGAGTTCGGCGATCGCCGTCGGCGAATAATTCCGCCCGAACCTGTCCAGCTCTTCGGCGAACCTGAGCACATCCTGCCGAACGAAGCTCATCGCGGCCGGGTCCGGATCGACCTCGACAAGGTTCAGCCTGGTGTCGGAATGATCTCCGATGATGCTTTTCAGCAAGCGCTCCAGGGCGCCGGTATCAATCCTGACCACCAGCTGGCGATACCCTGCCGGAAAATCGAGATCCAGTCGCGCGTCGCCCGCAATCATCGGGCTCCATCCGGCGATCGGCCGGCTCGCGGACTTCGCCCGGAAGCTGGCGATCCCTTCGACGGCGAAGAACTGCCGGATGACGTCGGATTCCGGAAACGACAACGATGCCGCGCCGGCGTATGAGCAGTAGGCCAACCCGATCGAGGTGAGGCCCGCGAGGTTGGCATCGACGCCGAAATCGGTATCGCGGCTGTCAAATCGATCGGCGCCATAAATTCTAAAAAGATGATCGCGCGCGACCTCGATGTCGCACGCGCGAAACAACGGATATCGATCAAGGTACGAGACGTCGCGCAAATCAGCCCTCCGTTCCGGAGTCTAGCCCGGAGCACCGGTCAAGCCACCATTCAGAGGTTGCACGGACCGCGCGGTCCGCGCCAACGCGCCGAATAGCCGCATCTGTCCGCCGGAAGACGCGCGAGCCTCGTGCGATCTACCCAATATGGGGAGGCGGGTGCTGCGCCTTTTGCTGAAATCTGCTCCGCGCAACTACGGATCCGACCGCAGCGGCAGCACGTCTCGATCGCGGATTGCTGAATTCCGATAGCGATCTTAGCCTGCCTTTCAATCATCGGCGGCCTGCACCCCACCCGCGCACCGGCATGCGGTGCAACTCTCGTCGTCAGGTTAACGGCAGCGACGGAAAGCGGCTGTTGTGTCTTTGATCGGACAAACAAACTGATAATTTGATTCAGATACCTCTGCCGGCAGTTCGGCGGCGCTGACGGGGATTGCAGCGGCGAGCGTCGAAGAAACACGGCAATCGACAGAACGAAGAGGTAAACGACATGTTTGGCCGCAGGGCAAACGGCGACGCGAAAGCCATGATCGAGGCGGTCGGCCGTTCGCAAGCCATGATCGAATTCGCCATGGATGGAACGATCGTCACCGCCAACGAGAATTTCCTCAAAACTCTCGGCTATTCGATCGACGAGATTCGCGGCAAGCACCACTCCATGTTCGTGCCGGCCGACGCGCGCGACGGCGCAGAGTACAAGGCATTCTGGGCGGCGCTCAATCGCGGTGAGTTTCAGGCCGCCGAGTTCAAGCGCATCGCCAAGGGCGGTCACGAGATCTGGATCGAAGCGTCCTACAATCCGGTGATCGGCAGCGACGGCATCCCGGTCAAGGTGGTGAAGATCGCAACCGAGATTACCGCGAAGAAGCTCCGCGGCATGGCCGATGCGTCGAAACTCGCCGCGATCAACCGTGCGCAGGCCATGATCGAGTTCAAGCTGGACGGCACGATCGTCGATGCGAACGAGAACTTCTGCAAGGCGCTCGGCTATTCGCTCGTCGAGATCCAGGGCAAGCATCACAGCATATTCATGCCGCATGGCGATCGCGAGGGTGCGGCGTACGGCGAATTCTGGGCGGCGCTGAACCGCGGCGAATACCAGGCCGGCGAGTTCAAGCGCATCGGCAAGGGCGGCCGCGAGGTCTGGATCCTCGCCTCCTACAATCCCGTGATGGACGACACCGGCAAGCCGATCGGCGTGGTGAAGTTCGCAACCGACGTCACCGAGCAGAAGCTCGTGAATGCCGACCTGGCGGGCCAGATCGATGCCATCGGCAAATCGCAGGCGGTGATCGAGTTCAACATGGACGGCACGATCATCGCCGCCAACGAGAACTTCCTCAATGCGCTCGGCTATTCCCTGGCCGAGATCAAGGGCAAGCACCACAGCATGTTCGTCGAACCGTCGGAGCGCGACGGCGTCGCCTATCGCGAATTCTGGGCGGCGCTCAACCGCGGCCAGTACCAGGCCGCCGAGTACAAGCGCATCGGCAAGGGCGGCAGGGAAGTCTATATCCAGGCCTCCTACAATCCCATCCACGACCTCAACGGCAAGCCGTTCAAGGTCGTGAAGTATGCCACCGACGTGACCCGCCAGGTGCTGGTCCGCATGGGGAACGAGCGGGTTCGCGGCATGATGGAGTCGGTCGCCGCCGGTTCGGAGGAGCTCAACGCCTCGGTGCGGGAGATCTCCGAGGCCATGACCAAGTCGCGCGAGACCGCGATGAGCGCTGTGGATCAGGTCGCGACCGCCGATGCGCAGGCGCAACGCCTGACCGAGGCGGCGCAGGCCATGAGCGGCATCGTCGAGTTGATCAACAACATCACCGGCCAGATCAACCTGCTCGCGCTGAACGCAACGATCGAATCCGCCCGTGCCGGCGAAGCCGGCCGCGGCTTTGCCGTGGTCGCATCCGAAGTGAAGAGCCTCGCCAACCAGGCCAAGCAGGCGACCGACAAGATCGGCGCCGAGATCAGCAGCCTCAACGGCATCTCCGGCGATGTGGTCACTGCGCTGAATTCGATCAAGCAGGCGATCAACAATGTCAGCGAATACGTGACATCGACGGCCGCCGCCATCGAGGAACAGAGCACGGTCACGAACGAGATGTCGAACAGCATGCAGCGCGCCGCGGCGGAAGCGACAGCCATTGCGAACCGGGCCTGAACGCCTGAACGAAAAAGGCACGGCGCTTGCGGCGCCGTGCCTTTCCCATTTCCGTGGTCCGGATCGGCCTGGCCCGGATCAGCTGTAGATCTCGAACAGGCCGGCGCCGCCCTGGCCGCCGCCGATGCACATGGTCACGACGCCCCACTTGGCCTTGCGGCGCGCACCTTCCTGGAGGAGGTGGCCGGTGAGACGGGCGCCGGTCATGCCGAAGGGATGGCCGATCGCGATCGAGCCGCCGTTGACGTTGTACTTGGCGGGATCGATGCCGAGCTTGTCGCGCGAGTAGAGGCACTGGCTGGCGAAGGCCTCGTTGAGCTCCCACAGATCGATGTCGTTGATCTTCAGGCCGGTGCGCTTGAGCAGCTTCGGGATCGCGAACACCGGGCCGATGCCCATCTCGTCGGGCTCGCAGCCGGCGGTCGCCCAGGCCACGAAGCGGCCGAGCGGCTTGAGGCCGCGCTTCTCGGCATCCTTGGCTTCCATCAGCACCACAGCGGCGGCGCCGTCGGAGAGCTGGCTGGCATTGCCGGCGGTGACGAACTTGCCGGGGCCCTTCACCGGCTCGAGCTTTGCCAATCCTTCCAGCGTGGTTTCAGGACGATTGCATTCGTCGCGGTCGACGACGTAATCGACGATCGACTCGGCCTTGGTCGCCTTGTCGACCACCTTCATCTTCGTCTTCATCGGGACGATCTCGTCCTTGTACTTGCCCGCCTGCTGCGACGCCGCCATGCGGCGCTGCGATTCCAGCGAGAACTCGTCCTGGTATTCGCGGCTGAGCTTGTAGCGCTCGGCGACGATGTCGGCGGTGTCGATCATCGCCATGAAGATGTCGGGGGCGACCTTGAGCAGTTCAGGGTCGATCGATTCCTTCGGCGTGCCGCCGCCCGGCATCGAGATGCTCTCGACGCCGCCGGCGACGATGCAGTCGGCGCCGTCCGAGCGGATCGAGTTGGCGGCCATCGCGATGGTCTGGAGCCCCGAGGAGCAGAAGCGGTTCACCGAGACGCCGGCAGTGGTCTTCGGCAGGCCGGCGAGCAGCGCGGCCTGGCGGCCGATGTTCGGCGCGCCATGGGCGCAATTGCCGAGATAGCAATCCTCGACATAGTCCTTCTCGACGCCGGAGCGCTCGACCGCGTGCTTGATCGCGTGCGCGGCCAGCGACATCGGCGGGGTGATGTTGAACCCGCCGCGGCCGGACTTGGCCAGGCCCGTGCGCGCATAGGAAACGATGACGGCTTCACGCATTGTTTTCTCCCTTTTCGAACGATTGGTACGGAGGCGTCCTGGTCGCCATTGGTACACAAAGTTTGGCAGCCGCGGGAGAAAATAAAGCGCCGCGCTGCATCAACAAAATCGCCGCCCTCGCGAAGAGGGCGGCGTTGTTCCGCATGTCGGAATATATGATGAGCGTCATTCCGCGGTGCGCGAGCGGCGCTCTTCTCCGCTCAGAACGTCAGGGCCTTGACCTGCTTGACCTGCGGCAGGGCCTGCACCTTGGCGAGCACGTCGGCCGGCACCGCGCCGTCGACCTCGATCAGCGCGATGGCATCGGAGCCCGGCGCGACGCGGCCGAGATGGAAGGTCGCGATATTGATCTTGGCGTCGCCGAGCAGGCTTGCGAACTTGCCGATGAAGCCCGGCTTGTCCTCGTTGGTCACGTAGATCATCGACTTGCCGAACTCGGCATCGACGCGGATGCCCTTGATGTCGACGAGGCGCGGCTTGCCGTCGGCATAGACGGTGCCCGAGACCGACCGCTCCTGCCGCTCGGTGGTGACCGTGACGGTGATCAGGCTCTCATAGTCACTCTGGGCGGCGCGGACGATCTCGTCCACCACCATGCCGCGCTCCTTGGCGACGACGGGCGCAGACACCACGTTGACCTCGCCCAGCATCGGCCGCAGCAGGCCCGACAGCACGGCCGAGGTGATCGCCTTGATCTTCATCTCGGCGACGTGGCCCTCATAGGTGATCTCGACCTTGAGGATGCCGCTCTCGGTGAGCTGGCCGGCGAACGAGCCGAGCTTCTCGGCGAGTGCGATGAACGGCTTCAGCTTCGGCGCTTCTTCCGCTGTGATCGAGGGGAAGTTGACAGCGTTCGAGATCGCGCCGGTGAGCAGATAATCCGACATCTGTTCGGCGACCTGGAGCGCGACGTTCTCCTGCGCTTCCGTGGTGGAGGCGCCGAGATGCGGCGTGCAGATCACGTTGGGATGGCCGAACAGCACGTTCGAATTGGCGGGCTCCTCGACGAAGACGTCGAAGGCGGCGCCGGCGATGTGCTTGGAGTTGAGCGCGTCGACCACGGCCTGCTCGTCGACGAGACCGCCGCGGGCGCAGTTGATCAGGCGCACGCCCTTCTTCATCTTGGCGATCGCGGATGCGTCGATGATGTTCCTGGTTTTCTCGGTCAGCGGCGTATGCAGCGTGATGAAGTCGGCGCGCTTGAGCAGGTCCTCGAGCTCGACCTTCTCGACGCCGATGTCCTTGGCGCGCTCCGGCGACAGGAACGGATCGAACGCCACCACCTTCATGCGCAGGCCGAGCGCGCGGTCGGCGACGATCGAGCCGATGTTGCCGCAGCCGACGACGCCGAGCACCTTGCCGGTGATCTCGACGCCCATGAAACGGTTCTTCTCCCACTTGCCGGCCTGGGTCGAGGCGTCGGCCTGCGGGATCTCGCGCGCCAGCGCCAGCATCAGGGTGATGGCGTGCTCGGCGGTCGTGATCGAATTGCCGAACGGCGTGTTCATCACGATGATGCCCTTGGCCGTGGCGGCGGGGATCTCGACATTGTCGACGCCGATGCCGGCGCGGCCGATCACCTTGAGGTTGGTCGCCTTCTCCAGGATTTTTGCGGTCGCCTTGGTCGCCGAGCGGATCGCAAGGCCGTCGTAATTGCCGATGATCTCGGCGAGCTTGTCCTTGTCCTTGCCGAGGTTGGGCTGGAAGTCGACCTCGACGCCGCGGTCCTTGAATATCTGCACGGCGGCGGGCGAGAGCGCGTCGGAAATGAGAACTTTGGGTTTGGTCATCTGAACGTTTCCTGCTCCCTCCCTGAAAAGGGAGGGTCGGCGCTTCAGCGCCGGGATGGGATGAAACTATCGATGTGAATTTCGAGTGCGCCGTGTGGAGAGATCACCCCACCCCGCCGCACCTGACGGTGCGTCGACCCTCCCCGTTCAGGGGAGGGTCGGAACATCACGCGGCCTTGGCGAGCGTGGCCTTGGTCTCGGCGAAGGCCCAGTCGATCCACTGCGTCAGCAGCTCGACATCCCTGGCCTCGACGGTGGCGCCGCACCAGATGCGCAGGCCCGCCGGCGCATCGCGGTAGTATGCGAAGTCGTAGCCGGCGCCTTCTTTCTCGATCAGCGCAACCAGCTTCTTGGAGAAGTCGGCCTGTGCGTCGTCCGAAAGCGAGGTGATCGCGGGATCGGTGAACTTCAGGCAGACCGAGGTGTTGGAGCGGATCGCGACGTCCTTGGCCAGGAAGTCGATCCAGGGCGTCTTCGCCTTCCAGTCGGCCAGCACCTTGGTGTTGGCGTCGGCGCGCGCGATCAGCGCCTTGAGGCCGCCGATCGACTTGGCCCAGTTCAGCGCATCGAGATAATCCTCGACGCAGAGCATCGACGGCGTGTTGATGGTCTCGCCGACGAAGATGCCCTCGTTGATCTTGCCGCCCTTGGTCATGCGGAAGATCTTCGGCAGCGGCCAGGCCGGCTTGTAGGTCTCGAGCCGCTCCACCGCGCGGGGGCTGAGGATCAGCATGCCATGCGCGGCTTCGCCGCCGAGCGCCTTCTGCCAGGAGAAGGTGACGACATCGAGTTTTGCAAAATCGAGCGGCTGCGCGAACGCTGCCGAGGTCGCGTCACAGATCGTTAGCCCTTCGCGGTCGGCCGCGATCCAGTCGGCGTTGGGCACGCGCACGCCTGACGTGGTGCCGTTCCAGGTGAAGATGACGTCGCTCTTGGGATCGACCTTGGAGAGGTCGGGGATCTCACCATAGGCCGCGTTGAGCTTGGTGACGTCCTTGAGCTTCAATTCCTTGACGATGTCGCTGACCCAGCCCTCGCCGAAGGATTCCCAGGCGAGCGTGGTGACGGGCCGTGCACCGAGCAATGACCACAGCGCCATCTCGACCGCGCCGGTATCCGACGCCGGCACGATGCCGATGCGATAATCGGCGGGCACTTCAAGCACTTCGCGCGTCAGATCGATCGCGAGCTTCAGCTTGGTCTTGCCGACCTTCGCGCGATGCGAGCGGCCGAGCGCAGCGTCCTTGAGATTTTGGGCGTTCCAGCCGGGGCGCTTGGCGCAGGGGCCGGAGGAGAAATGCGGCACGTTGGGCCGCGAAGCGGGCTTCGCTACAGTCATGATCTACCCTTCCAGATAGTAAGCCTCCCGTTGGGGGGAGGTGTCCCGCCGCGGCTGATACGGGAAACGGGAAGAGTCGTCAAGGAAGTTCCGGCGCCTCACGGTGGAGTGAAGGTGCGTCCGGCGCGATTTCCGGGGATTGAACGCTCGGAAGCGCATTCAGCAAGTCCGTGGCATCGCTGATCAATTGCGCGGCACGGCGGCGGCTGCCGACTTTCAAAATGCACTTGTCATTGGCCTGCACAACGTAGTCGTTGCCGACCTTGATCATGGAATAGCTTGTCATCGAAATCCCCGAACCGACCGAGCCCGGTTTCAGACGCTGGCGTAGCACCGTTCGTTCCCGCTTCAACGTGAACGACGGAGGGGTAGTTTACCCACTCTTAATATGAACGAACGCGCGATCCGATTTCGCTGATCGCGCAACGCGCGCGAGACGCTGCCTCAAAAGCGGACAGTCATGCCGACATGACTCGCTGTGAATCCAAGCCGCTTGTAGAAGCGCTGGGCATCGACGCGCGTCTGATGCGTCAACAGTTCGACCAAATTGCAGCCGCGCGCTTTCGCTTCCGTCACCGCCCATTGCACCAACTGCTCGCCGATGCCGCGGCTGCGACAATCGGAAGCAACGCGCACGTCCTCGAGCAGGCCGCGACTGCCGCCTTGCGAGCTGATGCCCGACAGCACCGCGAGTTGCAGGCAACCGACCACCCTGCCCTCGCTCTCGGCGACGACGAGCGTGAGATTCGGATCGCGCTCGACCCGCGCGAATGCCTCGTAATAGGACGCCGGCAGCGGATCCTCCACCCGCTCGCGCGCGCCCCCGAGATGATCGTCGGCGAGCATTGCGATCATTGCAGGGACGTCCTCGCGGCGCGCGGGGCGGATCGACACGGACTTGTCGTTCATACGGAAACTCCAGGAATCGGCGCCAGGCTCAGCGCGCCGGCGGCAGACCGAGAAAGGTCTCGGCCTCGCCGATCCAGCGCCGAATGGCCGCGTAGCGGCCGAGATCGAAGCCGCCTTCATGCGCAAGGCGCGTATAGGCGAGCAGCGAGACGTCGGCGAGCGAGACCGCATCGCCCGCGAAGAAGCGGCTGGCCGCCAGATGCTGCTCCATGCGGTCGAGCGCCGCATAGCCGCGCTTGACCTTCTCAGGATCGAGCTCGGATGCGTCCTTGCCGAGATACACCATCTGGAAGCGGCACACCGCGACATAGGGCTCGTGGCTGTATTGTTCCCAGAACAGCCATTCGTCCATCTTGGCCGCGATGAAGGCATCGCGCGGAACGAGCGCGCTGTCGCGGGCGAGATAGCGGATGATGGCGTTGGACTGCGCCAGCGTGCGGCCGTCGTCGAAGGCCACGGTCGGCACCTGGCCGGCGCCGTTCATCGCCAGAAATTGCGGCGTGCGTGTCTCGCCCTTGCTTGTGTCGATCTCGATCCACCGGTAAGGCAGCGCGAGCGTGTCGCAGACCCACTTCACCTTGAGACAATTGCCGGAATTGCTGTCGCCGTAGATCTGCATCGCCGCCGCCCCCTATTGGAGCGACAGAGCATCAGGGCTGGCCGGCGCTGTCAATCGGCGCCATGCACGCAGGTCAGAACTTGTAGCCGACCCCGGCGCGGACGGTGTTCACGTTCGATTCGATGTCCGCCGTCACCCGCTGGTATTCGTATTCGGCGCGGAGAAACAGGCCGCCGACCACCATGACGTCGATGCCGAGACCGGCGGAATATCCATAGACCAGCTTGCTCTTGGTCGCGAACGTCGTCGGCGTCTGCAAAGACCCCGCCGAGGCGTAAGCGTAGCGATCGACGGTCTGGCTGCCGACGACGCCGCCGATGAAGGCGTAGGGCAGGAAGCACCCCCAGGCATAGGCGGCGCGCGCGCGCAGCGATCCGAAGTCCGACAGGCCGACGACCGCGGCCGACCCGGTGGTGGCAATGACCTGATTGGCGTTGTTGTATGTCAGCCCGGCCGAGCTCGACATCGACTTGAAGCCGCTGTGAATATAGTTCGCCTCGATACCGAGCACGACATCGTCCCACTGCCCGTTGTATCCGGCAAACGCGCCGTAACCGGCGGCGCTGCTCTGCGCGGCTGCGAGCGGCTGCCAGTTGTAGCTCGGGCCAGGCGTGACGAAGGTCGACTGCAAATCGCTGTTGATGGAAGAGGAGATCTTCGACGTCACCGTGCCGTAGTCGCCCTGGCCGCCGACATAGTAGCCTTGCCAGTTCGGCCGCGCACTGGTCAGGCCGTCGGTGAAGCTGCCGCGCAGGAACGGCAGATCGGGCATGTCGGCCGCGTGCGCGGCAGACACCGTCCCCAACATCACCGCCGCCAGCAAAAGCCTACGCATCGCAACGCTCCATCGAACTCGAACTTTCAATGCTGATCATGGCTCGTTAACCTTAACCAATGGTTGCGTCGGGGCCTGTCGTCGCCGCCAGCAATGAAAAATACGCAAAGCAAAACGGCGCGGGATGATCCCGCGCCGTTAAGAAGTCTTAAGCGATCGGGCGAACGATCAGCCCTTGGTGACGAGCGGCGGCGGCATGTAGGCCGGCGGGCTGTTGAGATCCCAGCGCACGCCGAGCTTGATGTCGTGCGAGGTGATTTCCTTGACCTTGATCGAGGTCGGGCCCGAAGCGCTGTTGTCGAACAGGCGGTAGTTGCCGGGCGCCCCGTCGCCGAGATTCATGTAGCTGTAGGCGAGTTCGACGGTGAACCCGGGATTGACCTTGTAGGCGAGACCGGCGTGGGCGGCCCAGGCGAAGTTCCACTTTCCGTTGTCGGCGAAGTAGGCGACGCTGTTGGACAGCACGCCGCCGCTGTAGGACACGCCGTCGTCGCGGAAGCCGCTGATCTTGTTGTAGGAGCCACCGACACCGGCGCCGACGAACGGGGTGATGCACCACCAGGTGCCGAGGTCGACGTAGGCGTTGGCCATCACGACCCACTCGGACTTGCTGCCGGTGTAGTTGTTGACGCCGACGAAGCCGGGTCCAACGACGTTGTCGCTGCCGTGCAGATTGGACTTGCCACGGTACTGACCGATCACGTCCGCGCGGAACCAGTTGTTGAAGCGATAGCCGACGCCGAGATCGAACAGCGCCGCAGAGTCGAAGCCGAGGCCTTCCGTCGTCTTCGAATACCCGGCCGGCAGCGCGCCATCGATGCGCTTGGCGCTCTGGTTGGTCATGCCGACGTCGCCGCGGAGATACCAGCCGCCGAAGTCGGCGGGCGGTGCCGGCGGCGCGTACATCGGAGGGGGCGCCGCGATCGGCATATCGGCGGCGAACGCCATCGACGAGATCAGGGTTGCCGCACCCGCGGCAAGGAGAGACTTAACGCTACGCATTGGCTTCGTCCTTTTGGCCGGTGAGGCAAATACACAGGCCCCACGTTCTGGAAACTCACGGCCGGACGATCGCACCAAATGTTTAAGCGCCACTTAACCCTAATTTTTAAGGTTGATTTTTTCTGACCCCACACGCGCGTGCGCCGCAAGCGTTGCAAAAATGCGGCAGGTGCGCGCCGCAATTGCTAACGATTGATGAAGCCGCAATGCAGCGACGGACGATTTGTTAACGAACGTGCCGCGGCAGCTTCGGCAGGAACACCGCCAGCAGGCCGATCGCCGGCAGGTAGGCGCAGACCTGATAGACGAACTCGATCGAGGTGTGATCGGCGAGCTTGCCGAGCACGGCCGCACCGAGGCCGCCGATGCCGAAGGCAACGCCGAAGAATACGCCGGAGATCATGCCGAAGCGGTGCGGCACAAGCTCCTGCGCGAACACGATGATCGACGACGTCGTCGAGGAGATGATCAGGCCGATGATGACCGACAGCACCGCGCTCGCATAGAGCCCGGCATAGGGCAGCGCCAGCGTGAACGGCAGCGCGCCGAGGATCGAGATCCAGATCACGATCTTGCGTCCGAAGCGATCCCCGAGCGGTCCGCCGAGAAATGCGCCAACCGCGTTCGCCGCGAGGAAGATGAAGAGATACATCTGCGCGGCCTGCGTCGACACGCCGAAACGGTCGATCAGATAGAAGATGTAGTAGCTCGACAGGCTCGAGACGTAGAGCTGCTTCGAGAACAGCAGCGCGACGAGCACGAGGAGCGCGACGGCAACGCGGCGCGAGCTCGGCGCGTCTGGATGGGCCTGAACCGCTACCGTCTTCTTCGCCTTGATCTGCGGTTCATACCAGCGGCCGATGCGCCAGAGAATGACGATGGCCAAGAACGCGATCGACGAGAACCAGGCGATGCTGCCCTGCCCGAACGGCACCACAATCAGCGCGGCGAGCACCGGCCCCATCGAGGTGCCAAAGCTGCCGCCGAGCTGGAACACCGATTGCGCAAAGCCGTAGCGGCCGCCGGAAGCGAGCCGCGCGATGCGCGCGGACTCCGGATGGAACACCGCCGAGCCAAGACCGACCAGCGCGGCCGCGACGAGAATGACGAGATATTGGTGCGCAGCGCTGAGCAGCAACAGCCCGAAGAAGGTCGAGGCCATCCCGATCGACAGCGAGTAAGGCTGCGCCTTCTTGTCGGTGTAATGGCCGACCACCGGCTGGAGCAGCGAGGCCGTGAACTGGAACGCCAGCGTGATCATGCCGATCTGCGCGAAGTCGAGCGCGTAGGTGTCCTTCAGGATCGGATACACCGAGGCGATCAGCGACTGCATGGTGTCGTTGAGGAAGTGCGAGAAGCTGATGCCGGCGAGCACGACATAGGCCGGCCCCGCGGCCCTGGCGGCAGCGGCAGGCGCGACGTCGCTGACGACGACGGGCTCGGTCAGCGTTTCCTCAGAGACGACGACAGGCTTGTTCAAGGCAGCATCCCGGCGCGGCAGATTGCCGCGATCCGCTAATTACGATGCAGACGGCGGTGGAACCACCGCCAATCGCAAATGGCTGGGATGCGTGGGCTTATTTCGCTGCGCCGCCGTAGCCCGGATGGAGCGAAGCGCAATCCGGGGCCTCATAGCCCGTTGCACGAATCCCGGATTTCGCTGCGCTCCATCCGGGCTACGATCGTGCCTTACGCCGCCGCCTGTCCGAGCGCGGAGACGATGGTGTCGACCACGTCCTCGACGAGGATGCGGTCCTCGCCCTCGCCCATGACGCGGATCACGGGCTCGGTGCCCGACGAGCGGATCAGCAGGCGGCCGTGACCGTTGAGGCGCTTCTCGCCGTCGGAGATGGCCGACTTGACGTCGGAATCGTCGAGCGGCTTGCCGCCCTTGTGGCGGACATTCTTGAGGATCTGCGGCAGCGGGTCGAAGCGGTGGCAGACTTCCGACACCGGCCGGCGCGACTTCTGCACCACCGCCAGCACCTGCAAGGCCGCGACAAAACCGTCACCGGTGGTGGCGTAGTCGGACAGGATGATGTGGCCGGACTGCTCGCCGCCGAGATTGTAGCCGCCGCCCAGCATCTGCTCGAGCACGTAACGGTCGCCGACAGGCGTGCGCACGAGGTCAAGCCCCTGCCCCTTGAGGAAGCGCTCCAGCCCGAGATTGGACATGACGGTGGCGACGATGCCGGGACGCGACAGGCGTCCGTCTTCCTTCCAGCTCTGCGCGATCACCGCGAGCAGCTGGTCGCCGTCGACGACGTGGCCGCGCTCGTCGACCAGGATGACACGGTCGGCGTCGCCGTCGAGCGCAATGCCGATGTCGGCGCGCATCTCGCGCACCTTCCGCGACAGCGCTTCCGGCGAGGTCGAGCCGCAATCCTTGTTGATGTTGAAGCCGTCGGGCTCGACGCCGATCGGCACGACGTCGGCGCCCAGCTCCCACAGCGCTTCCGGCACCACCTTGTAGGCGGCGCCATTGGCGCAATCGATCACGACGCGCAGGCCGTCGAGCGAGAGGTCGCGCGGCAGCGTGCGCTTGGCGAATTCGATGTAGCGGTCATGCACGCCGTCGATGCGGCGGGCGCGGCCGAGGCTCGCGCTCTGTGCCAGCCGCTTCTCGATCGGCTCGTCGAGCAGCTGCTCGATCTGCTTCTCGACGTCGTCGGAGAGCTTGAAGCCCTGCGGGCCGAACAGCTTGATGCCGTTGTCCTCGAACAGATTGTGCGAAGCCGAGATCATCACGCCGAGATCGGCGCGCATCGACTTGGTCAGCATCGCGACCGCCGGCGTCGGCATCGGGCCGACCAGCAGCACGTCCATGCCGACCGAGGTGAAGCCGGCGACCATGGCGTATTCGATCATGTAGCCGGACAGGCGGGTGTCCTTGCCGATCACGACCCGGTGGCGGTGGTCACCGCGCTGAAACGCAAGGCCCGCGGCCTGGCCGACCTTGAGCGCGAGCTCCGGCGTGATCAGTCCGTTGGCGCGGCCCCGAATCCCGTCCGTCCCGAAATATTTGCGGCTCATATCGTCCCCCAACGCAACAACCAGGAATCCCCGCGACAACCTCCGGATGCCCGAGCGGGCCCCGCATCCCTGATTTGCTGAGGTCTTATAAAGCCTGCGCGGCTAACTTGGCTTCAAAAAATATGATGAATCATTACGGAACCGGAGCCGGCCTAGCTCCGGTAACTTATTGTTAACATTATATTTCCGGCTGAGACGCCGGGAGCGGCGCGGAACCCGGCCTCAGGTTGAGCGCTTCACATGGCCGTCGGCGCGGCTCGGCGCCGGCTGGGTGACGTTGACCGGATCGGAGCCCGGAAAGGTCTCTTCCAGGCCCTCTTCGAGGGCGTCCTCGAGGTCCTTCTTCTCCTTGATCTCTTCCGGTGTCGGCTGTCCCTGCGGTTTGCTCATGGCGCCCTCTTCTCAAACGATTTGGCTGTGCATCCAACCATGCTAGATGACCCCTCGATCTTCCGATGCAAGACTCTTGTCCGACAAGCTTCTTGCAAGACTTCCGAGACAAGACGGGCCGGGGAACGTTCATGAAGCACATCACCTGTATCGACGATCTTCGCACATTGCATCAGCGCCGCGTGCCGAAGGCGTTCTTCGACTATTGCGACCGCGGCTCCTATGCCGAGGAGACGCTGCGCGCCAATCGCGACGACATGCAGAACATCAAGTTCCGCCAGCGCATCCTGGTCGACGTTTCCAAGCGCGACACCTCGACCACGATTTTGGGCGAGCCCTCGACCATGCCGCTGATGCTGGCGCCCGTCGGCCTGCTCGGCATGCAGCACGGCGACGGCGAGATCCACGCCTGCCGCGCCGCGCAGGCCGCCGGCATCCCGTTCACGCAATCGACGATGTCGATCTGCTCGATCGAGGACATCGCCGCCAATGTCGAGAAGCCGTTCTGGTTCCAGCTCTACGTCATGAAGGACCGCGGCTTCATCAAGGCGCTGATCGAGCGCGCCATCGCGGCGAAATGCTCGGCGCTGGTGCTGACCGTCGACCTGCAGGTGATCGGCCAGCGTCACCAGGACATCAAGAACGGCATGACGGTGCCGCCGGAATGGTCGCTGTCGAAGCTGATCGATTTCGCCACCAAGCCGGCCTGGGTGTCGGGCGTGCTGCAGGGCAAGCGCCGCACCTTCGGCAATCTCGCAGGTCATCTCAAGGTCAGCGACGACATCACCTCGCTCTCGACCTGGATCAATTCGCAGTTCGACACCTCGCTGAACTGGAGCGACATCGACTGGATCCGCTCGATCTGGCCGGGCAAGCTGGTCCTGAAGGGCATTCTCGACGTCGAGGACGCCGAACTCGCCGCGAAGACCGGCGCGCAGGCGATCGTGGTCTCCAACCATGGCGGCCGTCAGCTCGACGGCGCGCCGTCCTCGATCGAGGTGCTGCCGGAGATCGTCGACGCGGTCGGTGACAAGATGGAGATGATGTTCGACGGCGGCATCCGCTCCGGCCAGGACGTGATGCGCGCGCTCGCGCTCGGCGCAAAGTCCTGCATGATCGGCCGCGCCTATGCCTATGGGCTAGGTGCTGGCGGCCAGGCCGGTGTCGCCAAGGCGATCGAGATCATCCAGAAGGAGCTGCTCACGACCATGGGCCTGTGCGGCGTCAACAGGATCGACGAGATCGACGATCAGATCATTGCGGTGTGAGGTGCCCTAACCTCTCCCCGCTCTTAACTGCCGTAGGGTGGGCAAAGCGACGCGTGCCCACCAATTTCGCGAAACGCGAGAGAAGACGTGGGCACGGCGCTTCGCGCCTTTGCCCACCCTACAATACTGGGCATGACGGACGTTCGTTGCGCCAAATTCCACCGTCGTCCCGGGGCGCGTGCAGCGCGAGCCCGGGACCCATAACCACAGGCAGGCGTGGTTACGGGGACTCGGAGTGACCTGCTGCGCGCAACAATTTCTCCCTGTGGTTATGGGTCCCGGATCTGCGCTTCGCTTGTCCGGGACGACAGCGGGAATGTAGCGACAGCTCCAACCTCACATCGGCGGCGTGATGCCGTCGCGGCCGACGTTGACCCGGTTCGCCTCCAGCGAGCCGTCTTCCTTCTTCGCCGCGCCGAAAATGATCAGCTTGGCGCCGGGCTTGATCTCGGACTTGTCGCTGGCGATGAAGGTGACGATCGGGGTGTCCGGCGGCACCACGACTTTCTTCTCGCCGTCCTTGTACTTCACCGTGATGTTCTGGCCGTCGGTGCCCTTCACCGTCTGCGCCACGGTGGCGTTGGTCATGGTCGAGTTGGCGCGGGCATCCCAGGGGCGAAAACCTTCGGCGGCGCCGCGCTGGTTCTCCGGGAAGATGTGCACGGCAATCGCCTTCTGGGTGCCGTCGGGCTCGGGCATGCCGGTGACGCCGATATAGGAGCCATCCTTGATCTCCGACAGCGAGGTCTTGACCACGGCGAACACCGCGACATTGTCGGTCATGTTGACCTTTACGTCGGTGCCCTCGCGGGTCTTGATGGCGAGCGTGTTGCCGTCCACGCTCTCGATGGTGCCGCGGATGCGGACCGTCGGCGCCTGCTGGGCAGAGGCGATCGAAGCAAGGGCAACGGCGAACAGCGCCGCAAGCAAAGGCGATTTCGACATGATGTTTCTCCGGGGGAGTTGGCTGCGCAGGAACAAACACCGAGCCTGACCGCGTATTCCGGCAGTCCGTAGCCCGGATGGAGGGAAGCGCAATGAGGGAAGGTCGTACCGCGTCCCCCGGATTTCGCTGCGCT
Source organism: Bradyrhizobium sp. YR681 (assembly GCF_000282615.1). Classification (GTDB taxonomy): domain Bacteria; phylum Pseudomonadota; class Alphaproteobacteria; order Rhizobiales; family Xanthobacteraceae; genus Bradyrhizobium. The sequence goes on along the minus strand of NZ_AKIY01000189.1, from coordinate 19,388 downwards.
CCATCCGGGCTACGAAATGTGGTCACATCGGCGGGGTCAGGCCGTCGCGTCCGACGCTGATGCGATTGGTCTCGAACGAGCCGTCCGGCAATTGCTTCATGAAGGCGATGACCTTGGCGCCGGCCTTGAGGTCGGATTTGTCACCGGGGACGAAGGTCACCACCGGCGTGTCGTCGGGGACGAACACCTTCTTCTCGCCGTCCTTGTACTTGACCAGCAGCGTATGGCCGTCATTGCCGACCACGCTCTCCGACACCGTGGCGTTGGTCATGCTCGAGTTCGGCTTGAGGTCATAGGGGCGCGAGCCCTCGCCGGTGCCGCGCATGTTTTCGGGAAACACATGGACCTCGACGGCGCTGTCGCCGCCGTCAGGACCCGGCACGGTGGTGGCGCCGACGAAGGAGCCGACCTTGATGTCGGCGAGTGAAATTTTGGTAATGCCGGCGACCCGCACGTCGGACGCGATGTGCAGCTTGACGTCCTCGCCGCTGCGCGACTTGACCTGCATCGTGTCGCCGTTGACGCTCTCGATCGTACCGCGCACCCGCGTCGGCACCGGCGCCTTTTGCGCGACGGCACAGAGGGTGGAAGCGGCCACCATCGCGACGGCGACGAGCGGGCGTGTGAAAGTGGCGCGTTGAATGGTCATGACGGTCTCCGGTTGTCCCACGGAGATAGAACGCCGAAGGCCGCGCACTATTCTCTCAAGTCTTTGTGAGATCGGCCTCGACCAGCGCGCGCAGCTCGGCAGTGACCTCGGGCCTTTGTCCGAACCACAGCTCGAAGCCGCGCACCGCCTGGTACAGCAGCATGCCGAGCCCGTCGGCGGTCTTCAGGCCGCGCGCCGTTGCTGCCGCCAGCAGCGGCGTCACCAGGGGCACGTAGACGAGATCGGCGATGACCGCACCGTCCGGCAGGCGCGCCACGTCAACATCGAGTGAAGGCTGGCCGTGCATGCCGAGCGAGGTTGTGTTCACGAGAAGTTTTGCGCGCGGCAGCACGTCATTTATGGCGTCCCACGTCACGGGATGCACGTTCGGCCCGAACTGCCTTGCAAGGATCTCGGCCCGCGCGATGGTGCGGTTGACGAGATGGATGCGCTTGATGCCGCGTTCGAGCAGGCCGAACAGGACAGCGCGGGACGAGCCACCGGCGCCGAGCACCAGCGCCTCTTCGGCGTCGTCCCAGCCGGGCGCGCTGGCATCGAGATTGCCGACAAAACCTTCGACGTCGGTGTTGGTCGCGTGCAGCTCGCCGTCCGCGAACCACAGCGTGTTGGCGGCGCCCACGGCCCTGGCGCGCGCATCGGGCGTCGACAGCTCCAGCACGCCTTCCTTGTGCGGAATGGTGACGTTGGCGCCGACGAAGCCGCGCAGCGACAGCCGCAACACGAAATCCCTGAGATCATCGGGCGGCACCGCTTCGATGACATAGCCGCCCTCGATCCCGAGCGTGCGCAGCCAGTAATGATGGATCAGCGGCGAGCGCGAATGCGCTGCCGGCCATCCGATCAGACAGGCTGCGGGCATCTTGGGCGCGGTCATCTTCCCCCCGGGGCGTGTAACGTTGCAGGCGATCCATTTCGCGTCCCGCCGGCTCTGTCAAGCGCGCGGGCGCGGCAGCGCCACCGCGACGATCGCGGCCATTGCCAGCGCCGCGCCCGCGGCGAACCAGATCGCGGCGAGGTTGATCCAGGCATAGGCGAGCGCGCCGGCCGCCGAGCCCGCAACCAGCGCCGCCCACAGCAGGAGGTTCGGCGCCCAGCCCCAACGCGGCCCGCCGGTGAGGCTGACGGCGAGGAGCTGCCCGACCTTGACCAGCGCGCCCGTGACATAGGTGAGGCCAAGCCCGGCGCCGCCGTCGATCTGGAACACGGCATTCTCCAACCCCATCGCGAGCACGATGCCGGCGATCGCGAGGTTCGGCAGGCCATAGGCATGGCAGAGCGCGGCAGCGGCGAGCAGCACGGCTTCGATCAGGAGCAGCCATGGCTGCCGCCCGGCGCCGCCGCCGAGCACGACGAGGCTGCCGACTGCAGCACCGGCGACGAACAGCGCGATGAGACCGAGGGCGCCGGCGGCCTGCCACCATTGGGCCTCCGCAAGGCTGACGCCGAGGCGCGTGGAATTGCCGCTCATGAAGGAGACGAACAAGCCGCCGAGATGCAGGAAGCCGATGCCGTCGACATAGCCCGCGACCATGCTGAGCGCGCAGGCCAGCGCAACATTGCGACCCGAATTGAGCATTCCGATCCACCACCGCCGTGACGCGGCAGTGTCGGTCAAATCAGCCGGCTTGAGAAGTGCGTGCGCTCAGGTCGCGGCCATGTCGTCGGCCGCGGGCTTTGCCGCTCCGCCCTTGATGTCGGCGACTGCGCGCTCGATCGTCTCGCGGTAGCGGGCGCGCGGCGGGGTGACGCCATGGGTCAGCAGCGCACGGCGGACTGCGGGCGAGGCGCCGGTGATGAACAGGCGGATGCCCTGGCGGTGCGCCTTGGCGGCGACGCGGCCGAGCACGTTCGCCGCGGTCGAATCCAAAAACGGCACCGCGGCGAAATCGACCACAAAACCCTTGCGCTTGTCGGCGATGCCGTCGAGCACGCTCCCGATCGCCGAGGCCGCGCCGAAGAAGAACGCGCCCGTGATGCGATAGACCAGCACGTCGCGATCGACCGCGAGCGCGGGATCGTAAGGCACCCGCTCGCCATTGCCGTCGTCGGGACGGTCGGCGGCCACCAGCGGCGTGCGCTCCTCGATGCCCGTCATCTCCGACATGCGATGGATGAACAGCACCGCGCCGAGCGCGAAGCCGACCAGGATGCCCTCGGTCAGATCGCGGAAGATCGTGAGCAGGAAGGTTGCGAGCAGCACGATTGCGTCGCCCCAGGACGAGCGCAAGAGCGTCGCGAATTCGTGTTTCTCGGCCATGGTCCAGGCCACGACGACGAGCACGGCGGCGAGCGCGGCGAGCGGAATGTAGCTCGCGAGCGGCGCCGCGATCAGCATGAACAGCAGCAGGAAAACCGAATGCAGCATGCCAGCGAGCGGGCCGCGCGCGCCGGCGCGGATGTTGGTCGCGGTGCGCGCGATCAGGCCGGTGACGCAGATGCCGCCGAACAGTGCCGAGCCGACATTGGCCGCGCCTTGCGCCACCAGCTCGCAATTGGAGCGGTGCCGGCGCCCGGTCATGCCGTCGGCCACCACCGCGGACAGCAGCGATTCGATCGCGGCGAGCAGGGCGAACGAGATCGCATCCGGCAGCACCGCCTGCGCCTTCGCAAGCGAGAACGAGGGCAGCGCCGGCGAGGGCAATTCGCGGGGAATGCCGCCGAAGCGCGAGCCGATGGTTTCCACCGGTAGCGCGAACACCGCACACACGACGGCCGCGAGCACGACCGCGATCAGGATGCCGGGCCAGGACGGCCGCCAGCGCCGCACAGCGGCGATGATGGCGATGCTGACGACCGCAACCGCAAGTGCAGACAGGTTGACGGTGTGCAGGCCTCCGGCCAGCGCCGCGAGTTTCGGGACGAATTCGCTGGGCTCCTTGCCCGCCAGCGTGATGCCGCCGAGATCGCGCAACTGGCTGGCGAAGATGATCACGGCGATGCCGGCGGTGAAGCCGACCGTCACCGGATAAGGAATGAACTTGATGTAAGTCCCGACGCGCAGGAAGCCGGCGGCGATCAGGAAAAGACCCGCCATCAGGGTGGCGAGGATGACGCCGTCGACGCCGTGGCGATCGGCCGTCGCCGCAACCAGCACGATGAAGGCGCCGGCGGGACCGCCGATCTGGAACCGGCTGCCGCCGAGCAGCGACGCGATGAAGCCGCCAACGACCGCGGTGTAGAGCCCGCGGTCCGGCGTCACGCCCGAGGCGATCGCGATCGCCATCGACAGCGGCAGCGCGACGATCGCGACCGTGAGGCCCGCGAACACGTCGGCGCGGACATCGGCAAGGCCATAACCCTCGCGCCAGACGGTGACGAGCTTCGGCAGATAGAGTTCGGTAAAGGTCGGCTGACGAAGCTGGTGCAGCTTGCCTGCGTGTTCGCCCGTGATGCTCATTTCAGCAAACTGCTCCGCTGCCCACAACGCTCCGATGCATCGTGCGGCCGCGTGCTTCGGCGCGACGGTGCGTTAGTTGAACCTGCTCCCGAGCATGATCATCGCGGGATCACGCTCCCACCCGACGTGGCGGCCCCGGCTCCTTCAGCCGAACGCCGCGTCCGCCGCTGTCGCTGCGCGCCTGTTCGCCGATCAGCTCGACGCCGGCCCGCTCGAACGCCTCGACCACCTTCATCAAGGTTTCGACCACGCCACGAACATTGCCGGTGGAGGCCTCCATCCGCTGGATGGTCGGCAGCGACACGCCGGCAAGCTCGGCCAGGGTTCTCTGGTCGATGCCGAGCAGCGCGCGGGCTGCCCGCATCTGGAACGACGTAATCACCTCGGCCTCACGTATCAGGGATTATAAGTGATGTCTGGAACATAGACAATGATGTAAAATACATCACTCCAAGCCGAGCGCAAGCTCCCTCCTCCGTCATTGCGAGCGTAGCGAAGCAATCCAGGCTGCCTCTGCGGAGGGACTCTGGATTGCTTCGCTACGCTCGCAATGACGGGTGGAGAGGGCATCGCACCCCCTCTCCCGTAAGTACGGAAGAGGGGGTGCAAGAGTGCGCGTGCCTTGCCGCGTTAGCCGCTCACGCCGCGTGCTGATGCGCGGCGATGATCTGGTCGGCGGCGCGGCCGGTGACTTCGGCCATGTGGTCGAACGTGCGGGTGAAGCTGCCGGCACCGGCCGTGGCCGAACGCAGCTCGACGATGAGCTCGCCGATCTCGGCTTCCGGCATCATCGCACGGACGCAGTCCCAGCCGCTCCAGCCGTCGCGGGTGTCGAAGCCGAGGATCTGGCCGCGCCGCGCCGACAGGATCGCGTTGATCTTGGCGGTGGCGTCGGTCGGACAGACGATCTCGACCACGTGGATCGGCTCCAGCAGCACCGACTGACAATGCGGCAGGCCTTCGTTGAGTCCGACCCGCGCCGCCGTGCGGAAGGCGAGGTCGGAGGAATCGACGCTGTGATAGGAGCCGTCGGTCAGCGTCACCTGCACATCGGTGACGGGGAAGCCGAGCGGGCCGCGCGCCAATCCGTCGACGACGCCCTCTTCCACCGCGCCGATATAGTTGCGCGGCACGGCGCCGCCGACCACCTTCTCGGCGAACTTGAACCCCTCGCCGCGCGGCAGCGGCTTGATGTCGAGCACGACGTCGCCGAACTGGCCGTGGCCGCCGGACTGCTTCTTGTGGCGGCCGCGCTGGACGATCGGCTTGCGGATGGTCTCCTGATAGCCGATCGCGGGCGGATGCGAGGCGATCTTGACGCCGAAGCGGTCGCGCAGCCGCTCGCTGGCGACGCGCAGGTGCATCTCGCCCTGTCCCCACAACACGGTGTCGTGGGTCTGGGCGTTCATCACGATGATGAGCGAGGGATCTTCCTCATGCAGCCGCGTCAGCGCCTGGCCGAGCTTGACGTCGTCCTTGCGGTCGGTGGCCGCGACCGAGATCGCGAGCACCGGCGGGGTGGGTTCTGCGGCGGCGAGCGCCGCCGGCGGGGTCTTGCCGCTCGAGACCGTGTCGCCGGTCTTGACGGGATCGAGCTTGGCGAGCGCCACCGTGTCGCCGGCCTCCGCCGCCGCACGCTTGGTGTCGTAGGCGCCATTGACGGCAAGAATGCCGGAGATGCGGCCCGCGCCACCGGAGGAGGATTGCAGGGTCGCGCCGTCCTCGAGATGGCCGGCGAGCAGCCGCGTCAGCGACAGCTTTCCGCCATGCTGCGAATGCAGCGTCTTGAACACGAAGCCGAGTGCGTCCTTAGCGGAGGGTACGCCGAGACGCTTGGCGGTCTCCGCAATACCGGGCGCCTCGTGGCGCAACGCCTTCATCAGACGCAGCACGCCGTTTTCGCGCGCGGCGGCGCCCAGCAGCACCGGGCAGATCAGCCCCTCGCGCAGTTCACGCGCAAGATCGTCGAACACGGCATCGCGCGGCGGCGGGATGTCCTCGAGCAGCTGCTCCATCAGCGCGTCGTCGTGATCGGCGAGCTTCTCCAGCATCGAGAAACGCGCCTCCTTCTCGCGATCGAGATTGCCGCCTTCGAGCGCGACCACCTCGGAGGCCTTGTGCTCGCGATAGATGAAGGCGCGCTCCAGCGCGAGATCGACAAAGCCCTCGATCATCTCGTCCTTCCAGATCGGGATCTGGCGCAGCACCAGCGGCACGCGCGAGGCGGGCTGGAGCGTTGCGAGCGTCTCGCGGATGCGCTTGTTGGCGCGGTCGATCTTGTTGAGGAACAGGAAGCGCGGGATCTTCAGCTCCTCCAGCTCGCGCAGGATGATCTGAAGCTGCGGCAGCTTCTTTTCGTCGGCCTCGCAGACCACGATGGCGGCATCGACCGCAGGCAGCGCGGCGCGCATGTCGTGGGCGAACTCGACGGAACCGGGACAATCCAGAAATGTGTAGCTGTCGCCCATGAAACTCGTGGTGGCGGCGGTGAGGCCGACGGTCATCTTGTGATGACGGGCTTCGGGCGTGGCGTCGCCGACGGAGGTTCCGGCATCGACGCTGCCGGCACGCGGGATCGCGCCCGTTCGTGCCAGGATCGCTTCGAGAAGTGTGGTTTTACCGCTTTGGAAAGGGCCCACCAGCGCAATGCACCGTGGACCTCGGGGACTTCTGACGTCTTGTCCCATTCGCCGCCTCCTTGGTGTGGAGCTCGGCCCATGATTGGGTCGGCAAGAGCAGATGCTCTGCCCGTCCCCGAGATTTGGCAAGCGTCAAACGTCGCTGCGGTGCGTCGTCGGTTGGATCAAGTGTTAACGGCCGGTGTTTCACCTCTCCCCGACCGGGAGAGGTGACCCGACACCTCGCGCGCTGTTAACGGCCCGGACGAAGTTCCAGGCTCTCGAGGCCCGCGGCGACGTTGAGGCCGACCTGCCCCTGCACACTGAGCGGCTGGAGCGCGATCGAATTGTTGGAGCCGCCGACCAGCGCGTTGCCGCCGACACCGACACCGATCGAGGCGCTGCCCTGCGCGCCCGCATAATTGCCGGAGAGGTCGCCGGGGCCGAGCCGGTCGACCGGCGCGAACACGCCCCAGGCCAGCGTGGTCTCCTGGGTGATGCCGATGTCGAGGCCCACTTTCCGGATCGTCGCGACGTAGCGGTCTTCAGGCAGTCCGTCGGCGCGCAGCACGCAGCCGAGATTGGTCACGGAGCCCACGATGAAGCCGACGCTGGCGCCGCCGCGGCATTCGAGTACGCCGACCCGCACCATCCGCGGCTGCTGCGCGCCGCTGCTTGCGACGGAGACAACGAGGCTGGCCGCGGCGAGCCCGGCGAGGATGAACGAACGGCGCATGAAATGTCTCCGGCGATGAATGGGATGCGAGCAGAGAGGGCGCCCTGCAAGCAGGGCGCGACGTTCTATGCCACAAGAGTGATGACGGTGCCAGATCCTCCGTCATTGCGAGCGCAGCGAAGCAATCCAGAGTCTTTGCGCGAAGGGATTCTGGATTGCTTCGCTACGCTCGCAATGACGGGGATAGAGCAGGCGCCTCTTGCCCTGGACAAATCTTCACCTGCCAGAACAAAAAAGGCCCGCACGAAGCGGGCCCTTTCAATTCGCGCTGCCGCGACAGACTTACCGCAGATTGCCGCAGAAGCGCTGGATGCGCTTGCAGGCGTCTTCGAGGTCCGAGGTCTTGGTCGCGTAGGAGATGCGGAATGCCGGGCCAAGGCCGAAGGCCGAACCCTGCACCACGGCGACGCCTTCGGTCTCGAGCAGCTCGGTGACGAAGGTCTCGTCACTGTCGATCACCTTGCCCGACGGCGCGGTCTTGCCGATCGTGCCAGCGCAGGACGGATAGACGTAGAACGCGCCTTCCGGACGCGGGCACTCGATGCCCTTGGCCTGGTTGAGCATGGAGACGACGAGATCGCGGCGCTCCTTGAACACCTTGTTGTTGGCGGGGATGAAGTCCTGCGGACCGTTCAGCGCTTCCACCGCGGCCCACTGCGCAATCGACGACGGGTTCGAGGTCGACTGCGACTGGATCGTCGACATCGCCTTGATGAGCTGGGCAGGGCCACCGGCATAGCCGATGCGCCAGCCGGTCATGCAATAGGCCTTCGACACGCCGTTCACGGTGAGCGTGCGGTCGTAGAGTTTCGGCTCGACCTGCGCGACGGTGGTGAACTGGAAGTCGTCGTAAACGAGATGCTCGTACATGTCGTCGGTCATCACCCAGACATGCGGATGCCTGACCAGCACGTCGGTGAGCGCCTTGAGCTCGGTCTTGGTATAGGCCGCGCCGGTCGGGTTCGACGGCGAGCACAGGATCACCCATTTGGTCTTCGGCGTGATCGCCTTCTCGAGCGCTTCAGCCTGGAGCTTGAAGCCGGTTGCGGCGGGGCAGACCACCGGCACCGGCTCGCCGCCGGCGAGCGCCACCATCTCGGGGTAACTGACCCAGTACGGCGCGGGGATGATCACCTCGTCGCCCGGATTGATGGTCGCCATCAGCGCGTTGTAGAGCACCTGCTTGCCGCCGGTGCCGACGATGATCTGGTTCGGCTTGTAGCTGACGCCGTTCTCGCGCTGAAACTTGCCGATGATGGCTTCCTTCAGTTCGGGAATGCCGTCGACCGCGGTGTACTTGGTCTTGCCGGCCTCGATGGCGTGGATCGCGGCGAGCTTGATGTTGGCGGGCGTGTCGAAATCGGGCTCGCCCGCGCCGAGGCCAATGACGTTGCGGCCCGCCGCTTTCAGCGCGCGTGCTTTATCCGTGACCGCGATGGTCGCGGACGGCTTCACACGGTCGAGCGCAGCAGCAAGAAAGGCCATCGTCGTCTCCTGACAAGCGTCGTGAACCCTTTGGTCGTCACGACTCCGATTGTGGGAATGCCGCACCCTAAAACGTGTGCCGCTGCGCCGCAAGAAACTTCGGCCCGATCTCGAAAAAGTTTACGGATTCTGGGCGTTTTGAGGCGCGATTTTCCGTAATATTCCGCAACTTTGCCGTCAGAATCGCTCATATCCGGCAAGGCTTGTCCTCGGAGCAATTTTGCGCGTTGCGTATCGCCGTGAAGGCAGACGTCATGATGCCCCGTTCACCGGCCAGCGGATGCGACGCCGTCCTTCGGATCGCTGTGCCCGGCCATCACGAAACGCGAGCGCGTGCGCCTCACCAATGCACGACGCAATGCCTCCGTGCGTTGACGCAAGCGTGAACTGAGTTACATGGCCGCACGGAAATGATCTTCCGCGCCGTTGCAGTGCGGTAGGGTTTTCGAGTTTTTCTACCGGCCGGCCCTTGCGGCGGATTCGCATCGGCATCATTGTTTAGCCGCAGCGCGTGGGCAGGACGCGTTGCGCCTTCCTGTCCCTCGGAATCATCCCAAGAATGTACAAGCTCTATTCGATGCAACGCTCGGGCAACAGCTACAAGGTCCGCCTTGCGCTGGCGCTGTTGAACCTGCCCTATGAAGCGATCGAGGTGGACATTCTGCGCGGCGAAAGCAAAACGCCGGACTTTCTGGCCAAGAACCCGTCCGGACAGGTGCCGCTGCTCGAGGTCGGCGACAACCGTTATCTCGCCGAGTCCAACGCCATCCTGTGGTACGTCGCCGTCGGCACGCCGCTCGCGCCGGAAAACCGCATCGACCGCGCCGACGCGCTGCAATGGATGTTCTTCGAGCAGCACGCGCTCGAGCCGAATATCGGCGCGGCCTATTTCTGGCTGTCGCTGGTCAAGGGTGGCCGCGACCTGCAAACCCACGCGCTGGAGGACTGGATGGAGCGCGGCTATGGCGCGCTCCAGGTGATGGAGAATCACCTCAAGACCAATTCCTATTTCGCCGCCCGGCAGCTCACGGTCGCCGACATCGCGCTCTATGGCTACACCCACCTCGCCGACCGCTGCGATTTCGACCTGGCGCCCTTCCCGGCGATCCGGGACTGGCTGAAGCGGGTGGAGGCCGCACCCGGCTTCGTGGCGATGGACTGGCGTCCCGCCGAGGTCGACGACCCCGCCAGCATCGCGGCGGGGGCCTGAAAACGGCCAGCGCGTTAAGAAATAACGGGCATATCGTTAACCTTTGCCGTAATCCTGCCATTTTCGCTGAAGAGCCGCCGCAATATTGCCGATTGAAACTGTGAAATTGCAGGACGTCGCGGGTGATTCGCCCGCACGTTGAAGGATTTAGACCATGATTCGGGCGTCCGGCACGGCAGGCTTTCAGAGCCGTCCCGATACCGTCGCATCTTCCCGGTTGACCCACGCGGTGGCGGCCTCGCTCGCCGTCGCGGCGCTGTCGCTGTGTCTGATCGTCACCCTGACGGTGCTGTCGACCAAGGCGACCATGGCGATGGGCCTGCCGGTCTGATCCCCGTTTCATCCTCGACGAGCCTTCACGGCGCCAGGAGACTTTCGATCTGGCCCGCGCCGACCGGTATCGCGACAGGATTTCGATGAAATCACCTGTGGTCGTCGTTGCAATCACCCTGACCGCGGCCATCCTGGTCGCGGCATCGCTGTTGATCTTCACCGGCATGCGCAAGAGCTCGGGCACCTCGACGCTGAATGCGCCCGCGTTCCAGCAACGCGTCAGGCACGTGCACCTGGTGTAGATTCTTGTTTTGACGCGCTTTCCCTACGCGAACCGGCACCCTACTTCGTTCGAAAACGCTCTAAATCCTCCGAAAGCTTTGCGCGCCGGCGCAAGCCGCCTTTAAGCGCGCCGCACGATTTCGCACTGCGCCATCGCAACAATCAGTCAGTGTTGCGGCCTTAACTCGTTCGGGGAGGAACGAGACAGGCCCATGCGGTTCGGATGGCGTGCGATCTCCGGTCCCGTGCTGACGGTGGCGATGACGCTGCTGGCGATCCTGCTCGATCGCTCCGTCCACATTCCCTCGCCCGCACCGCTGCTCGTCTGCATCGTGGCGCTTTCAGGCGCGCTGTCGGGTTTCGCCTCCGCCGTGACCAGTGCGGCGCTCGCGGTCGCCGGCGCGGCGCTGTTCTTCGCCGGCCATCGCACCCTCCATGCCAGCGCGGATCTGGTCGGCCTGCTCGCGGTGACGGCCTTCGGCACCGCGGGCATCACCGGCCTGATGCGCGAGCGGCTGCTCGCCGCCTTCGCCACCGAGCGCCAGAGCCACGCCATTGCCGCACGGCTGTCGGCCGCGCTCGACCAGGTCGATATCGGCATCGTATTGCTCGATGCCGAAACGCGCGCCGAGTTCATCAACCGCGCCTTCCGCGATTACTTTGCGCTGCCGGACGAGATCGCCGACGGCAAGCCGCCCTTCATCGCGCTGATGTATCACGGCCGCGACACGGGCGCGTTCGAGCTGCCGGAGGACGAGCTCGGCACTTTCATCGCGCTGCGCATGGAGATGGTGCGGATCGGCGACGCCACGCCGATCAACATCAATTTGCGCAACGGCGAGGTGCTGCGTTTCGTCTGCGCCGCGCTGCCCGACGGCGGGCGCATGCTGAGCTACACGCCCGTGACCGATCTCGTGCGCCACACCGACGCGCCGGCGCGCGCCGACTACTATCGCTCGCTGCGCGATCCCGCGAACCGCAGGCTGATCCGGTATCTGCGCGTCGCGGAGTGATGCAACGCCGCGATTGATCGCCATGCCCTTCATCACGTATGAAGGTCACTTCATCGCTCGCGGAATTCCAGGATGTCACTCACCATTCGCCCCGTCACGCGGCAGGATTACGATCAATGGCTGCCGCTATGGGACGGCTACAACGCCTTCTACGGCCGCTCCGGCCCGACCGCGCTCGCGCCGGAAATCACGGCCGTGACATGGCGGCGTTTCTTCGACGCCTATGAGCCGGTGCACGGCCTGGTCGCGGAGAGCGACGGCAAGCTTCTCGGCATGACAAACTATCTGTTCCATCGCAGCACCACCGCGATCGAGCCGTCCTGCTATTTGCAGGATCTGTTCACGCTGGAGGGCGCGCGGGGCAAGGGCGTCGCCTCGGCGCTGATCCATGGCGTGTACGAGCGGGCGAAACTGGCGGGATCGCCGCGGGTCTACTGGCAGACGCACGAGACCAACGTCACGGCGCAGCGCCTGTACGACAAGGTCGCGGAACGCTCCGGATTCATCGTCTATCGCAAGCTGTTCTGATCCGCCGACGCAGCCTGTGGATAAGTCCGCCTGTCACCCGCGCGTTACATAGCGGGACTAGGCTCCACCTGCGTCTGATCAGGCCCCCCGTCACCGATCAAGCGCCCCAAAGCGGTCCCCGTCAGTCGCCGCGTCTGACTGGGGCCGCATTTTTTTGACGTCAGTTCCCGACGGCATGGCAGCACCGCAAGGCGGCGCCTTGCCGCTGGCGGGCACCGCGGCCACAATGGGCTGCTTTCTCCTGACAGGACCTCCCATGGAAATTCGTAATCTCGGCGCCTCCGGCCTTCGCGTGTCTGCGGTCGGGCTCGGCTGCAACAATTTCGGCCAGCGCATCGATCTCGAGGCCTCGCGCAAAGTGATCCATCGCGCGCTCGACCTCGGCATCACGCTGTTCGACACCGCCGACATCTATTCGGCCATGGGCGGCTCGGAAACCGTGCTCGGCGCGGTGCTGGGCGATCGCCGCAAGGACATCGTGCTGGCGACGAAATATTCCAAGCCGATGGCGGAGGACGGAACCAAGCAGGGCGCCTCGCGGCGCTACATCATGGCGGCGGTGGAAGCGAGCCTGAAGCGGCTGAAGACCGATTACATCGATCTCTACCAGCAGCACGATTACGACCCGCTGACGCCGATCGAGGAGAGCCTGCGCGCGCTGGACGATCTCGTTCGCCAGGGCAAGGTCCGCTACATCGGCAATTCGAACTTTCCGGCCTGGCGCATCGCGGAAGCCGAGTACGTCGCGCGCGCGATGAATGTCACGCGCTTCGTTTCATGCCAGGACGAATATTCGCTGGTGGTGCGCGACATCGAGAAGGACCTGCTGCCGGCGGCGCAGGAATACAAGCTCGGCCTGTTGCCGTTCTTCCCGCTCGCCAGCGGCCTTCTGACCGGCAAGTACAAGAAGGGCGAAGCCGCACCCGGCGACACCCGCTTCGGCCAGACTCCGCGGCTGCGCGATCGCTATGTCACGCCGCGCAACGAGGCCATCGTCGAGAAACTCCAGGCCTTTGCGACGGCGCGTGGGCACTCGATGCTCGAGCTCGCCTTCTCCTGGCTCGCCGCGCGCCCGCAGGTCTCGAGCGTGATCGCCGGCGCCACCCGCGCCGAGCAGATCGAGCAGAACGTGAAGGCGATCGCGTGGAAGCTCAGCGCCGAGGAGATGGCGGAGATCGACAAGATCACGCAGGGCTGATCTTTATAGCGCGGCGCTACTTCGCGCCGCGCGCCACAGTCTGCATCACCTCGAAGCCCTCGAACTGGGGATGGCCGAGATAAAGCGGCTTGTTGTCGCCGGCCCGCGCATGCGCCGCACGAAATGCCTCCGACTTGGTCCAGGCCTCGAACGCGGCGTGGTTCGCCCACACCGTGTGCGAGGCGTACAGCGTATGGTCCTCCGCTTCCGGCCCGCGCAGCAGATGGAATTCGACGAAGCCCGGCACCCCATCAAGAAAGGTATCGCGCGAGAGCCAGACCTGCTCGAAGGCGGCCTCGGAGCCCTTGGTGACGCGGAAGCGGTTCATGGCGATGTACATAGGTGGTCTCCTGATGTCCGGCCCATCATGTCGTCATTCCGGGACGCGCCGCAAGGCGCGGGCCCGGAATCCATAACCTCCATCGGGCGTATGGATTCCGGCTCGCGCTATACGCGCCCCGGAATGACGGCGTTTGTGGATCAGGCAATCAATCCCTTCATCGGCCGTGCGCTTGCGCTGTCCGGAAACACCGTCTCAGCCAGCACGCGATCGGACAGGCCGAACTGGCCTTGCAGCACGCCCTTGATCACCGAGCGCAAGTCCGTCGTCGGCTTGAGGTCGCGGCCCTCATGGAGGTTGGCGAGCTTGAGGCCGGGCCAGTCGGAGATGACGCGGCCACCCTTCACCGCGCCGCCGGCGAGCAGCGCGATGGTGCCGGTGCCGTGATCGGTGCCGTCGGTGCCGTTGATGCGCGCGGTGCGGCCGAATTCGGTGGCGACGACGACGACGGTGTCGCGCCAGCGATCGCCAAGGCCGCTTTCAAATTCGGCGAGCGCGCCGTCGAGCCCGCCGAGCAGGAAGGCGAGGCGCCCGACCGGGCCGCCTTCATTGGCATGCGTGTCCCAGCCGTCGAAGGCGAGCGCGGCGATGCGCGGCCCGTCATCGGCCGCCATCAGCTTTGCGGCGCCACGCGCGACCTGGCGCATCTGCGCGACCTGATTGCCGCCCTTCGGCTTCATGTCGTCACCGCTCGCGACCTTGTCGAGCTGGAGACCCTGCGACAAGGCCGAGGCCAGCGCGGGATCGCGGTGACGATAGAGATCGACCAGCCTCATCGCGGTGTCGTCGTCGGCCTGCGGCAGCGCGACCGGCGCCCAGCCGACGGTCGGCGCATTGCCGCGCAGCACCAGCGGCGTGGTCGGGCCGACCGCAAGTCCGCTCGACACGCGCTCGCCGCGCGGCAGCGCGTCGAGCGCGCGGTTGAGCCAGCCGGACTGCACGCGGCCGGGACCGGCATAGCCGCTTTCGAGCACGTCCTGGCCGTCGAAATGGGAGCGATCGCGATAGGGCGTCGCCACCGCGTGGATCACCGCCGCATGCATGTCGCGGTACATCCGCGCAAATTCCGGCATCGCCGGATGCAGCGCGAAGAAGCTGTCGAGCATGATCGCGGGATGGGCGCCGTCCGCCGTGAGCGCGATCGAGCCGTGCAGGCCGGCATAATCGGGGTCGCCGACCGGCGCGACGGTTGAGAGCCCGTCGAGCGCGCCGCGCAGGATCACCACGATCAAGCGCGGATCGCGCCCGTCGGCCGCGCGGGCGAATTTCGGCAGATAGGCCCAGGCCGCGAAGGAGGCGCCGCCGAGCAGCAGGCCGCGGCGCGAGGTGAGGAGGCGGTTCTCGACGCAGTCGATCATCTTCATCTCCTCTGCATTTCCGGCGACATCAGCAGCAGCGCCAGCGCCTGCTGGCGCGATTCCGCGCGCTCGATGGTTTTGCGCGTTTCGATCGACGCTGCGTCGGCGGCAGCGAATTCGAGCAAGTCGAGCGGATCGATGTTGGGCCCAAGCCGCGCGCCCATCTGCGCGGCGATGTCGAGCCGCAGCTTCATGCCCTCAGGCGCGGCCCATGCAGCGCTGGTATCCGGAAATCCGTTGGGACCGGCTGGCGACCACAGCGGCTGACCGAGCAAATTGAGATTGTTCAGATAGCCGCCCGGATCCTCCGGCACGCGCGCGAGCAGCCGACCGCTCGCGACCACGAAGTCGTAAGGCGAGCGCATCTTGGTCAGCGGCGCTTTCCACGCCTCGTCGGAATCGACCAGCGCGGTCGCCAGTGCCTTGAGATCGCCGTCGGTCTTGACGAACACATCCCGCAACCGCGCCACGAGCACCGGCGGCGGATCGTCGGCGACGAAATGGCGGACCAGCTTGGTCGCGATGAAATTCGCGGTCGCGGGATGGCGCGCGATGTCGGCGAGCGCCGCCTCGCCCTGCGCGAGGCCGGCCGACTCATAGGTCTTGCCGAGCAGCATTTGGGGGCCGGGCTGGTGCGCGTTGGCGTTGAACGCGAAGGAGCCGGGCGCCCCTAACCCGCCTTGCCGTCCGGCGAAGGTCCAGCCGGTGATGATGCGCGCGAGCGAGGTGACGTCCTCCTGGGTATAGCCGCCGCCGACGCCGAGCGTGTGCAGCTCCATGATCTCACGCGCGAGATTTTCGTTCAGCCCGCGCTTGCGGTTCTGCCCCGCACGCGAGTCAGGCCCGAGCGATTGCTGGTTGTCGAGGAAGTACAGCATCGCCGGATGCTGCTCGACGGCCTTCAGCATGTCGGCGAAGCGGCCGAGCACATGCGGTCGGATCGCCTCGCGCTCGAACGCGCCGGCCCAGATCCGCGCCAGCTCGCCCTTGGTTGCGGAGATGCAGAAATGGTTGGACCAGAACACGACCAGACGTTCGGTGAAGCCGCACTCGACCAGCGTCGCGCGCTGCAAGCGCGCCAGCGCCTCGGCGCGAAAGGTTTTCTGGATCACGTTGAGCGGCTGCGGCGCCGGTTTTGCGGGCGGCGGTGCAGCAGCGTTGGGCTGCATGGTCTCGGGTTTCGCTGCACTGTTGGCCGGCTTGGCATCGGTCATCTGGCCAGCGATCTCGGTCGCGACCGTGTTCAGCGAGAGATTGCGGCGCGGCCCGGGTTTCTGGTCGGCCGGCGCCTGCGGTGCTTCAGGCGGCGTGCCGGCCTTCGCAGTTTCCTTGGCGGCGGCCTCGCGCGCCTGCTTGACCTCGTCTTGATAGGCGAACACGGCCTGGCCGAGCTGCGGCGTCGATTGCAGCCCCGGCGCCTCCAGCAGCACGCCGTTGGGGCGGGCAAGTTCCGCCTTCACGAAGCCTCTGGGATCGGAGGCCGCATTGATCAGATCGCCGGAGGCCCCGCCGCGCGCCCCGAAGCCGAACCGGTTGAGCGCGACGAGCGCGGCTTGCGAATCGCGGGCCATCGATTTGTCCTTCGCGGATTGCCAGCCGCTTTCCTGATCCGTGCGCGGCGCATAATATACCGTGGTGAGAGATGAACCCGACATGAAAATGACCGCACAGCTTTTGCGCAAATCATGACAAATCAGCAAGAATCCCCAACGCCGGAACCGCGCCGCCTTGCCTGTTCCCGCTGCGGCACCGAGTTCGGCTGCGATCTGTCAGGTGCTTGCTGGTGCGCGGAGGAAACGGCAAAGCTGCCGATGCCGGTGAAGGGCGAGGATTGCCTGTGCCGGGAGTGTTTGAGGAAGGCAGCGGCGGAAGCGCGTAGCCCGGATGGCGCGCAAGCGTAATCCGGGAATCGTTCCGTTGGCAGCGGCCCCGGATTTCGCTTCGCTCCATCCGGGCTACGAAGAAAGCTACACCGCGTGTCCCGGCGATTTCCGCGCCATGCCGTCGAACGCATCGAGCAGCTTTTCGCGCCACGCGTAGATCGGATCATCGCTCTCCAGCAGCTTGAACGGGCTCACCACCCGCGCCCATTGAAAGCCTCCGAACACGATGTAGTCGGCGTAGTTCGGCGCGTCGCCGCCGATATAGGGCTGCTTCTTCAGTGTCTGCCGCATCACCTCCAGCGACTTGCGGAATGCGATCACGCCGGTGTCGCGGCTCGCCATGATGTCTTCGAGGCTCTTGCCACCAAACCGCGCCTCGCGCGACTTTCGGAAATAGGCGGCATCGACTTCGGCGAGGTTCTTCGGGATGTCGGCAATGATCAGGGGAAAAATGCCGCCGACGATGGCGATGTCGCCCCAGGCGTTGATCATGCGCGCCATGGCGCGGCGGCCCTCGCCGCCGAACAGCGACGGGCTGTCAGGAAAATTGTCTTCGAGATGGTTCGCGATCGTCCAGGAATCGACCACGGGCTCGTCGTGATGCAGCAGCACCGGGACCTTCTCCGAGCCGTGCGGCGCGATTGCGCTCTTCTCGGTGAAGCGCCAGGGCAGCGATTCCGCCGACAGGCCCTTGTGCGCCAGCGCCATCCGCGTGCGCCAGCAAAACGGGCTGAACGGGCGAGCGGCGTCGGTGCCGACGAGTTCGTAGAGTTTGAGCGACATGGACAGGCTACTCCCGCCAGACCCTCATCCTGAGGAGCGCGGAACGCGCGTCTCGAAGGATGAAGGCCCGATCTCGGCCTCGCCCTTCAAGACGCGCGCAAGATGCGCGCTCCTCAGGGTGAGGGTCTCCCATTCTGGATTGCTTCGCTTGCGCTCGCAATGACGGTGTGGAGACGGACGTGCGTATCACCGCCCGTTGGTTCGTAAAAACCTTGCGCCGCCCTCCGTCACCGCGATCACCAGCCCGAGGCCGGGCAGCGTCTCGCGGGCGACGTAGCCGCGCTCGGCGGCGTCTTCCCAGATGGTGAGGCGCGGGCACGAGGTCTTCCAGGTCGCGATCACCTCGGCATAAGCGCGCGGCTCGCGCGCGACCCATTCGACGAAGTCCAGCACCAGCGGATCGGCAATCTCGCTCATGGCAATCCTCCCTTGTCGAAGGCGGCCGCGACGTCCGTACGAACCAGCAGCCAGCCGCCATAGAGGATGTAGTAGCAGGCGATGGTGGTGATCAGCTTGTTGGACCAGGCCACGAATTGCTGGTCGGTCATGGCTTCGAGGATGCGCCGCGCCAGCGTGGTGCCGAGCATCGAGGCTGCGATCGCGACGCCGGCGAGCACGGGATCGAGGCTCGCGGCCTGGTCGATGATGCCGCCAAAATAGATCAGCTTGGTGAAATGGCTGACGAGCTGGCACATCGCCTTGGTCGCGACCTTCTCGCGCCGGCCGAAATCGCCGCCGAGGAAGAAGGTATCGAGCAGCGGGCCCGACACGCCGGTCATCAGCATCAGGCCCATGCAGATCGTGCCGTAGACCGTGCCCTGCCAGAGACGGTCGGGATCGGGCTTGATATTCGCAGGCAACAGCCGCGCCATGAACGGGGTGACGCCGAGCAGCAGCAGCGCCATCGGCTTGTCAGGCACGTAGCGGGTGAGCGACCAGGCCGCGAGCGCGACGGCAGCGCCGACCATGTAGTTCGCGACCGGCCGCCAGCGGATATGCGCCCGCCACAGGAACGCGCGCCAGCCGTTCGAGGCCATCTGCGTGATCGCATGCAGCACCATCGCCGTCGGCAGCGGCATCAGGGCCAGCAGCACCCCGATCAGGATCAGCCCGCCCGCCATGCCGAACAGCCCCGACAGGAACGCGGTGCCGACCATCAGCAATCCAAGGGCAGCGATCATGATGGATGTCACGGGGTTCTCCTGAAGGCGAGTAAGGGACGCAAGCTGTTCGTCTCCCTCGCCCCGCTTGCGGGGAGAGGGTGGGGTGAGGGGGACTCTCCGCAAGGGGAGGTGGCAGTTGGACTCGCGGAGAGTCCCCCTCACCCGGAATCCAAGCGTTGCTTGGATTCCGGCCTCTCCCCGCAAGCGGGGAGAGGCGAAGGGCAGCCTCTCCGCCTCGGCAAATCAGCATGAATTACGCCGATATTTCTGCCTCGCTTGCCCTGGCTTCGCAAACTGAGTTATCTTGGCCTTGCATCAGCTTTCCTGAGGGTGGATCATTTGCGGCGGCTGCTGTTTCTCAACGGCATCAAGGCATTCGAGGCGGCGGCGCGGACCGGCAGCTTTGCCGCGGCCGGGCTCGAGCTGAACGTGTCGGCGGCCGCCGTCAGCC